>NZ_CP133838.1:3376888-3683878 GCF_031432975.1 Buttiauxella selenatireducens | reverse complement strand
ATGGGCGCAGCCTCTGGAGCAGTTACTCAATGGTGAACGGTTCGATAAACGGTTAGGGTTTGGAGCCGTGTTGCTGGAATTTGAGGATTTGCTGAATCATCGAATTATCCGCAGCCGGTTGAAGAATCTCACACCGGCTGCATGGCTAAAATCTCGCTAAACTCGTCATACTTCAAGCTGTAGGTGCGTTGGCTGCACTCCCTCGCCTCAGTCACTTACCTAAGTAAGCTCCTGAGGACTCACTCCCTTGCCGCCTTCCTACAACTCGAATTATTTAGAGTTTAATTACAGAGAGATAGAGCGTGATCGAGGATCTTCTCTCCATTGACCATTCCGTAATCCATCATGTTAATGGTTTCAACGCGCTTGTTGAGCGCGGCGGCGATTTGCTTGTAATCAGCGAGCTTATAAGCAATCTGCGGGCCGAGCAGCGCGCAGTCAAAAGCCGTAATCGCGTTTTTAAAATCACTCATTCCTTTTGCCTGGATCTCAACTTCCAGCTCACGTTTTGCGGCAGCTTCTTGCATCCGTTTGACGACCAGACTGGTCGACATCCCTAAATCACATACCAGTAGAATCTTTTTCATTGGAGTTTCCTTTGCACAGATCGAGTAAGTATTGCGTCAATAGCAGAGCTGGACGGCCGCTGGCCTGCGTGAATTTACCGCGACAGAGTGCGGTTCCGCTGACATCTAAGTGCGCCCATGGCAACTGATGGCAGAACTTACTTAAAAAATGAGCGGCTGAGACGGCAATCGCCGCGTTGTTGGGAGGTGTATTGGTCAGATCGGCAATATGACTTTTGACCTGCGGATCAAAACTTTCGTCCAGCGGTAGCGGCCAGATCCGGTCCTGGGTTAAGTCGGCCGCCTGCTGTAGTTGTTGGCTCAATTGCGGGTTATTACTCATCAGACCCGAAATGTCGTAACCCAATGCTTTGACTACTGCGCCTGTCAGCGTGGCGACGTCGATTAATGCCGCCGGTTTAAAGCGTGTTGCGGTGTAGCTGAGCGCATCAGCCAGTACCAGGCGACCTTCTGCATCGGTGTTAATAATTTCGACGTTCAGACCGGCATGAGATTTCACCACATCACCCGGCAGCATGGCATTTTCACCCGGCATGTTTTCTGCCAGCGCCATCACGGCGACCACGTTCAGCGGAAGTTGTAGCGTTTTAACAATCTCCATTAGCCCGAAGACCACAGCAGCACCACACATGTCGTATTTCATGGTGCGCATCCCTTCGCCTTCTTTAAGCCACATACCACCCGTGTCGAAGGTGATGCCTTTGCCAACGAAGGCGTAATATGGCGCGTTTTCTGCCGCGCCTTGCCAGCGAAGTGTCACAAGGCGTGGAGGATTCTTGCTGCCTTTCCCTGTGGCATCAAGACAGCCTAAACCCAGCTCGCGCAGGGTGTTTTCGTCCAGAATATCGCAGTGAGTTTTCGGATGGGCGCTCGCCCAAGCTTGCGCCTGCTGCGCAACATCTTGCGGACGGCAGCCATTTGCAGGTGTGTCGGAAAGTTTGCGCGATAGAAACATGCCTTGAGCAATAGCCTGAGTTTGCGCGGCCAACTCATCGGCAAGCGTGTTGTGCTCTGTGCTCAAAAGCCAAAGCTGCCCGTTGCTTTCTTGCTGGCCTTGTCGAAAACCCAATTGTGGGAGCTGATAAAAGCGGTTCATCAACGCAACCAACAGAGTGCGCAGGCGAGTAAATACGGTGCAGTCTGCCAGATTGAAAGCGGAAATATCCAGCGCGACGGGATGCAAAACTGGGCTGGGCAAAAGAGTATTCAGGCTTTCGGTTAACTGGCGCAGGATTTCGGGGCGTTCAATCTGGCTCGAAGGCAAAAGAGTGAGCTGTTGGCAGAGGCCGTTTAAACCAAAGCGGGTGGATTGTGGCTCGTCACCGTGTGCCATTTCAGCAAGCAGCGGGCGCAATGCTTCTGGCCACGCATCCGTATGCGCTTTCCACAACATTAAATGGGCGTCTGTCCGGCATTGTGCAAGGGTAGTTATCTGGCATTTCATACAATCACCTCCGCAGTTATGCGCTCCAGGTAGGCATCAAGCCAGGCCTGATCTGCGGGGCGAATAAGCGTGTGCTTGCCTTCGCGAGTGGTCAAAAACACGGCTGGCGCTTGTGCGGGTGTGGCGACCGAAAACGAGAAGTTATCAATAGTGGTTGCGGCACCGTATTCACCGTGATTATTCATGCAAACGACAGACAAATCTCCGGCGCGACCAAAGCGGGCAATGAGCTGGCTTTCCAAATCGTAAACTGCGGATTCTGCCGCCTGTTGCGGTGACATGCCGCGCCCCATGCGGCTGACAATTTCGTAGCTGATGCAGCCTTTCATTAGATCTTCGCCAAGGCCGGTGGCTGTTGCGGCACCAATCTGGCTATCGGCATAAAATCCTGAACCAGAGACGGGGGAGTCACCGACGCGGCCGGGGCGTTTCATAAACAACCCGCTGGTTGAGGTGGCGACACACATTTGCTGATTTTGGTCGAGCGTGATAACGCCGACGGTGTCGTGCCCGGTGTACGGGCTTAAACCACGATCCAGTGTTTCACGTTTGCGTTTCAGGTAATGCTGATGGGCGCGGTCCGTCAGCATGTTTTTGTGTTCAAAGCCGTGGGCAAAAGCCCAGGTTTGGGCACCTTCACCCACCATAAAACTATTAAAGCGTTCGCGGCTTAATGCCTGGGCCACCAGAATGGGGTTAGCGATGTCGCGGATACTGGCGACTGCGCCGATGGCAAGCGTTGAGCCGTCCATAAACGCAGCGTCGAGTTCGACAACGCCTTGCTCGTTTGGCAAACCGCCGTAACCGACTGATTTATAGTAGGGATAATCTTCCACGCAGGTCACGGCCAGCACAGCAGCGCTGCTGGCATCGCCGCTTTCTTGCAGCATATTTGCAGCTTCAGCGACACCTTCCCAGGCCATGCGCCAGGTCGCTATCACGCCCCAGTTTGTCGATAACGTCATGTTTTACTTACTCCGTGGCGGGTTTGGTTGATGGGACAAGCGCCGGGGTTTCATTGGCCCGATATTGCTTATCCACCACTTTAAGGAATGGTAGATAGATGATGGCGCCGATCAGCAGGTTAATAAGCTGAATGATGGCACCGCTGAGATGTCCGGTAACGATAAAACCGCTTAGCACCGGAGGCAGTGTCCATGGGATATACACTCCAGTAGTGGTGGCAACCCAACCTATCGACATGGCGATGTACTGCACGGTAACCAGCACCAGCGGAACCAGGTTGAATGGGATGAGCATGATGGGGTTCATGATAACCGGCAGGCCAAAGAGCACCGGTTCGTTAATGTTGAAGATGGAAGAGCCTGCGGCAAGGCGTGAAACGTTTTTAATGTGCTGGCTGCGGGCAAAGAGCAGCATAGCAATCACCAGAGACAAAGTTGCACCGGCACCCCCCATCCAAATCATATCGTAGAACTGTTCGGTCACCACATGCGGTGGCAGCAAACCGGCTTGAGTTGCCGCCAGATTTTCCATCTGGTTTTCCATCCAGAAAGGCCGCAGGATGCCATTGACCATCGAACCGGAGTTAATACCGACCGACCACAAACTGGTAATGCTAAAGCAGGTAAACAGCGCCCCGATATAGGAGGTACCAAAGTGACGAATTGGCGTTGCGAGGACTTCATAAACAAACTGGTGAATGGTGTGGTAATCCGTTTTGGCGAACAGCACGCGAATTGCGAGTGCAATGACCAATATCAGCAGTGATGGGATCAGTGCGGCAAATGATTTCTGTACCGCTGGTGGCACGCCGTCTGGCATACGTATCACCCAGTTTTGACGTAGCATCCAGGCAAATAATTCCGTGCTGGCAAGTGCACCCAGCATCGCCACAAATAACCCTTTTGATCCCAGCCATTCCATCGGGATTAAGTTGCCAATCTCTGGAGTTTTAGCGAAAGGTGTGAGGATCAAAAAGCAGGAGAGCGACAAAATACCGGCTGACATTTTGTCAATGTCATAACGCTCGGCCAGACGGTAAGCGACCAAAAAGCTAATAAACACCGCCATGGTAGAGAAAATGGCATTAAACGGGATTTCTATAGTGGCAGACCAACCTTCACCAAAAATTGATGCCATAAACTGTTGATAAGCAGTGCTTGGGAAAGAGGAAATAACCAGCAGAATAGAACCCACAATAATAAACGGCATAAACGAGATATACGCATCGCGAATCGCTCCGAGATGGCGTTGTTGTGCCATTCTTCCCGCAAGCGGCATCAGCTTTGCTTCTATTGCGGCCATCAGGTTTTTCATTATTACCGCTCCGTAAGTCATCACAAGAGACAATTCTTGCGCTGCTTACAGTAGACGTTGTCAGGAGCAAATAAAGTGAGGTCATTCACAGATGGTCAATAAAAGTATCATGTGATTACTTATTTTTTCCGTGAAGAAAAAGAGGGGGGGCGTAAATAAAAAACGGCCCCCTGATAGAGAAGCCGTTATTACACATACCCCGGGGACAAACTATTCAGACTATTTATAAATAGTCGCGGTGCCAAACATACGTTCGTCACCACTGGCAGAGTTAACAATAAAACCTTTTGCACCTTCTTCTTTCGCTTTCTCACCAAGTTTGGCTTGTAGATCGTCAAGATTAGCGGCGCCAGAGACAGAGACGGTCCCTGCCGGACGCAGTTGACCTAGGTTGTCTTTAGAAAGTTGATCGGCGGCCATGGTAGCAAACGGTAATGTCGCAAGGGTGACAACCGCAGAAAAATACAGCAATTTTTTCATAATCACATCCTCTCGCTTTAGGGGGGCTGATAAAAAAACAATCAGCACTTGAAGTGTAGGTGCAATGCGGTAAATAAAAGACGCAAAAAATTGATTAACTTATGCTCATTTTTTGAACAACACAACTTGACGGAATACTTACAAATCATGCAGATACAGGATCATGATTTCGTTGGTTTTATCGCGCGTCAGGGCGAATTAAGTCAAAGCGATGGGCTTCATCAATGGTGTAATAAGCTGATGGACCGCCCGCGCGCAGCACCGGTTTTGCCAATGCAGTTTGGTAAATGCCCTCGATCAGCAGGGATTCATCGATATGTACCGCGACGACTTCACCCAGGACAAGCCAGGTATTGATAGCCGCCCCGTCAGCACCCGTTAGCTGAATGCACTGAGACAAGCGGCACTCGAAATTGACAGGACTTTCTGCCACCAGACTGGCTTTGACTTTTCGTCCTGCAACAGCGGTCAATCCGGCGCGAGTAAACTCATCTTCACCGTGCGGGATGGAGGCGGAGGTTTCATTCATCTGTTCGGCCAGTTCACGCGTGGTCAGGTTCCAGACAAACTCTTTGGTCTCAAGAATATTTTGTACGCTGTCTTTCCAACCGCTGCTGGCGAACCCAATAATCGGTGGTCGATAATTAAAGCAGTTAAAGAAACTGTACGGTGCCAGATTTCGTTGGCCTTGCTGATTGTAGGAGGCAATCCAGCCAATAGGGCGGGGACCGATAATGGCGTTCAATGGGTCGTGGGGCAAACCGTGGCCGTCGGCAGGTTCGTAGTAATAGCGTTTCGCGGACATAAGACCTCATTCAGTGATGAAATTGGCGTGGCGTATTTACCCCGCAGGTTTCACAGAGTATCTTACGCGACCACACAAGGAGAAGCCGCAATGAAAACCCCTGCCACCACTAAACCAGGTTTGCACCCACGTAACCGCCACCGTAACCGTTATGATTTCCCGGCGCTGACGCAAAGTAGCCCAGCGCTGAGCGCATTTCTACGCCCAGGACCACATGGCGATACGACAGTTGATTTTGCCGACCCTCTGGCAGTTAAAGCGCTCAATCAGGCGTTATTGGCGCATTTCTACGGGGTGAAACAGTGGGACATTCCAGAAGGTTTTCTTTGCCCTCCGGTGCCAGGACGTGCCGACTATATTCACCATCTGGCCGATTTACTGGCTGAAGGTAACGGCGGTGTGGTGCCTTCACAGGCTTCGGTGTTGGATGTGGGCGTTGGTGCGAACTGTATTTATCCACTGATAGGCCAGCACGAGTACGGCTGGCGCTTCACTGGGACAGATGTGGATGCTGAAGCTGTGCGTAATGCGACGGCGATTATTGATGCAAACCCAGGACTGTCGCGTCTTATTCGTGTGCGTCGCCAGAAAACGCCTACGGCGATTTTACCCGGCGTGATTCATAAGAATGAAATGTTTGATGCCACACTCTGCAATCCTCCGTTCCACGACTCTGCACAAGCGGCTCGCAGCGGTAGTGAGCGTAAACGCGTAAACCTCGGTCAGGACAAAGACGCCGCATTGAATTTTGGCGGCCGTGAGCAAGAACTGTGGTGTGAAGGTGGCGAAGTGGCATTCGTCAGCCAGATGATTAACGAGAGCAAAGCGTTTGGCCGTCAGGTTCAGTGGTTCACTTCGTTAGTGTCCCGTGGCGAAAACCTGCCGCTGATTTACCGCGTATTGCAGGAAGCGGGTGTCGAGAAAGTGGTGAAAAAAGAGATGGCCCAGGGGCAGAAACAGAGCCGTTTCATTGCCTGGACCTTTATGAATGATGCACAACGTGCTCGTTGGGCTGCAACGCGTTACAAGCCTTCATAATCCAATGGAACACCCTCACCCCGGCCCTCTCCCCCAGGAGAGGGAGAAAACGGTCTTGAGGGAGAATTCCGGATTATCCCCCTCTCCCCCAGGAGAGGTAGAAGACGGTCTTGAGGGATAATTTCGGATTATCCCCCTCTCCCCCAGGAGAGGGAGAAGACGGTCTTGAGGGAGAATTCCGGATTATCCCCTCTCCCCCAGGAAAGGGAGAAGACGGTCTTGGGGGAGAATTTCGGATTATCCCCTCTCCCCCAGGAAAGGGAGAAGACGGTCTTGGGGGAGAATTCCGGATTATCCTCTCTCCCCCAGGAGAGGGAGAAGACGGTCTTGAGGGAGAATTCCGGATTATCCTATCTCCCCCAGGAGAGGTAGAAGACGGTCTTGGGGGATAATTTCGGATTATCCCCTCTCCCTTGAGGGAGAGGGCTAGGGTGAGGGGGGAAATCAAGACACGTGCTGCAAGAATTCCTGCAAACGCTGGCTTGGTGGGTTATCAATCAACTCTTGCGGATTACCATCTTCAGCAATGCGCCCTTTATCAATGAAGATCAGGCGCGAAGCGACTTTGGCGGCAAATCCCACTTCGTGAGTGACGATAACCATCGTCATGCCTTCTTCTGCCAGATCCTGCATAACCTTCAACACTTCGTGGCGCAGTTCCGGGTCAAGGGCTGAGGTAGGCTCATCAAACAGCATCATTTTCGGCTTCACAGCCAACGCACGGGCAATCGCCACACGCTGTTGTTGGCCACCGGAAAGCTCTGACGGATAGTGATGTGCGCGTTCAGCAAGGCCCACTTTTGCCAATAGTTCTTTAGCCAGTTTATCGGCCGCGTCTTTTTTCAGACCACGCACACGAATCGGACCAAAGGCGACGTTTTCCAGCGCAGTCAGATGTGGGAACAGATAGAACTGTTGGAACACCATCCCAGCTTCCTGACGAATCAGGCGCTCATCTACTTTCGGATCATTCACTTTCAGACCGTCAACAAACAGGTCACCACTGGTGATGTCTTCCAGTTTGTTAATGCAACGCAGCAATGTGGATTTGCCGGAGCCTGACGGCCCGATAATCACCACCACCTCGCCCTGTTTAATGTTGAGGTCGATGTTATGCAGCACCTGGGTTTTGCCAAAGTGCTTAGAGACGTTTTTAAATTCAATCACAGGATTTTCATCCTTCTTTCAAGGCGACGCAGCACGAAGCTCAGCACCAAAGTAATAATCAGATAGAAGACTGCAACGGCGCTCCAAATCTCTAGCGCACGGAAGTTTCCTGCAATAATTTCTTGCCCCTGACGGGTCAGCTCAGCCACACCGATAACGATAAACAGCGACGTATCTTTGATGCTGATAATCCACTGGTTGCCCAGCGGCGGCAGCATACGGCGCAGAGCCAGCGGCATAATGACGTGGCGAATGGTTTCGCGCTTGGACAGACCGAGTGCAAGCCCGGCTTCCTGGAAGCCTTTATGAATCGACAGCACCGCACCACGGGTAATTTCCGCAATATAAGCACCGGAGTTGATCATAATGGTCACGACAGCCGCTGTGAACGGGTCGATGCGCAAGTCAGGGACTGCCATAGGCAGCGCGAAGTAGATGAACATCACCTGTACGACGATTGGCGTACCGCGGATGACTTCAATGAAAACTAATGCGATGTGGTTGGCAATCCAGCCGCCGTAGGTACGGGCGAAACCGGCCACCAGGCCAATGATCAGACCACCAAATAACCCGATGACCGAAATCAGCAAAGTCATTTTGGCGCCTTCAATCAAAAGCGGGATTGCAGGCCAAATGGCACTCCAGTCAAACTCCATGATGTGTTCCTGTTTTACTGTTATTTACCGTGGTTCAAAAATATCAGGGGCGAAAGCCGCCCCTTAGGTCTTGCTTACATCATTTTAGATTTATTATTTTGGTTCAGTGCCGAACCATTTTTTGTAGATTTCGTTGTACTTGCCGTTCTCTTTCAGTGTTTTCAGCGCGCCGTTAACTTTAGTGCGCAGTTCATCACTTCCTTTAGGGAAGGCGATGCCGTATTGCTGCGCTTCCAGAGAATCACCTACAGCCTTGAACTTGCCCTGGCCTGCAGTTTTGATGAAGTACAGAATGTTTGGTGTGTCGTGCAGTACGGCGTCAGCACGGTTAGTGCCCAGTTCCATATATGCGTTATCGATGTTCGGGAACTGACGCAGGTCTTTAGTTTTGATGTTAGCTTTCGCGTAATCAACGGAGCCGGTGCCGCTCTTCACAGCAACCACTTTACCGTCGAGATCTTTTACGCTTTTAACGCTGTCGTTGTCCGCTTTAACCATCACTAACAGGCCGCTTTTGTAATAGCCGTCAGAGAATTCGATAGCCTTTTGACGCTCAGGAGTAATGGTGATCCCCGCCAACGCCAGGTCAATGTTTTTGGTTTGCAGCGCAGGAATGATGCCGCTGAAATCCATAGGCTTGAGGGTGTAATCCAGTTTTAATTCTTTTGCTACGGCATCCCATAAATCGATATCAAAACCGACGTATTTGTCGCCTTGTTTGAATTCGAAAGGAACGAATGCGGTGTCGGTCGCAACGACCAGTTTCTTATCAGCGGCGTGGGAAGAAACCGCAAAAGCCAGGGTGAGTGCTGCCAGTGAAACTTTCAAAATCGACTTCATAGCATTTCCTTGTTTATCCATGGGGCAATCCCCTGCATCAGCAAACCGTAACATGAAAAAATCATGCCAAGTTTTCAACTTACTGTTTTTGCAAGGATGTGAATATGTAACATTGCACAATAATGGTTGCAAGCCAGTTACGATGCACTGTTATGGTGCCCAGTTTTGGTGCGTAAAATGGGGAGAAATGTTGAAGCCTATTTTTACCGCAGATTAAGGTGGTAAAACAATCATCTGTTAACGATTGTGTGAAGTGATTATTACAAATAAGTAACTTTTGCGGTGGGGGTTAACAAATCAATGCGCTAAAACAGTGCAAACATCCTCCCGAAGACGGGAGGATGAAGTCACTAATCGCTAGCAATTAATCAATATTTGACTCGATAAACCACAGGAACTTGTCCAGATCGCGCGAAGCCGCAGTCAGGATATCAGCGGTATCTTCGTCTTTGGCTTCACTGATTGCCTTACGCACATCGTTAGCCACAATCGCGTAACGATCGGCTAATTCTTTCAGATGATCCTGAACTGAGTGGATATCCAGCGGGTAACTTTTCAGTGGTGTTTTACTGTTAATGACTTGAGTCGTACCCAGCGCTACGCCTCCAAGTTGAACGGCGCGCTCAGCCATCGTGTCGAGGTGGTCAGTGAGGGCTGTGCGGAAACCGTCAAGCATCTCATGTACTGCAATAAAGTTTGCGCCACGCATATTCCAGTGCGCTTGCTTGGTAATCAACGACAAATCAATGAACTGGATGACCTGGCGATTGAGCAGCTCAATGGTAGCTTTCTTTTCACTGTCTGCAACATCGTTACGGGTAAACAGCAGATTGGTAGATTTGGTTTTTACCAGTTTAGCGGTAGTCATAATCTTTCATCCTCTTGATGTTATGTCCAATGAATTACCGGAAATAAGTATAGCACCGGATTTCATGTTCGCCGGAGTCGTTAATACCTATCAGATAAATAGAGATTAATTAATGGAATTTAGTAACTCATTGTTAATAAATGATTTTGAATATTATGTTGCAGGCGGTAAGAGAAATAAAACAAACATGAATATTGAATGGTAATAATTATTGTTTTCGCATAGAGGTAATGAAAAATAATCTTGAAATAACACGCGCTACATTGTTGCGGGGATGGGGTGAATTTCGGGAATTACGCGTGAAATATTACGGTCATATCACTCGTTGAACGAAGAATCAGATTTTAATAGATGAAATTATTTACCGTGATAACAATAACCACGGTAAATAATAATAGAGAAGGCTAATTTACATCGACGCTAGTAATCTGTGTTTCGCGCTTGAGGGTAAGCGTCGAGCCGACAGATGCGGCAATAATTGAGAGCAGCGCCAGCCATTGCACCAAAGTCAGATGTTCACCAAGGAACAACATCCCTGACAGTGCTGCGAGTCCGGGTTCCATACTCATTAGCGTGCCAAAGGTGCGTGTCGGTAATCGCGTGAGCGCAATCATTTCCAGCGAGTAGGGCAGAGCCGTCGATAACACCGCAACGCCGAGGCCTAACGGTAAAAGTGACCAATGCCAGAGGAGTTCCCCTGACTGCCATGCGCCAATTGGCACAAAGACAATTGCCGCAATAAGCGAACCAAATGCCACCGTTGCTGGCCCATGGTCGGCCCCCGCTTTCTGTCCAAACAGGATGTAAATTGCCCAACAAGCCCCGGCACCCAGGGCATAGGCGGCACCCGCGAGATCGACATGCGAAATTGATTGCCCGAGTGGTAACAAGAACCAAAGGCCCAATACCGCCAAAATCACCCAGATAAAATCCACCGCTCGGCGTGATGAAAACAGAGCCACGGCAAGCGGGCCGGTGAACTCAAGCGCGACAGCAATCCCGAGCGGCACTGTTTGGATAGATAAATAAAACAGGTAGTTCATGCCCCCGAGCGCCAGCCCGTACATCAATAAAGGGATGCGTTGCTCAGCTTTGAATCGGAGTCTCCACGGCTTAAAGACAACCACCAGAATCAATGTTCCCAGCGCCAGGCGTAACGCCGTCACTCCAGGCGCACCGACTAGTGGGAAAAGCGATTTCGCAAGTGATGCACCACTTTGAATGGAGGTCATCGCAATCAAAAGAACAACAATAGGTAACCATATGGGGGTTTTACGTGGCGATAACGGCATCCAGCATCCTGTCAGTCAGTGTCTATTTTGGTCAAGAAAGTAAAAGTGACCCCAGTGTAAATGATTAAGTTATGGCTGGTTGAGATTTCATTGAAAAAAATAATGGCCCGATGCAGTAAGATAACTGTGTGAATGCATAAGATTTGTTCGAAATTGTTTAAGAATTATCTGGATGACTATGTTGCATTTTATGCCAACAATTACGTCGCTTTCTGACAAAAAGTCTATGAATTTAAGGTAGTAGGATGTAATGGAAATGATCTGTTACATGAAAGGGTTCATTAGACAACGTAAATGTCGAAGAGTTTCTGACACAATTTTGATATATTAAAAACTTAGAAGTTACTTGAAGCACATTTGAGGTGGATTATGAAAAAAATTGCATGTCTTTCAGCACTGGCTTGTGTTCTGGCCGTTTCCGTTGGTACCGCATCTGCAGCAACTAGCACCGTAACCGGTGGCTACGCACAGAGCGATATGCAGGGCGTTGCTAACAAAGCTAGCGGTTTTAACCTGAAATACCGTTACGAAAACGACACCCCACTGGGTTACATCGGTTCTTTCACTTACACCGAGAAAAACCGTACTGAAGATGGCGTTTATAACAAAGGCCAATACTACGGTATCACTGCTGGTCCTGCTTACCGCATCAACGATTGGGCAAGCATCTACGGTGTAGTGGGTGTGGGTTACGGTAAATTCCAGAACACCGCTTTCCCTAACAAATCTGACACCAGCGACTACGGTTTCTCTTACGGCGCAGGTATGCAGTTTAACCCAATCGAAAACGTTGCACTGGACGTTTCCTACGAGCAGAGCCGCATCCGTAACGTTGATGTTGGCACCTGGATCGCAGGCGTGGGTTACCGCTTCTAATTTCACTCTTTTATCGAGTGAAAAAAAATCCGCCCTTAGTGGCGGATTTTTTATATCTACAATTTGAGTTACCGAGTCTTTGTTTCAAACACATCCGTCTGAAGGTGAGTATAGTCCACCTTTTTGAGCTTAAAGTTGGTGATGTAGATTGGCCCGGCATTTTGCTCAGAAATGAACTTATACTTCGGCGTTAATTCCTTGGTTTTAATCCCGGTCCACGCTGAGAAGAAGTTCAGGAAATCATTTGCTGAACGGCGTGCTTTTATCTGGCGATGCACTTTATCGTCACTGGACAGCACCATAAACGGTACCTGGAAGTTTTGTTGGAACGCATCATCATGCGCCAGATACTGCACATCAGTACCGCGTTCTTTGACAGCCAGACCGTGGTCAGAGAAGTAAACCATCGAGAAACTCTCGCCGCTATTTTGTAGCTGTTGGTAGAGTTGTTTTAGCAAATCGTCGGTTTGCGTCATGCTATAGATATAACAAGACGTCTCTTTCGACTGGACGAAATCTTTATACTTACCTTGTGTTCGGTCGCATGCTTGTGGATGCGAGCCCATCAAATGCAGCACAATTAATTGCGGTGTGGTTCGCGGTGTCGCAAATACTTGTGCCGTCATTTTGAGCAAGGCTTCGTCACGAGTATTTTTATCTGCTTCAAAATCACCGCTTTTCAGGAACTGC
The DNA here is from genome assembly GCF_031432975.1 of Buttiauxella selenatireducens. Classification (GTDB taxonomy): domain Bacteria; phylum Pseudomonadota; class Gammaproteobacteria; order Enterobacterales; family Enterobacteriaceae; genus Buttiauxella; species Buttiauxella selenatireducens. The sequence continues at coordinate 3,670,855 of NZ_CP133838.1, read as the reverse complement.
ACTTCATCGGCGCGTTTGGCGATACTGGCAATGGCGGTATCGTACTCACCAATTTGCCCCTGATTTGAGAACCACCAGGTCTGGAAACCTGCACGGTTAGCAAGCGTAATAATGTTGTCTTGATATTGCGGTTTTCCATCAATCACACGGTTAAGCGTCATGCCCAGTGATTTCTGCGTCGAGCCGCTGGCGGCCACATAATCCATAAACAGATTGCCGTTGACCTGGCTGGCAAACGGGGTGTTGTCCCAATGGCCGCCGAATGCCCCTAACACGTCGCGGCGCGCGCTTTCACCAATTACCACCACGTAAGTTTGATATTTTGGTTTAACTGCCAGCACATTCCAGGTGTCCTTCATTTGCGCGAAGGCCTGCATGCGCGTTTGCTCATCAATAACTTCCTGATTATTGACTACAACATCTTTAACGAAGCGGAATACCGGGTAGCCGGAATCTTTGATTTTAAATACGCCGCCATATGCCAGGTTTTGTACCGGAGCGACAAAAAAACACACCACGCTAATGACCAGACATAAACTATCAAAATGGCACCAGAGGCGTTTTTTCGGCGCAACTTTGCGGCGCAAAGCAATAACACCGAGCGCAAGAATAAATAGCGATACTAAATAGCTGTACCACGGGAAGATGGTCATCAATTCCGTGGATTCTTCGAAATTAGTCGAGTGTAGGGCAAGCAAGGTATTAAAGTTTGGCGAGCCATAGGCCTGGCCAAATGGGAAATACATAGCAGCAATCAGGCTGCAAATCGCCAGTAAACCTTTTTGTAATTTGGGCGCACTGCGCCACAGCAGCAGTAAGACGCAACTGAATGCCACTGCATACATAATGCTAAATTCGTAACCGAGAGCAAAGTTAATCAATAAAGACTGAAGGAAATAAAAACCAGTCCACGGATTAAGCGCAACTGCGCGAATCGTCAGGGTATCTTTAACCGTTAAATTCATGTTTATCGAGATCTACTAAACGCCATGCGAAAACCCTGGCGACGAGGGTAAGAACCTGCCTGACAGACGGAAAAGAAGGGAACTGGACCGCATCTGCGAGCCGTTTCATGTGCAGGGCTGCAAGAAGATAGAGCGGTACGATAAGAAGATCAACTGATAAGAGAAGTGTGTTTTGCGAAACAGGTAGCAAATCCGACAAATAGTAGGGTTTAAGCGCCTCAGCGCGAGGTATTCACTGAATCTATTGAAATGAACTGTTACAAACAAGCTGCGGTTAAATTTCTGAGAGACTTAAGCAGAAGAAGGCAGGGCGGCTGCCTACGACTTAGGTTTTTCGCCCTGCTCTGGTTTCCCGGAAACCCAATCACATAACATGTTCAGCAGCATTAGCCGCACTTGAAATGGGGAATGTGTAAACACTTTCATGCACCTTTTAAATTCGCTCATTGTTTCCTCCCGTTCACTTCTGCTGCCCTTGATTCCCTTTAGGGCTGATTGCATTACATACAGATATAGCACAGGCTATATTGTATAGCTATTGCTAATTCGTTAAATTTTTGTGCTTACGTGATGCTGGTTTACAATGGGGCCAAACGTCGTCATTGGACGATGCCGCGCCACTGCATGAGGAAGCATCATGAGCCGTACGCCTGGCCAAAAAAATAAACAGAAAGTGACGCAGTTGGTAAATGTTGAAGAGCATGTCGAAGGCTTTCGGCAGGTGCGTGAAGCGCACCGTCGTGAATTAATTGATGACTACGTAGAGTTGATTTCAGATTTGATTCGCGAAGTTGGGGAAGTGCGCCAGGTAGACATGGCGGCACGACTCGGTGTTTCTCAGCCGACCGTTGCAAAAATGTTAAAAAGACTTGCTTCGGTTGGGCTTATAGAGCAAATACCGTGGCGTGGTGTGTTTCTGACAGCCGAAGGTGAAAAGCTGGCGCAAATCAGTCGTGAACGTCATCAGATCGTCGAGAACTTTTTCCTCGCATTGGGTATTAGCCCGGAAACCGCAAGGATTGACGCTGAAGGGGTAGAGCATCACGTCAGTGAAGAGACCCTGGCAGCCTTTCGCTTGTTTAGCGAGCAGCGAGGGTTCAAGTAGGAATGTTGTTAACCCTGGTTCGCCCTTTTGCTCGCGATCGATTCCTTCATCTATTGCTACTTATTGGTGTGGTTCTGAGTTTTTTCGCGCCTTTTCATCCAACCCTTTGGGCTAATGCCATTGATTGGCACACCATTATTACGCTTGCGGGCTTAATGATGTTGACCAAAGGCGTGGAGCTAAGTGGCTATTTCGATGTGTTGGGCCGTCGGATGGTGAAACGTTTTGATAATGAGCGAACGCTTGCCCTGTTTTTAATCAGCGCGGCGGCATTGCTCTCAACGTTTCTGACCAACGACGTTGCACTGTTTATCATCGTGCCGTTAACCATCACGCTGAAAAAAATGTGCGCGATCCCCATTAATCGGCTCATTATTTTTGAAGCGTTGGCAGTGAATGCTGGCTCAATGCTTACGCCAATTGGTAACCCGCAGAACATTTTGCTGTGGGGGCGTTCGGGTTTATCGTTCGGGGAATTTAGCTGGCAAATGGCCCCGCTGGCGCTGGCTATTATGCTCAGCCTGTTGGCGCTTAGTTGGTTCTGTTTTCCCAATAAAAAACTCATTTACCAGAGTCATGATAAAAAACATGACTGGCAGCCAAAACTGGTGCTGAGTTGTGTTGCCCTGTATGGGGTATTTATTGTCGCGCTGGAGCTAAAACAAGAGATCTGGGGACTGCTCGTCGTGGCCGCGGGGTTTCTGGTGCTGGCCCGCAGAGTATTGCTGAATATCGACTGGAGTTTGCTGTTGGTATTTATGGTGATGTTTATCGATGTGTATCTGATAACGCAGCTCCCGGTGTTACAGCACGCATTAGCAGGTATTAATCAGCTTTCTACAGGGGGACTATTCGCGCTGGGAATCGGTTTGTCGCAGGTGATCAGTAATGTTCCCTCGACGATTTTGCTGCTGAATTATGTGCCCGCGTCAATGTTGCTCGCTTTCGCGGTAAATATTGGCGGTTTTGGTCTGCTGCCTGGTTCGCTGGCGAATCTGATTGCCTTACGTATGGCCAACGATCGCCGTATTTGGGTACGTTTCCACTACTATTCATTGCCGATGTTATTGTGGGCGGCGGTGGTGGGGTACGGTTTATTGTTGTTGCTTAAAGCGTTGTAAAGTAAAAAGAGGGGCATATTTGCCCCTCTTTTCGAATCACTCGTTAAACGGCGACTCTTTCTTCAGAACTTTTTCAATCACATCCAACACACCTTGCTGGTTGCAATGTCCAGCCTGATAAGATGCAACGTGTTTAATTTTTTCAGGAGCATTGGCCATAGCAAAGCCGAATCTGGCCTGACGCAGCATCTCTATATCGTTACCGCCATCGCCAAACGTGACGACTTCGCTGTCATCAATACCCCATTTTTCTTGCAGTATCCGCAATCCGTTAGCTTTGTGAATGCCTGGAATGATAAGGTCAATCGAGCCATGGCCGCTGGAAACCGGCACCATAATGCCTTCGAATTGTTCTGCCAGCGAACTCATGGTGTCTTCCAACAAACTGTCGGGTAAATTCAGAGCAAATTTAAAGAAGATATCGTCGAGTCTTGAGAAATTGTCGACTAATTCGAGGCGGTGATAATACATGCGTGCCAATTTTTTGAACGCGTCGTCATAACTTTTCAGGGTATAACCGTTGCGCTTGCCACAGGCGATAATCTCCACATGTGGCAGTGTCAGCAGATGGTCGATAACGGTGTTGAACTGCTGTTGTGTCAACTCACCGTTGAACGTATCTTTGCCCTCGTTAACGACCCATCCCCCGTTGTCGGCAACGAATGAAATCTCGTGGGCAATCTCCGGGAAAAACGAAATTAACTGGTAATACTGGTTGCCACTGGCGACCACAAACCGAATACCTTGCTCTTTCATCTGCGCATATAGTTCAGCAAAACGTGCGCGGTTGTACTCTTTATTATCGTCGAGGAACGTTCCATCCATGTCGACGGCAATTAGTTTCACACTCATCGATTTCTCCGTTGAATTAACTCGGGTACAAGGTCTGTAGGTTTAGCGACGGCTTTCGCAACCAGGGCTGCAACCACCATCAAACTCAGTACTACCAGCATGGCCAGACGCAGGCCGTAATGCTCACCGAGGAAGCCCAGCAAAGGCGGGCCTACAAGGAACGCAATATAACCTGACGCGGCGACGACACTGACGCGAGTTGCCGGGTCTGGCCCGGTATCACCTGCGGCAGAGATGGTGAGCGGGAAACCAAGTGAAGTTCCCAATCCCCATAGAATCACGGAAATGCCAGCCACAAAGGCATTATCAACAAAGATGATGAGACCTATACCTAAAATCCCCATCACGGCACAGGCACGAACCACCGTCACGCGGCTGTAGCGGTCAATAAACCAACCGCCGGTAAAGCGCCCAACGGTCATTCCAAGCGTAAAGCCGACATAAATCATTGAGCCGGATGTGGGGCTAAAACCATGACCGTCGACCATCAGCAGAGGTAACCAGTCATTGGCGGAGCCTTCTGCAAACGCCATCGCCAGCACAATAGTGCCGATCAGTATCAGCTGAAGATCTTTATAAAACGGCGGGTGCGGTTCGTGCGCATCAACAGAGTTCGCATCGGCATTGTCCTTTCCTACGCCATGGGGGATTGCGGTAATCGCGATAATAATCGGTGCAATCACGATTAGGCCAATCACCAACAGATGCCCATAAGCAGTGACGTTAAAGGCCGTCAGACTCATGCCAATGCCCGCGCCAGCAAGTGTTCCCAGGCTGTAAAAACCGTGCATCATCGGTAGCACCGTTTTTTTCAGCAGGCCTTCCACAATGGCGCCTTCTACGTTCATCGCCACTTCAGACGAGCCAAGCCCCGCGCCTAAAATCGCAAGCCCCAGGGCAAACAACCAAGGTGACGAAAGGAACAGCGCAATCCCCATCACCAACATGCCGGTCACCATTAGCGTCATGCCGCTACGGATAATATTGCGCGTACCAAAACGCTTAACCAACCAACCGGAACAGAGAATACCGCTCATCGAGCCAATTGACAGGCCAAACAGCACGATGCCCATACCCGCGGTCGACACGCTGAGCGTGTCCCGGATAGCAGGAGTACGTGTAGCCCAGGAGGCCATAACAAGACCCGGCAGAAAGAAGAAGGCGAATAATGCCCAGGTGCGACGTTGTGTCGCTTTACGTTGGCTAATAGCGGCAGACATGGAGATACCGGTTGGCGATGAATGCGAATTACACTAGCAAGATTGTGTACATATGTACACATTGCCTGGTAAACTCTTTTGAGTCCGGTTTAAACGAGCGAAAATAATGAGCAAAGCCCCGCGCCGTAACGATCCTTCACGACGTGAACGCATTCTGCAAGCGACACTGGATATGCTGGTAGAGCATGGAATTAGCCATATTACACACCGCAAAATTGCTGAGGCAGCAGACGTTTCGTTAGGATCAATGACCTATTATTTCGACGGCATAGAATCATTGCTGAGCGAAGCATTCACGCAATTCGCCCTTCAGATGTCAGATGAGTACCGAAGTCGCATGGAGCAAGCCAGCAATCGCACCGAGGCTTGCGAAGCGATCGTCGATATGATTTGCGGCGAGAAAATGGCGACGTCCTACAACCTGCAAGTGATGTATCAACTTTATGCCTACGCCAACCGTAACCCCGCCTTGAAAATCATCATGCAAGACTGGATGTGTCGTAGCCAGCAAGTGCTGGAAACCTTCTTTGACCCGATAACCGCCCGAACGCTGGATGCTTTTATCGAAGGCATGACACTGCATTATGTGACTGACAGGCATCCGCTGAGCCGCGAAGATCTCAGCAGAATGCTGGCAAAAATTGTGGGATAAATTTGGCAGGTGATTTTCTGCGTATTGTTAGCTAGAGTTTGAAGCAGTTTCTTAATGTGAGTCTGTTACCAATGTAGTTGTTCCTTTCGCGATAAACACAGTTTTAAAACCGACGAATCGTCGGCGACTACTTTGTGCTTGTTGATAAGGGATAACTCATGTTTTTTCTCATTCTGCGTACGCTTCGCCAGCACCGCTGGTTTGCCCTGCTTGGGGCGGCATTACTCATCTCTTCAGTTGGAAACGGGCTGACTTACGTCATCGTTTTTGGAAAACTCCTCGCTCTTGAGGCGAAACCCTCGGTACTCACTCTTGCCTATATTCTCGCGCTAGCTCCCGGCTTACCGGGAAGTTATCTGGCCGAAAAGTTGCTCACCAAAATATCGCCTATTCCAGTTATGATTTTGTGTGAAATCATTGGGTTGATGGGGCTTGGATTGCCTGTATGGTCGTTATTTAGCGATAACCAGATCTTGTTACTTTCAAGTCAGGCAGTGGCGGCTTTTGCGGGCGGTATGATGGTTCCGGTGCTCAGCCAGACGTTAAAGAGTGGCCTTAAATCCGCAGAATTACCCGCTGCGTCTGGCCTGGAGACGTTTATCTTCGCGGCAAACGTGATACTTGGTATCGGCATCGGCACATTGCTTTATGGACGTATGGCGACATCGGCAATTCTCGCACTGGATGCGATGAGTTTTATTCTCGGGATAGTTCTGCTAATCGCGGCACACAGGGCGTATCGCCCAGTTTGTACTCCGGGACATGTTGAGGTTTTACCCAACCTCAACTGGCGGGAACTCACGCAAATGCAGCGTCGCAGCTTGCTATTTCTACCGGCAATCGCATTCGTTGGTGCACCCGCAATGGCCCTGTTACCTGCATTGGCGCCAAACTTTGGCGGCACATCTTCTGACTCTGGATTGATGTTGTTACTGGCTCGCAGTGTGGGACAACTCATCGGCCCGTTGCTGTTGTCTGAAGCACAGTTGCAGCGCCATACAGGGAAACTCAATGTGCTTATCATTTCGCTTGCCCTGTTTATTTGCTGCTACGCGCTGGTCTCAATCACTGATAAGCAATGGGTGGCGATGTTATTGATAGTCATGGCGCATATCTTTACTAACATCGTGTTCGTGCTGGCCACGCTAAACATCATGCAGACTTTTCCTGCTTCAATAACCGGCAGAGCGATGGCAAAGGCCTGGCGCTTCCAACTGGTTATCACCTTGATTTTACCCGTAATAGCAGGCTTTGCCGCTGACACGTACGACCCGGCATGGGTGCTATATCTCAGTTCCGGCGGTGGGTTTGCAGTAATGACTTGTATGCTGGTCGCAAACCAGAGAGTGGGGCGAAATGGAGGTAATGCTTTGAATTTTAAAAAGAGTGGGTAAACCTAGGCAATAAATTAATAGAATATTTATACCAAAATTCATTCAACTTGTGGGAAGACGGCACAGGGAAATGACCAACCTCTGCCGTCATCAACCTGTTCTATCTGTCAGTGGGTCGTCGTACCCGCAGTCATATTGACCACTGTTGCCGTCATTGCACCAGCATGATCTGATGCCAAAAATGTCATGAGCTCGGCCACTTGAGAAAGCGTGGGCAGGCGTTTGAGCATGGTACTTTGTGCAGCGCCACCGACCCACTGTTCAACCGTCAATCCCATTGCTTGAGCCTTGGGGGCGAATACCTCACCGGTATAGGAACCGGCCTGCACAGCGCCGTCTATCGCATGCGAACGCACGCAGATAACTCGAATATTCCTCGGTGCAAGTTCGCTGGCAAGTGCCTTGATGAAGGCTTCTGTGCCCGCGCAACCGACGACGTGACCAAGGTGGCCCGGAATCGCCATTGTGCTTGCGGGAGCGACGACCGTTATGATTGCGCCTGCGCGTTCACCGCCCATGTGTGGGGATACTGCTTTTGCTATGTTGAAATGTGCTGTCAAAAACGGGTCAATTCCTTGCCTGAACTCGGCGAGGGACAACTCCGCAATGCCTTTGCCCTGAACATGCATAAAACCGGTTGTGTTTATTACCACGTCAAAGTCGCCGACCTGCCGGGCCAGATGATCCGTCTTCTCGAGGGTTGACTGCTCATCGAGCACGTCGATAGTAAATGTCTCGGCCTTACCACCCGCAGCGCGGATTTCGCTGGCAACTCGCTCCAACTTTTCCTGGTTGCGTCCCCCAATAACCACATGCGCTCCCTCACGCGCCATAGTATGTGCAACAGCGCTGCCGATAGCACCACTGCCACCGAAGATCACGGCTACTTTGCCTTTAACCAACATAGCTTTTTTCCCTTCACCAGAATGCATCAGTCAAAATTATGGATGAAGTATTGAGATTCGGCTCAGGCCATCACGCATTTGAGTCAGGGGAGGGGAACTAACTTTCTGATTTAAAAGAAAACACAAAATTCAGGCAATAAAAAACCCATTTATATAAATGGGCTAATAAAAACAATGAGTTACTTGTTTATCAATGACTTAATCAGGCGGTGAGTGGGGAGGATATAGGGGGATTTGCCGCCAATTTGTCGCCACTAGACTTAATCTGATTTACTTTAAACGCCAGGGACCACTATCTTTGATCTGTTCGACTAATCCATCTTCTTCGAGTTCACGTAACAACGCTACCACCCAATATTGTTGATTCGAGCTAGTAGCCTTTGGCTTTGCTCCCCAACCCAAGCCGCAGAGCTTGAACACTTCAGATTGTTTAATTCCTTTGCCATTTTTCTGTCCATCAGGATGCTTTGCCAAAGCAGCAAGAGCCAATTCTTTTGCTTTAGTACGAAGCTCTAACCCCTGTTTCTGTAACTCATTCATAATAATGTTATCCCTGATAATCAAGACTATCCTAATGATACTCCGCAACTATGAGGTGCGCACGCGAGGAGCATCTATAGATAACTGATCCATGGTTGCCAGGGGATTAAATCGTAGAGCGGTTTCAAGATGGTCCGGTACTAAATGAGCATAACGCATTGTCATTTTAATATCGTGGTGACCGAGGATTTTCTGCAGGGCAAGAATATTGCCGCCCGACATCATGAAATGTGCGGCAAATGTATGGCGTAGAACGTGGGTGAGTTGGCCGCGAGGCAGCTTAATAGACGTAGATTCTATAGCTCCCATAAACTGGAAGTAGCACTCCTTAAAAAACTTTTCAGTTTTGCGTGCTGTCAGTTCTTCATAAAGCTCTTTATTGGCCGGAATGCTGCGGTTCTTTTTGCCCTTCGTCCGAATGAAAGTGATCTTGTGTTTTGATATCTGCGAACGTCCCAGACTTTCAGCCTCACGCCAGCGTGCGCCGGTACTTAAACAAACCTTCACGAAAAGAGTTAAATCCTCGCCAAGCCAGTTATAGTTAGTCAGCAATTCTGTGATTTGTTCATGCGTGAGCCAGACCATCTCTGTCTCGGCAGTGGTAAACTTTCGCATGGTTGCTAATGGATTCAGTTGCGTCCATTCTCCCGGACGCGATAACTCGCTAAACATTCTGCTTAGATAGCTTTGCTCAAGATTGATGGTTACAGGTTCTGCAGCCTACACCTGAAGAACTCATTGGGATTGCAGATCAACAACGAACTGACTTGCGTGTAATTGTGGATGCTGTCGATGCAGGTACTGCTATTCTCCGAGATACTTGCATGGAAAGATGTCGGGTGATTTTAATGCGAGTTGATGTATCAAAACTGGTGCAGTCAGTGTTTCCGTTAACGACAGTCGATGATCAATTCTTATGAATTAATCATCGACTTATAAAACATTGGCGTCAATTAATGGCACTAATACCTTGGTTAAAATAAATCGTTAACAATATTTTTTGTCCATTCGTATGTGTAGTGGTTATTGTCAAAGAACATGGGTATGTTATCGTCATTTAATAATTTGCATTTACCATTCTTGCAGCCATAATTATAAATATCAATGAAATTAATTGTCGGAAGTTCTTTCTTCATTTTATTATAGAAAATATGACTATCTTCTGCTGGAACTATCTCACTTATGTTTTTTGAATTCATAATTAACATCGGAAGTGAAGAAGGATAATTCTTTGTTTGACTAATGAATTTTACGGTAGCTATTCTTTCTTTAAGTAACTGGTTTGTCTGGCTTATTCCCGTAATTATATCATTGGTTGTAGCAAAAGCGCTCCAGTTAGCACCAACTATAGCGATGTCGATTTGTTTATCTTTTATAATTTTGTTAAAGACCATGTTAAACAGAGTTTGGCAAGTTCCTTCACCTTTTACATTTATGATAGGTGGACATCCAGAGGAAGTAGCTTGAATTATATTATAATTCCAGTATTTTTCCCGGATAGCTTTAGAAAACTCGGCCACATGACTATCGCCAAATAATAAAATTGTTTTCTTGTGTTTTTCTGTATTAGTACAATAACTATAGTCGTAATCATTGATGGATGGGTTTTTGCTGCTTAAAAAACAACTTTTTGTTGGATCTTTTAGGCCTCCATTAAATTGAGGCTTAATATCGTATTTGCTATACGAATCCAATAACAGATCATTTTTATTCAACCATTTTTCATGCATATATAGGTATTTCCCCAAAACTGGTGTTAAAACAGCCGCCAGAGCTAAAATGGCGATAACTTTCTTAGGGATGTATTTATTATTTTCAACAAATCTATATGATATATATCCAAGAACAACAGAGAGAACTAAAAATGTTAAAACTAAAAGTTTATTATTTCCTAGGTTATGCGTAACTAAAATTGATGCTAATGGCCAATGATATTTCGGTTGTGCTCTGTCGCGTTAACGACGGAATGCCAGAAAAAGCTGCATTGCCAGTTATTCGGGCAGGCAGCAAATAAAACTAATTCACAGGCAATAACCCATCACTTTGTGGATGTTGATATTACCCGTTGCGCACCATATCTCTCAGTTTGATAATCCGGTAATCTTGCTGCACCTGTTTGTTCAGGTATTTAACTGGCCACTGATTTTGATGAATGTTTCGCCCATTTGCCATCGACGGCCACAGGAAGTTTGTGACGGTGTAAAACTTTATCTCGCGGGAGAACAAGAGTAATAACCCAGTGGTGAAGCATGGGATGGTCGACAAAAAACAGTATTTTTCCTGATGGTCTAAGCCCTGGCAGTTATCCATACGGAAGGCCTGAGTGGATTGATGAAGTTCGCCCTGGAAATAATTACGGTGACAAATTTTCACCATCGGGAAGCGACAGAATTGAATACCAGAGACACATTTTTCTTCTGGGTAATGAACCGATAGGTTATATCAATGCGCCCAATTTTAATGCTGAGTTTCCAGATACTTTATCAACGAACCATCTCCAATAAAGTCGAGTAATAGGGGATGCTGCACCACTCCCCCCTGTTTTCAAGACTGGGGGGCTTGTGTTCATGTTGACCAATCTTGTAACTGTTAGATCTCAGTCGCAAGCGCTCATTATCAGAAGCATGCTTGTTTAAATGACAAGCAATACTCTAGAAAACTCCTCCGAAAGTGCTACTGTATCAACGTTTTATAATTTTTGGGTTTCGGAACGTTAATTGAAAATGAGTAGCCAATTTTATCTGATAGCCAGTAGCCGATGATGTTTGAAATATATAAGCAAATTAATGTATAAAGTATCGCAGAAATCACACTTGGGATTCCAAATGATAATCCTAAAAGAGCCGCAGTCGCTGGGATGAGCAACTTAGTTATATACTCAAGCCCACATATATTAAGTGTGTTTTTTCCGGCGTTTATTATGAATTCACTTTTGCTTATTATTTTGGCTATAAAAATATTAAATAAAATCAAAATTGTTGTTGATATGATTGAGTTTAATATGGCAAATATTTGACTTTGAGTGATGACAGGTAGTAATCGGTTGGCTATTGTAGTTATCAACGAATTGCCGTTAAGTAATTGATAAGCAGTTGCGCCTGCAAGTAAGATAAATATCACAACCCCAGCTATTGATTTTCCGAAAAACCGATTTTCACACAACTCTTTGAACATGCATCGGCCCATGGCAAGAAGCCACCAATAAGCTAATGCTGAATCCACATTCCAGAACCATTTAGGTTCAACCAGAGGGTTGTGACTGAGTAGTGTTTGTGTATAAGCAAATGAGAGAATCGATATGCATAAAATAAGGAAATTATTTTTAAATAATCTTACGAACAAATTGTCAATGATTATCATTGCGAATAGACAGTTTATGAACCATATTGAACCAACGAAAGGATTGTTACGAACACCATATAGAATATCCAACGATGCATTTATTAATGATCGAAAGTCACCCCCAGCGTTTAAAGATGTGATCGCAAGAGTCATAAATGCAAAGGAAAAGTAAGGTAAAAGCAATCTTTTTGCTTTGTCGATTGTAAATTGATGGAGTGGGGTGTTCTTGTTTTTTGAAAAGAAACCAGCAGCGAAGAAGAATAATGGAACATGATAACTGAAAACGAAGGGATATATTTTCCCGGCAGCAGTGCCAAAATGTCCTATATAAATTGCAAAAATCCCTAAAAACTTTAAAGCATCAACCCACTCATATCTGATTTTATTATTCATTAAAAATACCCACTTAAAACTATTACTGTTTTGATTTATCAAAAAATCAATATTGGCACATCATATAATAATAGTAAATAACATGATTTGAAATCATGATGGCTTTGTGTATGCATAAAAATAGCTTTATGGCAATAATATTTTTAGAGTGTACTTCCTGCCACTGTTGCATATAGCAAATTGTTTATAAATTATCTGCGTCTATATGCGCATGACTAAAAGAGTATGGCGCCATTGCCGCGATTAAGAATGTCAATCTGCTGTTCATCCGACAAGGCGAGGGAAAATTGCCAGCGGCTGGCTGACCGAGGGGCTTATACGGGTGTACAGACTCGCTGGCTAAACACTCACGAACCGAAGAAAAAGGAAGTTGTTAAAGTCCGCTGAGCAAAAGAAAAGCTAAACCCAAAACAACGAAAGCGCCCGAACCAACAGGGAGATTATCTGATGAGATCTGATGAAAATATTCTGGTGATAATTAAGCAATATTCCAGCCGTTACTATGCGGAGCATTGAGCAAAAACTGAATGGGCGAGAATTCAGCGTGGTTTGGCATCATTCTCAACCCAGCTTGCAAAGGGGCGAGCTGATTTGTCCATTGTGTGGGAACTCAGCCCATACCCGCAGTAGCTTCCAGGTATCTTCGAACACCAAAGAACGTTACAACCAGTGCCAGAACATAAATTGCAGCCATACGTTCATCACACATGAAACTTATGTGCGCTCCATCGCAACTCCGAAAGAAACTAACGTCGTGCAGCCACATCCTGCCAATTCAGGTCAGGTTGCTATGTCTATTGAGGCGCTGCCGCCATTTTGTCGCCATCAGCTCAGATGGGGTAGGGTAAGTTGCTGATATGAAAGGGTGCAAAATTCAGGCAATAAAAAACCCATCAACCTTGAACCAAAGAGGCGGGGTTGATGGGCTCCACAAATTGGGGACATCAAAGAAAAGCAGTGGCACTAATTAAGACTTTGTCCCAATCAAAAAGTTCGCTCTGTCATAAAAAATCTTTTTTCTTTGTTTGCAACAGGGGTCACAAACCCGGCCATATGATTACGATTAGCGTCCCCGCGAGGGTTAGCAACACGTTGGCGATAGCGTAAGTCCCGGCGTAGCCCAGTGCCGGAATGTTGCTACGCGCGGTGTCGCTGATGATTTCCATTGCTGGTGCGCAGGTTCGTGCGCCCATCATTGCGCCAAACAGTAATGCGCGGTTCATGCGTAAAACGTATGCACCAAACAAGAAGCAGATCACGACCGGAACCAGGCTGACGATGAGCCCGGCGATCAACATTTGTCCGCCAACCGCACCTAAGCCGTTACCAATGCCGCTGCCTGCGCTTAAACCAACGCCTGCCATAAACACCATCAAACCGAACTCTTTCACCATATTCAGCGCCCCTTGCGGGATATAGCCGAAGGTTGGATGGTTGGCTCGCAGGAAGCCCAACATAATCCCGGCGAACAGTAAGCCTGCCGCATTGCCCACACCAAAACTGAACGAGCTGAACTGGAAGGTGATCATGCCGATCATCAAGCCAATAATGAAGAAGGCGCAGAAGGCGAGTAAGTCGGTAATTTGGCTGTGAATAGAGATAAACCCGATGCGCTCTGCAACGGTTTTCACGCGACGAGCATCTCCGCTGACTTGTAAAACGTCCCCTTTGTTGAGCACGATATTATCGTCGATAGGCATTTCAATCTGGCTACGGATAACACGGTTGAGGAAGCAGCCGTGATCGGTCAGCTTTAATTGCCCGAGGCGACGGCCCACAGCATTGTGATTCTTCACCACAATTTCTTCGGTGACAATGCGCATGTCCAGCAGGTCGCGGTCGAAAACTTCTTTACCGTTACGGAAACTTGGGTCGAGGCGGGAATGGGCATCCGGATAACCCACAAGCGCGATTTCGTCACCTTTTTGCAGCACTGCGTCGCCATCTGGGTTCGCCAGAATGCCATTGCGGCGAATACGTTCGATGTAGCAACCGGTCTGGCGATAAATACCGAGCTCACGCAGATTTTTACCATCAGCCCAGGCGACCAGCTCAGAACCTACGCGATATGCACGAATAACCGGCAGATACACTTTGCGAGCGGCGTCAGTATCCAGCCCGCGCTCCCGAGCGATTTGTTGCGCGCTGGTTTGTAAATCCTGATGCTGAAGTTTAGGTAAGTAGCGTGCGCCAACAATCAGGCTAACCAGGCCGATAAGATAAGTCAGCGCGTAACCGAGGCTAAGGTTATCCAGGGACGCGGCAAGCTGGGTACCTGCGACCCCCGAATGGCGCAACGTATCACCTGCACCCACCAGTACTGGGGTGGAGGTCATCGAACCTGCGAGCATCCCGGCGGTAAGGCCGATATCCCAGCCAAAGAGTTTCCCCAAGCCTAATGCCAGCAACATGGCGGTGCCGACCATGACCAGGGCCAACATCAGATAATTTTTGCCATCGCGGAAGAAAATTGAAAAAAAGTTTGGCCCAGCTTCCACGCCGACACAAAAAATGAACAGCATGAAACCCAAATTTAGGGCGTCAGTGTTAATCGAAAAATGTTGTTGGCCGAGTATTAAAGAGACCACCAAAACACCAATGGAATTACCCAGTTGGACGGGCCCAAGGCGTAATTTCCCCAGGCATAAGCCCAAGGTCAGAACAACAAATAATAACAGGATGTAATTCCCGCTTAACAAATCTGCGACGTTTATATTCACGAAGGCTAACTTCTTGTTTACTAGTAACTTGTTGAAAGAGATGGTTTTTTGGTTTAAGGTTTCTACTATTAACGACGCAATTTGATGTATTTTCTTTGCATTAAAATATCCAGTGCGCAGACCTGATAATGGCCTTTAGTTTAATCTTTATAAAGATTAACGGCTAGTAAGAATATTGTGCTAATTGCGCTATCTATTTTTTAGCAAGGATTGCTGAAACTTATCTCAATCGGGCCGGTTCTCATGCAGAACTGTAATTTTAAGTTCGATATAGGCGATTGTCAGGAGGATGTGTGTTCATGCGTGGACAACGTTGGTTTGGAGTCATTTGCTGCTTCGTGTTGTTTGTTGGCGTGTTTCTTTCGCAGAAATTAATGGGCGCCAATAGCTACCCGGGTGATAATCATTCTGAGTGGGGGATGCTGTTTTTTATCCTGCCGGGTATTATCGCTAGCGTGTTTTCCCGCCATGGCCGAGTGATCAAACCGTTGATAGGCGCAGTACTGGCTTCACCGCTTTGTCTGCTCATCATTCAGTTTTGGATGTCGCCAACGCGAACGTTCTGGCAAGAAATGGCCTGGATGTTTAGTGCTGTGTTTTGGTGTGCGCTTGGGGCATTGTGCTATCTGTTTTTACGTAGCGTGCTCCGCCGTCAGCGGTAAAAAAAACCGGCTCATTGAGCCGGTTTTTTTGTCTGTTGCTTATTCCGCGTTCTGGAACAAACTCAGGTGTTCTTTCGCGTAAGCTTCGAAATCTGTGCAACCACCGATGTGTTTCTGGTCGAGGAAGATCTGTGGAACGGTTTCAACAGGCTTACCGACAGTTTTTTCCAGATCGGCCTTGCTGATGCCTTCTGCATGGATATCAACATAACGGAAGTTGAAGTCGTCACGCTCAGCGGTCAGTTTCTCAGCCAACTCTTTAGCACGAACGCAATATGGGCAGCCTGGGCGGCCAAAAATCACTGCAAACATGGTATCTCCTTCATTTTTTATGGCCGAACGAACCGGCGAATGGCAACTATAATGCCGCTAACGGTTACGAATGGGAAGAAGGTATTACCTGTTAGTCTGATACTCCCCACCTATCCCCTTCATACTTCAAGTTGCCTCATTGTTGGCTGTGAGAACTCACCCGAATTACTTTAGTAAGCTCATTGGACTCCTTCTCTTGCCGCCGCGATGCAACTCGAATTATTTTGGGGAAGTAATATGCGGTCGTATACTCAACCCATAATTGCCTCTGGAGACAAGCGGATGCGTTCACTCGGTGCCTTGCCGAAACCTGTGTTAGTCCTCGAAGTTATCGGTATTGCTTTTTTACTTCTCTCATATCTTTCCCTGAACGGTTATGTGACATTGCCAGCGCCCGTTGGAAGTGCCACAGCGGCTATTGTCATGGTATTTTTGGGTATTGCCCTGATGCTTCCCGCGGCAGCCTTCATGGTATGGGCGATGGCGCAAAATGTTGCGCCGCTGCTGACCAAAGGCCAGCCACCCGTTGATAAATCTCTTACAAACAAGCCAAAGGATAAACGCGATGACGCCGACCATTGATCTGCTGCGTTCACACCGTTCCATTCGTCGATTTACCGACGCACCCATTACAGATGAACAGCGTGCAGCGATTGTTGCCAGTGCCCAGGCGGCTTCCAGTTCCAGTTTTTTGCAGTGCAGCTCGATTATTCGCATCACTGATAAATCATTGCGTGAGCAGCTTGTTCCACTGACAGGTGGCCAGCGACATGTTGCGCAAGCGGCAGAGTTTTGGGTGTTTTGTGCTGACTTTAATCGGCATCTACAAATCTGCCCTGAGGCACAGCTTGGCCTGGCGGAGCAATTATTGCTGGGCGTTGTTGATACCGCGCTGCTTGCGCAAAATGCTTTTACGGCCGCGGAATCGTTAGGATTAGGCGGTGTGTACATCGGGGGCATTCGCAATAGTATCGAGGAAGTGACTGAATTATTGGCCTTGCCGAAACACGTTCTGCCATTATTTGGTTTGTGCCTGGGTTGGCCAGATGAAGACCATGACATCAAACCACGCATGCCAGCGGCGATGGTGATGCATGAGAATAGCTATAAGCCCGTTGATGCAGATGTCTTGGCACAGTATGACGAAGAGATGGCGCAGTATTATCTCTCTCGCGGCAGCAATGCTCGTCGTGACACATGGAGTGACCATATTCGTCGCACCATCATTAAAGAAAACCGTCCTTTCATTCTTGATTATTTGCATAAGCAAGGTTGGGCAACCCGCTAATAAAACTCGTCATACTTCAAGTTGCAGGGGTGTTGGCTGTGTTCATTCACCCCAATCACTTACTCAAGTAAGCTCATGGGGATTAATGAGAGACTCCTGTCTCTCACCGAAGGCCAGCCTCTGGCTGGTCAAATTCGTTCCCGACGAATTTGTCATTCTCTTGCCGCCTACCTGCATCTCGAATTATTTAGAGTTTTTTGGGTAATCATCGCCAATCAATACATTTTTACTATCAATCACCCGCCCAAACGGTATTGGTGGTGCACAGTCGCAAGTCGGTATAACAGAGTGAGCAACACTTCTTCTGATTATTTCGACACCAAGACAAGGAGCACCCGATGCCGATGACTACACTTGATAACTCCCCGTTTTACGCCGCAGATATTATCCGTTCACGCATTAATGGCCTGGTTCCGCGCGTGGCTTTCATTCTGGGTTCCGGGCTTGGCGAACTGGCTGAGAAAATCGAGCAGCCCGTCGTTTTCCCCTATGACGAGTTGCCTGGATTCCCGGTTAGCACGGTTCACGGTCATGCAGGCGAGCTGGTGGTTGGGACTCTCGCCGGTATTCCCGTCGCGTGTATGAAAGGGCGAGGCCATTTTTATGAAGGACGCGGCATGTCTGTTATGACGAATGCCATTCGCACCTTCAAATTACTGGGATGCGAAATCCTGTTCTCGACTAACGCGGCGGGTTCACTGCGTCCTGAAGTTGGCCCCGGGAGCCTGGTTGCGCTTAACGATCACATTAATACGATGCCGGGTACGCCGACCGTTGGCCCTAACGATGAGCGTTTCGGTGAGCGGTTCTTCTCTCTGGCAAATGCTTATGATGCCGACTACCGTGGCATTTTGCAGAATGTAGCGAAAGAGCAGGGCTTCCCGCTCACGGAAGGTGTGTTTGTCTCTTACCCTGGGCCAAACTTTGAAACCGCAGCAGAAATTCGCATGATGCAAATCATTGGTGGCGATGTTGTGGGTATGTCGGTGGTGCCTGAAGTGATCAGCGCTCGCCATTGCGGTCTTAAAGTGGTTGCTGTTTCTGCGATTACAAACCTGGCTGAAGGCCTGGGCAGCGTGCAGCTTTCCCACGCACAAACCCTGGCGGCTGCGGCACTTTCGCGTCAGAACTTTATTAATCTGATCTGCGGTTTCCTGGGCAAGCTCGCCTGAGACACAACCAACACACCGGGTAAAACACATGGCGATTAACTCCATAGCGATTAAATCACGCTTGAAAATCATGTTGTTTTTGCAGTATTTCATTTGGGGGGCCTGGCTGGTCACGCTGGGCTCATACATGATTAATACCCTCGGATTCCGAGGGGCTGACGTGGGCATGGTCTATAGCACCAAAGGCATTGCTGCGTTATTAATGCCGGGGATCGTCGGTATTATTGCCGACAAATGGCTGCCTGCGAATCGTGTTTATGCGCTGTGTCACCTGGTGTGTGCGGCAATGCTTACCTGGGCTGCGAGCATCAACCAGCCGGGGCTGATGTTTTGGGTCATGCTGGGTAATGCGATGGCGTTTATGCCAACGATTGCGCTGTCGAATACCATCTCTTATGCCAGTCTCGAAAAAGCGGGTCTGGATACCGTCAGCCATTTCCCACCAATACGCGTGTTTGGCACCATCGGTTTTATTGCCGCGATGTGGACTGTCAGCCTGATGCGTTTCGAACTCAGTAATCTTCAATTGTACATTGCGGCGGGGGCTTCTCTGGGATTGGCGCTCTATTCACTCACCTTGCCGACAATTGCGGTGATTAAAGGTGGTGTGTCCCGTAGCTGGGTGAGTCGCTTGGGATTAGATGCATTTGTATTGTTCAAAAATCCTCGCATGGCAGTTTTCTTCTTATTCGCTATGTTGCTGGGTGCGGTCTTGCAGATAACCAATACGTTCGGTAACCCGTTCCTGCATGATTTTTCACGTAATCCTGAGTTTGCAGACAGCTTTGTGGTGCAGTATCCCTCAATTTTGCTGTCGGTTTCTCAAATGTCCGAAGTGGCGTTTATCCTTACCATCCCATTCTTTTTGCGCCGCTTTGGCATCAAACAAGTGATGTTGATGAGTATGGTGGCGTGGGTGTTGCGCTTTGCTTTGTTTGCCTGGGGCGACCCATCAGCATTTGGCTTTGTGTTACTGCTGCTCTCTATGGTGGTCTACGGCTGTGCCTTTGATTTCTTTAATATTTCCGGTTCAGTCTTTGTAGAACAAGAAGTCGACTCGCGTATTCGGGCCAGTGCTCAAGGGTTGTTCATGACCATGGTTAATGGGATTGGTGCGTATGTTGGTGCAATTCTTAGCGGCTATGTTGTGGATTACTTCAGTGTTGACGGCGTAAAAGACTGGACGACCATTTGGTTAGTCTTCGCTGGATATGCGCTGGTGTTGGCGATTATTTTCCACTTCAGTTTCCAGTATCGTCACACGCCATCGCTTAAAGCTTCGGCACCGGTCGCACATTAATCTTCGCCTGGATTACAGTGAGCGACAGGAGTGATAACTTATGGGGCTGCCAGAGCACAGGGAGCCTCATGAGCCATTCACAGCGAACTTACCGTACCGATTTAAAACTACTGCGCTATTTTCAAGCCGTAGCGGAAGAGCTGCATTTTGGTAAAGCCGCAGCGCGACTCAACATGTCGCAACCGCCGCTGAGCTTCCACATCAAAGAGTTAGAATCCCAGCTCGGCACGGTGCTGTTTATTCGTCATTCCCGTAGCGTCGCCCTGACTTATGCAGGTGAAGTCTTACTGGAAGAAACCCGCCTGCTGCTGGATAGCGCGAACCAGGCACTGGCGCGCGTTGAGCAAATTGGGCGTGGGGAAGGTGGGCGAATTCATCTGGGAATTGTCGGCACGGCAATTTGGGGTGGGTTGCGTCTGGGGTTGCAGCGGTTCATCGCGGATAACCCTGCCATTGATATCTTATTCCGTGAAAAATCTCCGGGTGACCAGCTTGCTTTACTTGATCGTCACGACATTGATGCCGGAATCTGGCGCATGGAAACCAATCCACCGCCGGGATTGCGCAGTGAAAAACTTCATGACGCTACGTTTTTAGTCGCGTTGCCCGAAAAGCACCCGCTAACAAAACAAACAGCTATCGATATTGAACAGTTACGCCATGAAGCCTTTGTCACGATGACCGCAGTGCATTCTGACTGGACTTTTTTGCAAGGTGTTTGCCGGGAAGCTGGGTTTTCGCCGCGAGTGGTAAGAGAGGCGGTTGAGCCGCAGACTGTACTGGCGCTGGTCAGTATTGGAATGGGGTTGACGATCATGGCAGACAGCTATGCGCAAATGAACTGGCCAGGAGTGACTTTCCGCCCGCTGACTAAAGCGATCCCAGCCGATCTTTATGTCGTGTACGACCCGCATCATCTGTCTTCTACCACGCGTCATTTAATTGACGTGTTAAAACAGTCGCCAGACACATTGCCCGTTCGTTGAAACACAATGGCGGTGCTATGATAACCGCGCTGTTATTATCGGACTGGAAACGCTGAGGTGCAGGGTGAAAATCGCCATTTTATCCCGGGATGGAACGCTTTATTCTTGTAAACGGCTTCGTGAAGCGGCATCTCGCCGTGGCCACGTAGTCGAAATCATCGATCCCCTATCGTGCTATATGAATATCAATCCGGCGGCCCCGTCAGTGCACTATAAAGGGCGCCAGCTTCCCCATTATGATGCGGTGATTCCGCGTATCGGATCCGCGATTACTTTCTACGGCACCGCCGTTCTACGCCAGTTCGAAATGTTAGGGAGCTATCCGCTTAACGAATCTGTAGCCATCACCCGTGCTCGCGACAAACTGCGGTCATTGCAGCTAATGGCGCGCCAGGGCATTGATTTACCCGTGACCGGTTTTGCTCACTCGCCCGATGACACCAGTGATTTAATCGACATGGTCGGTGGTGCGCCGCTGGTGGTGAAGTTGGTTGAAGGGACACAAGGGATCGGCGTGGTGTTAGCGGAAACGCGCCAGGCCGCAGAAAGCGTGATTGACGCATTCCGCGGTCTGAATGCTCACATATTGGTGCAAGAATATATAAAAGAAGCGCAGGGCAGGGATATTCGTTGTTTGGTGGTAGGGAATAAAGTGGTGGCGGCTATCGAACGCCAGGCAAAACCAGGGGACTTCCGTTCTAACTTGCATCGCGGAGGCGTGGCGAATCAGGTCGAAATTACCGAGCGTGAGCGCGAAATTGCCCTTCATGCTGCCGCAACGTTGGGGCTGGATGTCGCTGGTGTTGATATTTTACGCGCGAAGCGTGGCCCGCTGGTGATGGAGGTTAATGCGTCACCGGGTCTGGAAGGCATTGAAAAGACGAGCGGTGTCGACATTGCGACCCTAATGATCAAGTGGATTGAGCAACAGGCCCATCCTGGTTATTGCCTGAAAACGGGCGGCTAAATTCGAGCATCGGCACCATTGGACGCATAATAATAGTATGAAGCGCTATTTTTGCGTAAGCTATGGCGCGACTTAGATAGGCTATTAATCACCCCTTTAAAAGAGGCTACGGCATTTATGGATTCACTCGTTGTCCCTACTCTGGACATCTTACGCCGCTGGCTTGACGAAATCGGCGTGACCATTTTCGAGTGCGATACCTGCCAGGCGCTCCATCTGCCTCATATGCAGAATTTTGATGGTGTCTACGATGCGAAAATCGATCTTGTCGATAATATCGTCTTGTTTTCAGCCCTGGCCGAGGTAAAGCCCTCCGCATTGTTGCCCCTGGCATCCGATCTCTCGTCTATTAATGCCAGTTCACTGACGGTGAAAGCGTTTTTAGATATCCAGGACGACAATTTACCAAAACTCGTGGTTTGCCAGTCGCTACAAGCGGCGGTTGGAATAACGCGCGAGCAATTTGCTCATTTTGTAAAACAGAGCGAAGAGCAGATCTCGATGGTGATTCTGGAAGCGTGCGCGAATCAGTTGCTCTACATCTCTGACGGGGAAGAAGAGCAAGACAGCACCCTGGTTCAAACCCACTTTTTACACTAACTTCTGCACCGATCGTTTCTTTTCTGAACGCAGCGGCTGTTTTGTCCGCTGCGGCCCACATTTTTTATCCTGCCTTACCCGCTATTCCTAAGCATTATTCTCGCCATTGTTGCCAGTATCACGCGACGGTATAGGCATTTTTTTGTTAAAAAATTGATATAAGGCGCTTTTTTAGTCGCGCTATAGTCACTAACCCTGGCTACAGTTATTCTTGCGTGACACTTAAAATATGCAACGTCTGTGGGAAGGCGCCAGCTTTTTTCACCGTAGTTTGAATAGAGATGCATGGTTCTTGCATGTTCCCAAAGCATTAACTAAATGCATAAAAGTTTGATTGAGTAAATTCTGCTCGTGAAAGCGAGATTTACCCTTTATTCAGAAGGAATGACATATGTTCGCCCAACGTAAAAAATTGTTGTCGGGGATGGTGACGGGTTTGTTGATGGCAGTCTCTGCCACGACATTTGCCGCTGAACAAAAGACGCTGCACGTTTATAACTGGTCTGATTATATTGCTCCAGATACGTTGGCAAACTTTACGAAAGAAACCGGCATTAAAGTGGTGTACGACGTCTTCGACTCCAACGAAGTTCTGGAAGGGAAGTTAATGGCCGGCAGTACGGGTTATGACCTCGTCGTGCCTTCTTCACAATTCCTGGAGCGTCAGGCTCAGGCCGGTATTTTCCAGCCTCTTGATAAGAGCAAATTGCCGAACTACAAAAATCTCGATCCGGAAATGCTTAAACTGGTCGCCCATAATGACCATGACAATAAATACGGCATTCCGTACATGATGGTTACGACAGGAATTGGCTACAACGTCGATAAAGTCAAAGCGGTATTGGGCAAAGATGCGCCGGTGGACAGCTGGGATCTCATCCTGAAACCAGAAAATCTTGAGAAGCTGAAAAGCTGTGGCGTTTCGTTCCTTGATGCGCCGAGCGAGGTTTACGCAAGCGTATTGCACTACCTGGGCAAAGATCCTAACAGCACCAATCCGAGTGATTACACCGGTGCGGCGAACGATCTGCTGTTGAAATTGCGTCCGTCTATCCGTTATTTCCACTCTTCCCAATACATCAACGATTTGGCTAACGGCGACATCTGCGTGGCGATCGGTTGGTCTGGCGATATTCTCCAGGCGGCAAACCGCGCTAAAGAAGCCAAAAATGGCGTGAATATTGCTTATACCATTCCTAAAGAAGGGGCGATGGTTTACTTCGATATGTTCGCAATCACCAATGACGCGAAAAATAAAGATGAAGCCTATCAGTTCCTTAACTATCTGATGCGACCGGATGTCGTCGCGAATATCAGTAATCACGTTTATTACGCCAATGCGAATAAAGAGTCGACTCCGCTGTTAAATGCTGAGATTCGTGATAATCCGGGCATTTATCCACCGGCTGATGTTCGCAGCAAACTGTTCACTCAAGGTGTGCAATCACCAAAAGTTGACCGTGTCATTACGCGTGCCTGGACTAAAGTTAAAACAGGGAAATAGTTAGATATTTTAGTTGGTTATAACTTTTAGATTTCAAGTTGCAGGTAGGCGGCAAGAGAGAGAACCCCCAGGAGCTTACATAAGTAAGTGACTGGGGTGAACGAAAGCAGCCAACACCCCTGCGATTTGAAAGATGAAAGGTAGAATTTTGCTTTTGCCGGAGAGCACACAATTGACTGACGTAATCCCTCGTCCGCACGCGAAAACTCGCAAGGCGCTTACGCCGCTGCTTGAAGTTCGCAACCTCACTAAGTCCTTTGACGGGCAACATGCCGTTGATGATGTCAATCTGACTATTTATAAAGGCGAAATTTTTGCGCTGCTCGGGCCATCCGGCTGTGGTAAATCAACGCTGTTACGCATGCTGGCGGGTTTTGAACAACCCAGTGCCGGGCAAATCATGCTGGATGGTGTGGATTTGTCACACGTCCCGCCCTATCAGCGGCCAATCAATATGATGTTCCAGTCCTATGCACTTTTCCCGCATATGACGGTCGAGCAAAATATCGCGTTTGGACTCAAGCAAGACAAGCTGCCGAAAAATGAAATCACTCAGCGTGTGCAGGAGATGCTGACGCTGGTTCATATGCAAGAGTACGCCAAACGCAAACCGCACCAGCTTTCAGGCGGGCAGCGTCAGCGTGTCGCGCTGGCACGAAGCCTCGCGAAACGGCCAAAATTATTGCTGCTCGATGAGCCGATGGGCGCGCTGGATAAGAAATTGCGTGACCGTATGCAGCTCGAAGTCGTGGATATTCTCGAGCGTGTGGGTGCCACCTGCGTCATGGTGACGCACGACCAGGAAGAAGCGATGACCATGGCGGGACGTATCGCCATTATGAATCGTGGCAAGTTCGAGCAAATTGGCGAGCCGGAAGAGGTCTACGAATATCCGGCTACGCGCTACAGCGCGGAATTTATCGGTTCGGTGAACGTCTTTGAAGGGCTGTTGAAAGAGCGCCGGGAAGATGGGCTGATCATTGAAAGCCCTGGGCTGATTCATTCGCTTAAAGTTGATCCGGATGTTTCGGTGGTTGACGGGGTGCCGGTGTACGTCGCACTGCGTCCTGAAAAAGTCATGCTTTGCGAAGAACCTCCAGAAGACCGTTACAACTTCGCGGTCGGTGAAGTGGTGCATATTGCCTATCTTGGCGACCTGTCGATTTATCACGTGCGTCTGGTGAGTGGGCAGATGATCAGCGCGCAGTTGCAAAATGAGAACCGGAACCGCAAGGGGATGCCAACCTGGGGTGACGAAGTTCGTCTGTGTTGGGATGCCGAGAGTTGTGTGGTCTTGACCGTTTAAGGGGGCGAAATGAGCACGATTACCGAACGCCCGGCCGAGCCACCGGCCAGCAGTTTTAAAATGTGGCTGGCAAAAATGCAAATGCTCCATGGCCGTAAGGTTGTGATTGCATTGCCGTACTTGTGGCTGATTTTGCTGTTTATGCTGCCGTTCTTGATTGTCTTCAAGATAAGTTTTGCTGAAATAGCCCGGTCCATTCCACCTTATACCGATCTCATCACCTGGGCTGACGATCAGATTTCACTGGCGCTGAATCTGGCGAACTATCTCCAGCTCACTGACGATCCGTTATACGCAGATGCCTATTTACAGTCGCTGCAAGTCGCTGGGGTATCCACAATATGCTGCTTGCTGCTGGGTTATCCGCTGGCGTGGGCGGTGGCACACAGTAAATCATCAACGCGTAACATTCTGTTATTGCTGGTGATTTTACCTTCATGGACCTCCTTCCTGATCCGCGTTTATGCCTGGATGGGCATACTGAAAAATAACGGTGTACTGAACAACGTATTGATGTGGCTAGGGGTTATTGACCAACCATTGGTGATTCTGCACACCAATCTTGCGGTCTACATCGGTATTGTTTATGCCTATTTGCCGTTTATGGTGTTGCCGATTTATACCGCGCTGACGCGACTCGATTACTCGTTAGTGGAAGCGTCGTTAGATTTGGGGGCTCGCCCGCTGAAAACATTCTTCAGCGTGATCGTGCCACTGACCAAAGGCGGCATTATCGCGGGCTCCATGCTGGTGTTTATTCCGGCGGTGGGGGAGTTTGTTATACCGGAACTGCTTGGCGGGCCAGATAGCATCATGATTGGTCGTGTTCTGTGGCAGGAGTTCTTCAATAACCGGGATTGGCCAGTTGCGTCAGCGGTAGCGATAACCATGCTTATCCTGTTGATAGTGCCGATCATGTGGTTCCACAAATATCAAAACAAAGCTGCGGAGGACCACGCATGAACAATTTACCGGTAGTGCGTTCACCGTGGCGCATTGTGATTTTAGCCATTGGATTTACCTTCCTCTACGCACCGATGCTGATGCTGGTTATCTATTCATTTAACAGCTCAAAACTGGTGACCGTCTGGGCGGGGTGGTCGACTCGCTGGTATGTCGAATTGTTCCAGGACTCCGCGATGATGAACGCCGTGGGGCTAAGTTTAACTATCGCGGCAGCAGCGGCGACGGCAGCGGTGATCCTTGGGACTATTGCCGCCGTCGTTATGGTGCGTTTTGGTAAATTCCGTGGCTCCACGGGTTTTGCCTTCATGCTCACCGCACCGCTGGTTATGCCTGATGTCATCACCGGTCTGTCACTGCTGTTGCTGTTTGTCGCGTTAGGGCACGCTATCGGCTGGCCAAGTGACCGTGGCATGCTGACGATTTGGCTGGCTCATGTGACATTTTGTACCGCGTACGTTTCTGTGGTCATCAGCTCGCGCTTGCGGGAGTTGGATCACTCAATCGAAGAAGCGGCGATGGACCTGGGGGCAACCCCGTTGAAGGTCTTCTTCGTCATCACCGTCCCGATGATTGCGCCGGCGATTGTCTCCGGTTGGCTGCTGGCGTTCACCCTCTCGCTTGATGATCTCGTCATTGCCAGCTTTGTCTCAGGGCCGGGTGCGACAACGTTACCGATGCTGGTATTCTCAAGCGTCAGAATGGGGGTTAATCCTGAAATAAACGCATTGGCGTCTATAATTTTGGGCGTGGTTGGGATTATCGGATTGATTGCCTGGTGGTTTATGGCGCGAGCGGAAAAGCAACGTCTACGCGACATCCAACGTGCAAGGCATAGCTGAAAGGTTTAAAATCTGGTAAAACCCACAGTGCCGCGCTTGTCGCGGCACTGTGTCGTATGGAACACGAGGTTTGCGGAAATTTTCAGGAAACGAAGTCAAACACAAGCGAAATTGAACGCTCCCACATTAGTGCTGGTGGCGGCAATTGCTATTCTTACTACACGAATCCTCGATTTGATGTTGATTTTCAACATGCTCGGTGTGAGTGGAGCGCTTGATTTCATTCACCGTAGCGTGCAAACCTGGAGCCTGACGCTGATTTTCCTCGGTAGCCTGGTGATGCTGTGTATCGAATTACGCTGTGCGTTTGTCATCATGAAAGGGCGTAATTGGGGACGCTGGCTGTTTCTTGCCACGCAGGTGATTACCGTTAGCTATTTATGGGCCGCGTCACTCGGCTGGGGTTATCCTGAACTGTTCAGTATCCCTGGTGAGTCAAAACGAGAAATATTCCGTTCACTCATGACGCAGAAACTACCCGATTTGTTGGTGCTATTTTTGCTGTTTATCCCTTCTCGGAGTCGGCTTTTTTTTAAACTTCAATGACAGCGTAGTGCTACAATCTACGCCCCCCGGTTTCAGGATGTAATTATGCATTGCGTGCTCTATCAGGCTAATCGCTGCCGCTCTTGTCAGTGGATTGAACAGCCGGTTTCCGAACAACTCACCGCCAAGATGAAGGAACTTCAGCATTTGCTGGAGGGTATTGCGGTGCAAGAGTGGTGCGCGCCAGTCAGCGGCCCTGAGCAGGCATTCCGCAATAAAGCCAAAATGGTGGTCAGCGGCAGCGTAGAGAAACCACTGTTGGGGATGCTGCATCGCGATGGTACACCTGAAGATTTAACCGAGTGTCCGCTGTATCCGGCTTCATTTCAGGCTGTGTTTACCGTACTGAAACCGTTTATCGCGCGTGCGGGACTTACGCCCTATAACGTGGCGCGCAAACGCGGTGAATTGAAATATCTGCTGCTAACGGAAAGTCAGTTAGACGGCGGCATGATGCTGCGTTTTGTTCTGCGATCAGAAGCAAAACTGGAACAGCTCCGCTCTGCACTCCCCTGGTTGCAGCAACAGCTCCCGCAGCTAAAAGTGATTTCTGCCAACATTCAGCCCGTGCATATGGCGATTATGGAAGGCGAGCAGGAAATCCCATTAACCGAACAGCAAGCGCTGGAAGAACAGTTTAACGGTGTGCCGCTGTATATTCGTCCGCAAAGCTTCTTCCAGACGAACCCAACCGTTGCGGCATCTTTGTACGCCACGGCTCGTGACTGGGTGCGTAAGCTGCCCGTCAAACATATGTGGGATTTGTTCTGCGGGGTGGGTGGGTTTGGCCTGCACTGTGCAACGCCCGATATGAAACTGACCGGAATTGAAATTGCCCCTGAGGCGATTGCCTGCGCACGTCAGTCAGCGGAAAAACTTGGATTAACGGATATTCAATTCCAGGCATTGGATTCAACGAAATTTGCCACTGAACAGCACGATGTACCCGATCTGGTATTAGTGAATCCTCCACGGCGTGGAATTGGCCAGGCACTCTGTTATTTTTTGAATAACATGGCCCCGAAATACATTATCTATTCAAGCTGCAATGCGCAGACGATGGCGCGGGATATTGCGTCGTTGGCGGAATACCGGGTAGAACGTGTGCAATTGTTCGATATGTTCCCGCATACCGCGCATTACGAAGTGTTGACGCTGTTGGTGCGAGCTTAATTTTTCCCCTCACCCTAACCCTCTCCCAAAGGAGAGGGGATTTTCTTTTTCACTTTTCTTTTCACCCTCTCCCAAAGGAGAGGGGATCTTCTTTTCCACTTTTCTTTTCACCCTCTCCCAAAGGAGAGGGGATCTTCTTTTTCACTTTTCTTTTCACCCTCTCCCAAAGGAGGGGGATCTTCTTTTTCACTTTTCTTTTCACCCTCTCCTGTGGGAGAGGGGCGGGGTGAGGGCATCTTTTACTGAGGGAACCACTGGGCGCTGATCTTCTGATATGTCCCGTCAGCTTTAATTGCCGCCAGCGCCGTATTCAATTTCGTTAACAGTGCCGGGTTATCCGGGCGTACTGCAATACCCAGCCCCGTTCCAAAATATTCTGCATCGGTAACGTGGCTGCCAACAGTCCCTAATTGTGGGTTGGTCTTCAGCCACTCATTTACCACTGCCGTGTCACCAAATACTCCATCAATACGGCCATTTTTCAGGTCGATAATCGCATTCTGGTAGCTATCGTAAGAAACCGTTTTAATTTCCGGATGCTTTTCCTGGAGATATTTCTGGTGTGTGGTGCCATTTTCCATACCGATACGTTTGCCTTTCAGTTCATCAAAAGAGTTAAACGCACCTTTTTTGGCAATCACGACCGCCGAGTTGGCGTAGTACGGTGTAGTAAAGGAAACTTGCTTGCTACGTTCAGGCGTAATATCCATACCTGAAATTACCGCATCATATTTGCGGAATTTAAGTGACGGGATCAAACTGTCAAATGCGTGGTTTGTGAACGTGCACTCTGCCTGCATTTGTTTGCATAAAGCTTTAGCCAGGTCGATATCAAAACCGACGATCTGATTATTAGCATCAAGTGATTCAAATGGCGGATAAGTGGCAGAAGAACCAAAGTTGATTTTGTCGGCTGCGGCCACGTTGAATGCGGCTGTAGCGAACATGGCGGCCAAAATAAACTTCTTCATTTGTGTTGCTCCCGTCTGTCGTGTTTTATTGTTTTCACCGTTTCTCGGCGTAAAAAAATCATGCCAGCAAATGAATTTATATGCAAATAAAATGTATAATTATATTTATCGGGATGCAAAAAAGGCGGGGAAGTCCCCGCCTTTTTGAGTGATTAACGATATCTTAATTACGGCGTTCGAACGCCAGCGCCCGGCGTTCTATCACTCGCATTAACAGCGTGAGTAATCCGTTAACGACCAGATAAACCAAACCTGCGGCACCGAATACCATCACATCGTAAGTACGACCGTACAGAAGTTGCCCATGGCCCATGACTTCCATCAGCGTAATGGTGTACGCCAGAGAAGTACTTTTAAACACTAAAACCACTTCGTTCGAGTAAGAAGAAAGTGCGCGTTTAAATGCATAAGGCAGCAAAATCGCGAGGGTATCTTTCTTGCTCATACCCAAGGCGCCACACGACTGCCACTGACCATCAGGAATAGCGCGAATAGCACCGTAAAACAGTTGCGTGGTGTAGGCTGCACTGTTTAAAGACAGCGCAATCAATGCGCACAGCCACGGTTCAGAAAGCAGGTGCCACAAAACAGGGTAGTTTTGAATCGACGGAAACTGACCAGGGCCGTAGTAAATCAGGAATATTTGCACCAGCAGCGGAGTGCCAGTGAACAGCGTGATATAACCACGGACAATCCACACCAGCACCGGGGTTTTCAGCGTCAAAACGATGGTGAAAAACAGCGCTAAAATCAGCGCGACAACAATGGATGCCGCGGTGAGTGTCAGACTGGTGTGCAGGCCTTTCAACAGTTCCGGTAAATACTCAAGCATCAGCCGGGTCTCCGTTCAAAACGTGTCGCTCGTTGGTCAATACGCTGAAGAACGTACTGGCTGATGAGGGTGATCACGAGGTAGATCGCGGCAGCAACCACATACCAGGTAAACGGCTCCTGAGTACGGGTGGCGATACTTTTAGTCTGTAACATCAAATCGTTGACGCTAATCAGCGAAACCAGCGCAGTATCTTTTAGCAATACCAGCCACTGATTACCTAATCCGGGTAGCGCATGACGCCACATTTGCGGCATCACCAGACGGAAGAAAATTGCGGCTTTCGACAAACCTAACGCCTGGCCGGACTCCCATTGCCCAATTGGCACGGCTTTAAGTGCGCCACGCAAAGTCTGCGAAGCATAAGCCGAGTAGAGCAGGGAAAGTGCGATCACGCCGCACAGGAACGGGCTGACATCGAAATTCTCAATCTGTAATTGGATAGGGATTTGCACAAAACCGAGGTTGAGCACAAAACCATCTGAGAGGATCAGCAGCAACTGTGAGGAGCCGAAATAAATAAACAGCACCACCAGAATTTCAGGCAAGCCGCGCAGCACCGTTACCAAAGCTGAACCCAGCCAGGCAATCGGACGCCATTTTGCAGACTCCCACACGGCAAAAATCATCGC
Source organism: Buttiauxella selenatireducens (assembly GCF_031432975.1). Classification (GTDB taxonomy): domain Bacteria; phylum Pseudomonadota; class Gammaproteobacteria; order Enterobacterales; family Enterobacteriaceae; genus Buttiauxella; species Buttiauxella selenatireducens. The sequence goes on along the minus strand of NZ_CP133838.1, from coordinate 3,639,590 downwards.
CAGAGCCAGGCCGATGATCAGCGCACAAACGGCAAGGCCGACGGTCATCCCGGCGGCGCTCGCTAAAGTAAACATTTCGTTCATTCAGATTACTTCTGGAACCATTTTTCGTAGATGGTTTTGTACGTCCCATCTTGCTTCACTTTTTCCAGTGCGGTGTTGAATTTCGCTTGCAGGTCAGTGTTGCCCTGACGAACCGCGATGCCCAAACCGGTACCGAAGTAGTCTTTATCCGTGACTTTATCGCCAATAGCGGCCAGTTTAGGATCGGCTTTCAGCCATTCGGTGACCACTGCGGTGTCACCAAATACGGCGTCAATACGGCCGCTTTCCATATCCAGCTTGGCGTTCATGTAGCTGTCGTAAGGAACGGTGGTAATTTCTGGATGTTTATCCATGATGAATTTCTGATGCGTGGAGCCGTTCTGCATACCCACTTTCTTGCCTTTCAGCGCACTAATATCAGCAATTTTGCCTTTCTGGCCGACAAACAAAGCAGAGTTTTCATAATACGGGCTGCTGAACAGAACCTGTTTTTCACGCTCTGGAGTGATATCCATACCCGAGATAACCGCGTCAATACGGCGGAATTTCAGGCTTGGGATCAGGCTGTCAAAAGCCTGGTTGCTGAAAGTACAGGTTGCATCGATCTCTTTACACAGCGCGTTTGCCAAATCGACATCAAAACCAACGATCTTATTGCTGGCATCCATAGATTCAAATGGAGGGTAAGACGCTTCCATAGCGAAACGAATAGTTTGTGCAGCCGTCGCGGAAAGGCTCAGGCTGGCTAATAATGTGGCAAGCAGAACTTTTTTCATGGTTATTTTCCCGGATACATCAGTGTGACAGATAGAATTTAAACGCTTCGGTCTGTGGTTTTGCGAAGCAACTCGCATCACCTTGTTCAACGATGTGGCCATTTTCCATGTAAACCACGCGGCTTGCGGTTTTACGCGCAACTTCTACTTCGTGGGTAACGATGACCTGAGTGATGTTGGTTTCAGCCAACTCACGAATGATGCTGACGATTTGCGCGGTGATTTCTGGGTCCAGTGCTGCGGTCGGTTCATCAAACAGCAGGATCTGTGGTTCCATCATCAATGCACGGGCAATCGCGACACGCTGCTGCTGACCACCAGAAAGGTGGAGCGGATACCTGTCCATATAGGGTTTCAGGCGTAAACGCTCAAGCAGTTTATCGGCGCGAAGGCGTGCTTCATCTTTGCTGATCCCAAGGACGCGGCAAGGCGCTTCCATCAGGTTTTGCAGCACGGTGAGATGTGGCCAAAGATTGTATTGCTGGAACACCATACCCACGTTGCGACGCAACTCACGGATGGCTTTGTCGCCAGGCGCTTTTGCAAAGTCGAAATGGTTGTCTGCAATGGTGAGTTGCCCGGAGCGCGGCATCTCAAGCAGATTGAGTACGCGCAGAAGCGAGCTTTTGCCTGCGCCGCTTGGACCAAGCAGCACCAGCGTTTCGCCCTGTGGGCAACTAAGAGTGATATCGAACAGCGCTTGATGTGCGCCGTAAAAACAATTAATGCCGTTTAGTTGAATACTCATGCGCATAAGTTGAATAGCAATTGAAGCCGCAAAGGGTACCTTTAACAGAATAGTTATGCAATCTTTGTGCGTTAAAACCTAAAAATAACTACTCGCGTGCATTAAAGGTAGCACAAAATAGCGAGGCGGGAGGGAGGTAAGAATAAATGTCGGAGTTATTGAAAAATTCCAGACTATTTACAAGGGTTACCTTCCCTCTCCCGCAGTGGAAATTACTCGGTTTCTATGGCCTGACGCAGGCTGCCAGAAGGCGCATGGCTGTTTACGCCAAGATAACGCACGTCATCGACAGCCCAACACTGGCCTTCACGAATCATCAGCACTTCATCTTGCCAGCTTTGACTACCTTTAGTGAGGTTGACACGCAGCGGGATATTGCGCGCATCGGTGTTAGGAATGGTAGACGCGGAGGCTACTGCGGCACTGTCTGCGCCATCTGCGTTGCTGGTAAACATGTTGCTGCGCATAAAGTCATTTTGCGCATTAGGCGATGCGCTGGCTTTTTGCATTTGCTGTGCCAGCGCATCACTCATATACGGACGCAAGCCGGTAATCGCGCTGCTGCCCTGAGTTTTATGGCTTATTTGATAATCGTAAAATTTCTGCGCCACGCTATCCGGGCCGCCGTCAATGCAAGGGCCGCTGTGGGTGCCAATGTCTTTAAAAGCGGGCGTTACGGGGGTAGTACAGGCCGTGAGTAACATCGCGCACGGAAGAAGAACCAAAACTGAGCTGCGCATTTTTATTTCCTTATCTTCTCAGGAGGACTAACTTAGCATAGCGTATCGTTGTCAAAATGCGTGGCAGGTAATGCGCTAAGATGTTGATACAAAGAGAGGAGAAGCTTATGCAATTTACAACTACCCCAACGCTCGAGGGGCAGAGCATTACAGAATATTGTGGCGTGGTGACTGGCGAGGCGATTCTGGGCGCCAATATTTTTCGCGACTTTTTTGCTGGGGTGCGCGATATCGTCGGTGGCCGTTCCGGTGCATACGAAAAAGAGTTACGTAAAGCGCGTGAGATAGCCTTCAGGGAATTACAGGAACAAGCAGAAGGTTTGGGTGCCAATGCGGTAGTCGGTATCGATATTGATTACGAAACCGTGGGCAAAGAGGGAAGTATGCTGATGGTGAGCGTCACCGGTACTGCGGTTAAAACGCGCCGATGAAAGCTCGCCTGGTCACGCTTTTCATTGCGGCTCTGCTGGCGGGGTGTTCCAGCAAGCCTGAGGTTAGCGATAAAAACGTCGTCGATGAGGGCGATTTTAAAGTCGACACGAGCCACAGCGCGCAGGCTGCGTATCCGCGTGTGAAAGTGTTAGTTATTCACTACACCGCCGATGATTTCACCGGTTCGTTATCCACTTTAACTGACAAAAATGTCAGTTCTCATTACCTGATACCCGATACACCACCGATCTCTGGCGGCAAGCCGGTAATCTGGCAACTGGTGCCTGAAAGTGAATTGGCGTGGCATGCAGGGGTGAGTTTCTGGCGCGGTGCGACGCGAATCAATGACACTTCGATTGGCATTGAGCTGGAAAATAAAGGCTTTACGCGCGTTGAACGGGTAAATCAATTTTACCCGTTCAACGCTGCGCAAATTTCGGTACTGGAAAAACTGGCGAAAGTGATTATCGCTCGTTATCAAATCCAGCCGCAAAACGTGGTCGCCCATGCGGATATTGCCCCACAACGTAAAGTTGACCCTGGCCCATTATTTCCATGGCAGCAACTGGCGCAACAGGGCATCGGTGCCTGGCCGGATGCTAACAGAGTCGCCTTTTATCTGAATGGCCGTGGGCCTTACCAACCCGTGGACAGGCGTAGCTTGCTCGATGTGTTATCGCGATATGGTTATCAAGTGACGCCTGAAATGACGTGGGAGCAACAAAAGAGAGTGATTCAGGCATTCCAGATGCATTTCCGCCCAACAAAATATTCCGGTGATGCGGATGCTCAAACTCAAGCGATTGCTGAAGCGCTACTCGAAAAGTACGGGCATGGCTAAACCCTCTGGTTTGCGAATTGCAACCAGGAGGGTTTATTACTTAGCGAATCAACGTACCGTGGTCACGCAACCAGAGCGCGGTACGGCGTATACCTTCATCCAACGTCACAATCGGTTGATAACCTAATTCCGTTTCGGCTCGCGTCGTATCCAGGGTGAGATCAAAATTAAGTTTCGATACCCCGTAATGCGTCAGCACAGGTTCTTTGGCCGATTTATTGCCAAAACGCTCCATGCTGCGGGCAATCATATCCAACATCGGATAAGGAACGGAGCGAATGCGGCATTTGATCTCTAAGTCATCGATAAGCTTTTGCACGATCACGCGCAGCGGGCGAGCTTCCATATTAGTGATGTTATATGCGCGCCCTGAGGGCAACGTTTCGCAACGCTCTGTTGCGAGCCACATCGCATGCACCGCATTCTCGATATAAGTCATATCTACCATCGCATCGCCGCCGCGTGGCAACAAAACGCTGCCGTAGTGGCGCATCATCTGTACCAGCCGCGGGAAAAAGACTTTGTCATGCGGGCCAAACAGACTTTGCGGACGCAGAATGGTAAAGCGCGTGTGTGGGTTTGATTGCGCGAGCAGCTGAATCACTTCTTCGCTGGCGGCTTTGCTGCGGGCAAATTCATTGGCAAAGCGGACAGGGCGAAAATCTTCGCTGATATTGCGATGGTGGTGATAATCAAAGTAGAGCGAAGGGGAGGAAATGTGCACGAAGTTACGTACGCCCCAGGCAACGGCCCATTCACCTAAGCGACGGGTGGCTCGGACGTTTGCAAGATCGAACGCTTCCTGAGTCCCCCACGGCGAAGTAAAGCTTGAGCAATGCCAGAGTGTATCGACATCGGCCAGCATCACCTTGGCCTGCGAGGAAACCAATTCGGTAAGGTCAGCGCGAATAAACTCCGCACCCATTTTTTCCAGCAGTTTTCCCATGGCCTCGTTGCGCCCGGTTGCCCGAACACTGATGCCTTTTGCGCGAAGAAATTCGACCGCGTTTCGGCCTAAACCGCTGGTTGCGCCCGTTACCAGTACCTTCATTTAGACCAACTCATGGTAATTGAGATTTACGCTGCGCATTTTTCCGTGAAATGGCAGCGCTTGCAATGGGGAAGACCAAAGATTAGGAGAACTTAACGGACTTTATGTGACAATTGTTCGGAAAGTTGGCAAATCCGTCGGGCCATGCCTCGGAAAATAAACAAATGCGCGGGGATCATCACCAGCCAGTAGAATAAACCTGCGGTCCCATGTGGATGCCACCATGCGCGTACATCAAGCGAGCGATGCTTACCGTTATCACGTATCGTGAATGAAAGCCGGCCAAGCCCTGGCGCTTTCATACCAAATAACAGCGTTAACTCTTTTTGCGGTTCGACAATAATCACTTTCCAGCTATCGACCTGATCCCCCACCTCGAGCATTTCGCGTACCGGACGGCCTTTAGCCAGTTTATGACCGACGAGCAGATCCATTAAACCACGGGTTTTCCACAGAATATTGCCAAAGAAATAGCCTTCTTTGCCACCGATCTGATTGACCACCTGCCATAAATCTTCCCGTTCAGCAGAAGTATTGAGCGTACAACCCGCTTGTTTTGGGAAATAGCCATACTCCGGACGCCAACGGGCAAACGCCTGAGCGTCGTAACCCCAGTCTTGCGAGTTCGCGAGTTTGTTTTCGTCTTCAAGCGTCGCGCGTACGGCATCATCAAAGTTCAGGAGTTGCTGAGGGATCAACGCGCGTAATGCCCGATCGTCAGCCAGAAGATCGTGTTTCAACCCCTGGATCAGCGCTTTGGCAATGGTTGGCGGCACGGACGTTATCATGTTGAGAAACCATACCGAGATCCAACGGGTTGGCAGCGGAATGGGGATAAGTGGGCGATGCTTGCCACTGACCGCCATAAAACGCTCGAACTGTTGTTGATAGCTCAGGACTTCCGGCCCGGCGGCCTCAAAAAGTCGGTTTTCTTGTGAGGGATGGTTGAGCAATTCGATTAAATAATGCAGCAAATTTTCTAGTGCAATGGGCGTGGTGCGCGAACGAACCCAGCGTGGTGGCGTAAGCACTGGCAGGTTGTAAACCATATCGCGCATCACTTCGAAAGCGGCGGAACCGGCACCGACGATAATACCGGCGCGGATCTCCGTCACCGGCACGCCTGAATCACTCAAAATATCGGCCGTAAGCTGGCGTGCGCGCAGATGCTCTGAGTCACCGTCACCTTCTGCGGCTTGTAGCGAACTGAGAAAGATCAGCTGTTTAACCGGATGCGCACGCAGCGCATCGCGTAAATTGAGTGCGGTCTGACGTTCATGGGCCACGAAATCTGCCCCGTCGCCCATGCTGTGCACCAGATAATAAAGCGTATCGACATTGTCCAGCAGTGCCGGAAGGGTTTCCGGCCACTGTAAATCGACATGGCGACAAACGACGTCAGGCCAGGGTTGTTTCTCCAGCCACTCAACTCGCCTTGCGGCAGCCGTAACGTGATGCCCGGCCGCGGCAAGTTGCGGCACCAAATGTTGGCCTATATAGCCGCTTGCGCCGAGCACCAGAATGTTTTGTGGCTGTGTCATCGTCCCTGATCCTCAGCTTAGCGCTGTAAAAAAGCCTGCCAATGGGAAACCACTTCGGCTAACTGCTGGCGATTCACATCAAGGTGCATCACCAGGCGGGTGATTGGCCCTGCACTCATTAAAATGCCGCGTTCTTTCATGAAGTTGCCGAGGCTTTCAGCTTGCTCTACCGGGACGCGCACAAACACCATATTGGTGTCCTGGCGGGTCACATCAACGCCGATTTCGCGCAATTCGCCCGCCAGCCAATGGGCGTTGTCGTGGTCGGTTTGCAAGCGTTGCACGTTGTTTTCAAGTGCGTACAAGCCCGCTGCTGCCAGAATACCGGCCTGACGCATACCGCCGCCGACCATTTTACGCCAGCGAGTGGCACGCTTAATGTATTCACGGCTGCCGACTAACAGCGAGCCAACCGGCGTTCCCAGACCTTTAGAGAGGCAAATGGTAAAGGTATCGCAGTAGCGCACCACTTCTTCAAGCGTGCAGCCATATGCCACCACCGCGTTGAAGATACGCGCGCCATCAACGTGCAGCGCCAGATTGTGGTTGCGGCTAAAGTCCCAGGCTTGTTGAAGATACTCGCGCGGCAGAACTTTGCCATTATGGGTATTTTCAAGGCTGAGCAGTTTGGTGCGCGCAAAGTGGATATCGTCAGGTTTGATTTTCGCGGCAACTTTGTCGAGCGGCAATGAACCGTCAGGATTGGCGTCGATGGGCTGCGGTTGAATACTGCCTAATACCGCGGCGCCACCGGCTTCATACAAATAATTGTGGGCTAATTGCCCAACAATATACTCTTCACCGCGTTCGCAGTGGCTTAGCAACGCAACCAGGTTTGCCTGAGTGCCGGTTGGCAGAAATAACGCTGCTTCTTTACCACTGATTTTAGCGGCGTAATCTTGTAGTTCATTGACGGTAGGATCATCACCGTAGACATCATCACCGGTCGGTGCGGCCATCATACGTTTGAGCATTTCATCACTCGGGCGGGTTACGGTATCGCTGCGCAAATCAATCACGGTGGGTCCTTATTATCCAGAATTGTTCCCCCAAAATAATTCAAGTTGCATCGCGGCGGCAAGAGAGCGCAGCCAACAAAGATGCAACTTGAAGTATGAAGGGGATAAACCTCTGTTTTACCGGAACCAGTTGGTTTTCGCCAGTTCGATCACTTCATCACCACGGCCACTGATAATGGCTCGCAACATATAGAGGCTGAATCCTTTGGCTTGTTCCAGTTTGATTTGCGGTGGAATGGCTAATTCTTCTTTCGCCACCACCACGTCCACCAGCACCGGGCCGTCAATGCTGAAAGCACGTTGCAATGCGCTATCCAACTCATCAGCTTTTTCAACACGAATACCGGTGATGCCGCAGGCGGTGGCGATATTCGCGAAGTTGGTGTCGTGCAGTTCTGTGCCGTCAGTCAGATACCCGCCGGCTTTCATCTCCATCGCCACAAAACCCAATACGCTGTTGTTAAACACCACAATCTTGATCGGTAATTTCATTTGTACTACCGAAAGAAAATCGCCCATCAACATGCTGAAACCGCCATCGCCGCACATGGCAATAACCTGCCGATTAGGCTCGGTTGCTTTTGCGCCCAGTGCTTGCGGCATGGCGTTGGCCATTGAACCGTGAGTGAACGAACCTAAAAGGCGACGTTTCCCGTTCATTTTCAAATATCGCGCGGCCCACACGGTCGGAGTGCCTACGTCGCAGGTAAAAATGGCGTCATCATCGGCGAAATGGCTGATTTGCTGTGCGACATATTGCGGATGGATAACGTTGCCATCGCCTGGCTGTGCCAGTTCATCAAGGCTTTCGCGCGCTTCACGATAATTATCCAGCGCTTTATCAAGGAAACTGCGGTCAGTTTTTTCTTCCAGAAGCGGAATAAGGGCCGCAAGCGTGGATTTAATATCCCCGACCAGCGCCATATCAACTTTGCTGTGTGCGCCGATGCTGCCCGGATTGATATCAATTTGAATGATTTTCGCATCGGTCGGGTAGAAGGCGCGATACGGAAATTGGGTGCCGAGCAGAATTAACGTGTCGGCATTCATCATGGTGTGGAACCCGGACGAAAAGCCAATCAGCCCGGTCATGCCGACATCGTAAGGATTATCATATTCGACATGCTCCTTCCCACGCAGAGCGTGAACAATTGGCGCTTTCAGGGTCGCGGCAAATTGCACCAGCTCCTCATGCGCTCCTGCACAACCGCTACCGCACATCAGGGCGATGTTGTCGTTATAGCGCAGTAGCTGGGCAAGCTTTTTAAGCTCTTCATGTGCGGGAACAATGACAGGCTGTGGTGCGGGATACCAGTGCGTGCTGGCCGTTTCAGGGGCGGGTTTCAGCGCCACGTCACCAGGCAAAACAACGACTGACACGCCGCGATTAAGCACCGCTTTGCGCATAGCAATCGCCAAAATTTGTGGAATTTGTTCCGGGGATGACACCAGTTCACAATAATGGCTGCATTCGCGGAATAACTCTTCGGGATGGGTTTCCTGGAAATAACCACTGCCAATTTCGCTGGAGGGAATATGTGCGGCGATCGCCAGCACCGGCACGCGGTTGCGATGGCAGTCAAATAGCCCATTGATTAAATGCAGATTACCCGGCCCGCATGACCCCGCGCAAACCGCCAGCTCACCTGAAAGATGGGCTTCGGCACCTGCTGCAAAAGCGGCAACTTCTTCATGACGCGTGGGCATCCATTGAATCGTACCCATGCGGTTCAGGCTGTCGCTCAGTCCGTTGAGGGAATCGCCAGTGACGCCCCAGATGCGTTTAACACCTGCATTTTCGAGAGTTTTAGCCAGATAAGCGGCTACAGTCTGTTTCATTACTTCTCCTTGTCACGATTCAATTAACGTAAACAAGCTTAGTCAAGGAAACAGAAGAGGAGGGGCAGAAAGTGCCACTCAGGTTGAGTGGCACGAGAGGGGTTAAGCGAGAACTAAATCACCTTGCGGATGGCAACAACAGGCCAGTACATAGCCGTTAGCTATTTCCGCTGCGGTCAGTGTCATGGTGCTGCTGACCGTGTAGTCACCGGAGTCGACTTTGGTTTTGCAACTGCCACAAACCCCGGCACGGCAGGCCGCGTTCACCGGAACATTGTTGCTTTCCATCGCAGCCAGCAAGGTGCTGCCCACAGGTGCGTAGAACTCACGCAGCGGTTTTAGGGTAGTGAATTTCAAACCGCTATTGACGGGGGCCGCAACGGGGGTGAAGAATTTTTCACAGTAAAAATCCGTCACGCCCAGTGCTTTGACTTCTTTTTCAACCATTTCCATGTAAGGCGCGGGCCCGCAGGTCATGACGGTGCGTGAAGCAATATCCGGAACGGTAGCAAGAATGTCACGAGTCAAACGCCCGGCGATGAAGCCATGCGTTGCGTTATTCTCGGCAACCAGCGCAACGGGATAGTTACGCCATTCCTCTGCAAAGATGACATCTTCCGGCGAGCGGACGTTATAAATAACCTGCACGTCAGCCTGCGGGCGATGTTTCGCTAACCAGCGGCGCATCGCCATAATGGGCGTCACACCGCAACCAGCAGCCAATAACAGAAAACGTTCGGAAGCCAAATCCTGGCACGTAAATTCCCCCATGCCTTCTGAAAGCCACAGGTAATCGCCGACTTTCACCTCTTGCGTCAGCCATTGTGAGCCAACGCCATTCTCGATACCACGGACGGTCAGCGTAATGAATGGGCTGAGTCCGGGTGTCGAAGAGATCGTGTAAGCGCGTAGTGTTTCGTCACTATTACGAATACTCACCAGTGCGTATTGCCCAGCCTTGTAAGGATAAAAGTCGTGATTAATCAGCGACAGCGTCCAGACGTCCGGCGTTTCCTGGTGAATATGATGCACCTGCATGCGATGCGGGCACAGTGGCGTTGGCATAGTCATGGCGGCTCCTTATGCGCTCATCAGCTGTTTGATGTCTTCTTCAACGGTAGAAATGGCACGCAGGCCAAATTTCTCGTTCAGAACAGCCAGCAGATTTGGCGTCAGGAAGCCTGGCGCGGTAGGGCCTGTGACGATATTTGTCACGCCCAGCGACAGCAGGGTAAGCAGGATAACAATCGCTTTTTGCTCAAACCAGGAAAGCACCAGGCTCAGCGGCAGATCGTTTACACCACAACCTAATTTTTCAGCAAGAGTGACAGCAAGGATGATGGCAGAGTAAGCGTCGTTACACTGACCGGCATCCACCAGGCGCGGAAGGCCTTCGATGTCACCGAAGTCCAGTTTGTTGAAACGATATTTACCGCAAGCCAGGGTCAGGATCAGGCAATCTTTCGGTACGCTGGTCGCGAAGTCGGTGAAGTAGCTACGTTCGCCACGTTCGCCATCACAGCCACCCACCAGGAAGATGTGGCGCAGTTTTTCACGGCTCACCAGGTCAATCAGTGTATCGGCAGCACCCAACAGAGTCTGACGGCCAAAACCTACGGTGATCAGATGTTCGATCTCGCTGTACGGGAAGCCCGCCATTTGCTGCGCCTGAGTAATCACAGGTGCAAAATCATCGCCTTCAAGGTGACTCACACCCGGCCAGCCGACGATGCTGCGTGTCCAGATGCGGTCGGTGTAAGAACCCACTTCCGGGTTAATGATGCAGTTTGACGTCATGACAATAGGGCCAGGGAAGCGGGCAAATTCGGTCTGTTGGTTCTGCCAGCCGCTGCCATAGTTGCCGACCAGATGTTTGAATTTGCGCAGTTCCGGGTAGCCGTGTGCTGGCAACATTTCGCCGTGGGTATAGACGTTTACGCCAGTCCCTTCGGTTTGTTCCAGCAAGTTGTAGAGATCTTTCAGGTCGTGACCGGAAATCAAAATACATTTGCCCGCAACCGGACGGACGTTAACTTGAGTTGGCGTTGGATGGCCGTATTTTTCGGTTTCGCCATGATCCAGGATGCTCATCACTTTGAAGTTCATCTGGCCGATTTCCATCGAGCATTCCAGCAACGCGCCCATGTCTGCAGGCCAGGTGCCGAGCCAGGCCATAATTTTATGGTATTGGGCATAAATGTCGTTGTCGTACTGGCCGAGTACGTGAGCGTGTTCCATGTACGCCGCCGCGCCTTTCAGGCCGTAAAGGCATAACAGGCGCAGGCCAAGAATATCTTCACCAATTTCTGCTTTATCGCGGTTTGGTGCGAACTCCGCCGCCTGGCGTTGCAGGTCGCCCAAATCGTTGCTGACCAGTTGAAGTTCAGCCATCGGGTTGGCGACGGTCAGTTCTGGTTTAATCGCAAGACTGCGTGCTTTCAGGCTTTCACGCAGCGCGATAGCGTCTTGCGCATAACCGACAATGCGTGGCGAGTCGAAGTTAACGTTAGTGAGGGTAGAGAAGAAAGCGCGAGGAGCAAAGTTGTCGATTTCATGGTCGATAATGCCGACTTCACGTGCGGCAATGGCCCATGCAGACAGCCCCTGTAATGCGGCAATCAACAGATCCTGGAGGTCAGATGTTTCTGCTGTTTTGCCACACATACCCTGAGCGTAAGAGCAGCCGTTACCCGCAGGGGTGCGGATTGTTTGTTCACATTGCACACAAAACATAATCGTACCTTTTAAAGTTATATTTGATATACATCTTTAAGATTATGCTCAGTGCTTCATGGGGAAAAGGTATTTCTTATGCAAGTTAAATGGAGATTGATTTAGCGCAATTTTGGCGGCAGAAACCTACCGCCAACGAGGTATCAGGAGGCGAAAAATGCCATTAACAGTGGAGTCAACAAGCTAAGGATAAAACCGTGAACAATCGCCGCGGGGACAATTTCCAGGCCTCCGCTGCGTTGAAGTACCGGGAGCGTGAAATCCATTGATGTTGCGCCAGACAACCCGAGAGCCGTTGAGCGGCTACGGCGTACCAGGCCAGGAATCAACATAATTGCAATCAGTTCCCGGGCCAGATCGTTGAAGAACGCGGCGCTGCCAATCACTGGGCCGTAAGATTCCGTCATCAAAATCCCGGAAAGTGAGTACCAACCGAAACCTGACGCCATGGCTAAACCGGTTTTAATCGGCAGGTCGAGTATAAAGGCGTTGATAACGCCACCCGCCAGGGAGCTGAGTGCCACGACCACCGCGACAATCATGCCGCGACGATTTAATACGATCTGCTTTAAAGTCATGCCGCTATTACGCAACTGGATGCCCACCAGCAACAGCAGGAAGATGAGCGTGTATTCGCTGGCCGCGGTGGCGTGGTGAAAGATCGGCCATCCGGTTAGCCCGAGCGCAAATCCTGCTACGACGACCCCGCACAGTTTTAGCGATTCCAGCGCCATTGCAATACGTGATGGGAGTTGTTCCTGCTGGTGACTGTGCCGCCACGGCATGGAGCGCTCCAGCCAAAGCAGCGCCGCTGCATTACAGAGCAGTAATACGACAACGCTAACCGCTGCATATTGAAAAATCGCCAGCAGATTACTGGCTAGGTTATCGAGAAATGCGAGGCTGATGCCCATGAAAAATAAAATGACGTAAACAATCCAGCTCAGCAGGCGATTAATAAGCTTGAGCAGACTGGTTTGTTTTAAAGGAATGAGATAACCGACGATCAGCGGTACTAAGATAATTAACAATCCCGAAAACATGGCGCGGACAATCCTTGCAAAAAAAGTAACGGCATGTGTCACACTACCCAAAGAAAGGGAATGAGTAAAGCGACGAGAAAAGAGGATTTTTATGCAGGATACACTTGGCGGGATAAGGTTATTTGCGCAGGGTAGAGGGATCCACCCTGCGCGAGTCTATTAGTTACGTTTTTCCAGCAAAGTGCGGTAAATAACGCCACCGAGGATACCGCCAACGATTGGCATGACCCAGAATAACCACAATTGTTCTAAGGCCCAACCGCCCTGGAAGATCGCCACAGCAGTACTGCGCGCTGGGTTCACAGAGGTGTTGGTGACTGGAATACTGATCAGGTGAATCAACGTCAGTGCCAGGCCGATTGCAATTGGAGCAAAACCAGCTGGGGCAAATTTGTCGGTTGCACCATGAATAACAATTAAGAAGCCGCAGGTTAATACGATTTCAATAATAATTGCTGACATCATGGAATAATGGTCTGGCGAATGCTCACCGTAGCCATTTGAAGCAAAACCACTTGCCGCCGCATCAAAACCGCTTTTACCACTGGCAATTAAATAGAGAATACCTGCCGCAACGATACCGCCAATGACCTGCGCAACAATATAGCCAATGACTTCTTTTGCCGGGAAGCGACCGCCTGCCCATAAACCCAACGTGACGGCAGGGTTAAAATGGCCACCAGAAATATGACCGACTGCATAAGCCATGGTTAATACGGTTAAACCAAAGGCTAATGCAACACCTACAAAACCGATCCCTAATTCCGGATAAGCCGCCGCGAGTACCGCGCTCCCACACCCGCCAAATACCAACCAAAATGTACCAAAAAACTCTGCTGCTAATTTCCTAAACATAACCACCTCAGCTTTCAAAAAAACAAATATCGGGCAAGTAATATCCTTCGACCTTCAAGGTGCTGATGCGTTGACTAAAACCATTCGCCTGAGTCACATAGATAACGCTGTGAGTGGGGATTTATGGGCTGGTCGCGCGACTGCAACTCACGTTATTTTGGATATTTTTAATACTTGCCTGATTATTTTTATTACAACCGTCAAAGAAATAAGGCTATAAATAAAAGAGCCGCAATATTAATAAGTTCAGCAGAAAATAACCAGTCGATTAAATCCGCATAAATTGATTTGAGGCAATGAGATGCCCTTATTTACAAGGGTATACGCACTTTTATGCAGATAGGCTTTCTTAATAATTAAGAATCTTCTTGTATTGATCGCATTTTATGTTAACCACAAAAAACAATTTAGAATTAATACAGCTTGAGTCATTTTTTATTATTCGTGGACATAGAATGGAAAGTGCGCACTAACTCCCGCTTTACCCGTCATACTTCACGTTGTTGGTGCGTTGGCGGCGTTTGCTCACCCGAATCACTTACTACAGTAAGTTCAACGGGACTCACTCTCTTGCCGCCTTCCCACAACGCGAATTATTTTGGGTATATACTCGAGTGATGTAGTCAGGTGCGGGTAGATAAAGGAAAGCATCACCAATCTGGAGGGATTATGTTTCTTGAACAGGTGGAAATTGTCGGATTCAGAGGGATTAACCGTCTTTCGCTAATGCTTGAGCAAAACAACGTGCTGATTGGTGAAAACGCATGGGGTAAATCCAGTCTGTTAGATGCATTGACGCTATTGTTGTCACCACACCAAACGCTCTATCACTTCCAGCGAGATGATTTCTATTTCCCGCCAGGTGACGTTCAGGGCCGGGAGCATCATTTACATATTGTTCTGACCTTTCGGGAAACGGCACCAGGCCATCATCTTGGGCGACGTTATCGCTCGCTTGCGCCGGTCTGGATTGAAGGTGAGGGCGGCTTTCATCGCATCATGTATCGCCTGGTCGGCGAACTTGCGCAAGATGGCTCTATTCTGACGCTGCGTAGCTTCCTTGATGAAAAAGGTCGTGTTATCGAACTGGATGACATCGACAATTTAGCGCAGCAAATCATCCGCCTTAATCCCGTGTTACGTTTGCGCGATGCGCGTTTTATGCGCCGCTTGCGTAACGACCCCGTTCCCACCATGCCAGAAACCGAAATGACCGCCCGCCAGCTCGATTTCCTGGCGCGTGAACTTGTCTCGCGCCCGCAAAATCTCACCGATGCGCAACTGCGGCAAGGTCTGTCGGCTATGGTGCAACTGCTTGAGCACTATTTTTCGGAGCAAGGAGCCCCTGCGCATCAACGTTTGTTGCGTCGCCGCTCGCACGATGAACAACGAAGCTGGCGCTACCTGGATATCATTAACCGCATGATAGACAAACCCAACAGTCGCGCCCATCGCATGATTTTGTTGGGGATGTTCTCTACGCTATTGCAGGCAAAAGGCAGCGTAGCGCTGGACAAAGACGCCCGTCCGCTTTTGCTGGTGGAAGACCCGGAAACACGTCTGCACCCGATCATGTTATCGGTGGCCTGGCATTTGCTAAACCTGCTGCCGCTGCAAAAAATCACCACGACCAATTCTGGCGAGTTGCTATCTCTTACGCCAGTTGAGAATGTTTGCCGGCTGGTGCGTGAGTCGTCAAGGGTTGCGGCCTGGCGGCTTGGCCCCAGTGGGATGAATGCAGAAGATAGCCGCCGTATCGCATTTCATATCCGATTTAACCGATCTTCATCGTTGTTTGCCCGCTGCTGGTTATTAGTGGAAGGTGAAACGGAAGTGTGGGTTATGAATGAGCTGGCGCAACAGTGTGGGCACCATTTCGACGCCGAAGGGGTGAAAGTTATTGAATTTGCGCAATCGGGTCTGCGCCCATTGATCAAGTTTGCTCGAAGAATGGGGATTGAATGGCATGTGCTGGTGGATGGTGATGAAGCCGGGAAGAAATATGCCTCCGTCGTGCGTGGCATTCTGGAAAACGACCGCGATCAGGAACGCGAACATCTCACCGCATTGCCCGCGATGGATATGGAACATTTTATGTATCGCCAGGGGTTTTCGGATGTTTTCCATCGGGTGGCTCAAATCCCCGAAAACGTGCCGATGAATATGCGCCGGGTTATTGTGAAAGCCATCCATCGTTCATCCAAACCCGATTTAGCCATTGAAGTGGCTATGGAGGCCGGAAGGCGGGGAGTGGATGCCATACCGTCGTTGCTGCGAAAAATGTTTTCGCGGGTGTTATGGCTGGCGCGTGGCCGGGCGGATTAGCCCGGCTGTTAGCTTAAAGATGGCTCTCAATTTGTTCCATCATCTCATCTAATAAACTATAGCGGCGGCGATACTCAGCGCGTTTTTTGCTGGCGATCTCTTCGATAGGTTTACGAGCTATGCCCAGTGGCAGTTCATAGTAACCTTCGGGCATTAATTCGCCGCTCATCGACTCCCAGAAACTATCGTAATCGGCATGGATTTTGTCTTTTTTCTTTTTGGCATAACGCCATGAGCGATAGATATGTGCGCTGTTACTCACTGCCAGAATTTGGCTCACTCCGAAATGACGAGCCAACAGGCAGGTCGCTTCCAGCACCAAACGTTTTGGGAATAATCCGTGGCATGCCTTGGTGGCACACTGAATCGCTTCATGAGGCACCCATGATTTTGCTCCTTGCAACCCCCCAATAAACAAGGTGGATTTGCTCTGCAACTGGCACAGCGTGAAGGTTAATTCTGCGAGGACTTTTTCTTCATGGTCGGTAAATATGACAGTCGCTTCGCCTTCTTTATCAAGATTGGCAATCGAGCATAAATCAAGATGGTAGAAGTTCTCATCTTTACCCGTTATTGTTGCCAAACGTGCGCCTTCAGGTGAGTAATGTTGTACTAACAAGCGCTCCGGTAGTGCGTGTGTCAGGGCGTAATAGTGGAAAGACAATGCATCAACCGCTGCCTTACCGTTAAAGTTTGCCGTTAAATAGGGGCGATGAACCCGGCAAGGTAAGCCTGGTTGCGCCGTTAGCAGCTTTTCTAACAGCGGCTGATGCGATAACTCGCTCAATAAGCGTGCGGTGGAAAGCGGATTAGCCAGTGACCGTAGGACAAATTTCCGGCGGTATGTCGGGTTCCGCCAGGCGCTTCCTGGCACCCATTGTCCCTTTGCTAAAGAAAGAAACAACTGCCAGCCATTGAGTTGAGGTGTTGATCTGAATTCGTTTTCGGCAATTGATGTCATGATTGAAACCGGGTTGAGAAACAGTGGGTTAATTTCACCATGTGTTCATTCAACAAACGTTCAATCGCGGCCAGGCTGAAAAGGGTTTGCGACTTTTGTTGATACTTTATTTAAATAGTCAGTCTGCTTGCAGGATACTTATGAGATTCAAGGGAAAAATAAAAAAGCGTTACTGGCTTCTGGGCCTGCTGGTAGTGCTGTTGGCCGCCTGGCTATGGAAATTTCTGAACACGCCAGCGCCGGTTTATCAGACCATGATTGTGCGCAAAGGTGAGTTGCAGCAAAGCGTGCTGGCGACCGGGAAGCTGGATGCGCTGCGTAAAGTGGATGTTGGCGCGCAGGTCAGTGGGCAGTTGAAAACGCTGTCGGTGAATATCGGCGATAAAGTGAAAAAAGACCAACTGTTGGGGGTTATCGATCCCGAACAGGCGCAAAACCAAATCAAAGAAGTTGAAGCGACGTTAATGGAGTTGCGTGCTCAGCGTCGCCAGGCTGTGGCGCAGGCTAAACTCGCGCAAGTGACGTTAAATCGCCAACGTGCGCTGGCAAAAACCCAGGCCGTATCGCAACAAGACCTCGACACTGCGGTGACCGATCTTGAAGTCCGGCAGGCACAAATCGGCACTATTGATGCGCAAATTAAACGCAACCAGGCCTCTTTAGATACCGCCAAAACCAACCTCGATTACACGCAGATTGTTGCGCCAATGGCGGGGGAAGTCACCGAAATCACGACCAAACAAGGCCAGACGGTGATTGCCGCGCAGCAAGCGCCAAACATTCTGACACTGGCCGATCTCGGTACGATGCTGGTGAAAGCGCAGGTTTCTGAAGCGGATGTGATTCATCTTAAACCCGGTCAAAAAGCCTGGTTCACGGTTTTGGGTGACCCTTTAACGCGTTATGAAGGTTTATTAATCGATATTTTGCCCACGCCGGTAAAAGTGAACGATGCGATTTTCTATAACGCACGTTTTGAAGTCCCGAATCCACAAGGGGTGTTGCGACTGGAAATGACCGCGCAAGTTCATATCCAGTTGGGTGGTGTGAAAGATGTGCTGACTATTCCTCTGGCAGCACTGGGCGAGCCGGTTGGCGATAACCGTTACAAAGTGTCGGTCTTGCGCAACGGCGAACCCCGCGACCGTGAAATTACCATCGGTATGCGTAACGATACCCAGGTGCAAATTGCTACAGGCCTTACCGAAGGTGAAGAAGTGGTTATCGGCAAGACCACCGCCGGGAGCGCACCATGACAGCACTCCTTGAGCTACGGGATATTCGCCGTAGCTATCCGTCGGGAGACGAACAAGTTGAGGTGCTAAAAGGCATTAACATCACCATTGAAAGCGGCGAAATGGTGGCGATTGTCGGAGCTTCAGGCTCGGGTAAATCAACGCTGATGAATATTCTCGGTTGTCTCGATAAACCGAGCAGCGGTAGCTATAAAGTCGACGGGCAAGATGTGGCGTTGCTCGACAGCGACGCGCTTGCCACTTTGCGTCGCGAACACTTTGGTTTTATCTTCCAGCGCTATCACTTGCTCTCGCATCTGAATGCGACGCAAAACGTGGAAGTGCCGGCGGTGTATGCCGGAACGGCGCGCGTTTACCGTCAACAGCGTGCGCGTGCTTTGCTGATGCGTCTGGGGCTTGCAGAACGCGTCGATTATCTGCCTTCACAACTTTCCGGTGGCCAGCAACAGCGAGTGAGTATTGCTCGTGCTCTGATGAACGGCGGGCAGGTGATTCTTGCCGATGAACCGACCGGTGCGTTGGATAGCCATTCAGGTGAAGAGGTGATGGCGACGCTTAAGCAACTGTGCGAGCAGGGCCATACGGTCATCATTGTGACGCACGATCCTTCTATTGCCGCGCAGGCACAGCGCGTGATTGAAATTCGTGACGGCGAAATAATCAGTAATCCTCCGTCGGTGCTTCAACCACTCACATCGCGCACAGAGCTGAAAACTCAACCGGTGAGTTCGCCTTTTCAGCAAACCCTTAGCAGTTTCCGTGAAGCGCTAACGATGGCCTGGCTTGCCCTGGCGGCGAATAAAATGCGTACGCTATTGACGATGCTTGGGATCATTATTGGTATCGCTTCGGTGGTATCGATCGTGATTGTCGGGGATGCGGCAAAGCAGATGGTATTGCAGGACATCCGCTCAATTGGTACCAACACTATTGATGTCTATCCCGGCAAAGATTTTGGCGACGACGATCCTCAGTATCAGCAGGCGCTGAAATACGACGATCTGTTGGCAATCAGCCAGCAACCTAGGGTCAGTTCAGCAACCCCCTCGCTCTCAAGCAATTTACGTGTGCGCTATGGCAACGTAGACGCTGCCGCGAGTGTCAACGGGGTCAGCAGCCAGTATTTCAACGTCTACGGCATGACCTTCAGCGAAGGCAATACCTTCAACAACGAACAACTGGCTGGCCGAGCGCAGGTTGTGGTGCTGGACAGCAATACCAAACGTCAACTGTTCCCTGATAAAGCCAATGTAGTCGGTGAAATTGTGTTGGTCGGTAATATGCCTGCAACGGTGATTGGCGTGGCGCAAGAGAAGCAGTCGATGTTCGGTAGCAGTAAGATCCTGCGGGTCTGGTTGCCGTATAACACGATGGCTGGCCGGGTGATGGGGCAAAGCTGGCTGAACTCCATCACGGTGCGTGTTAACGAAGGCTATAACAGCCATGAAGCCGAGCTGCAGCTCAATCGTTTGTTGCAGCTACGTCACGGTAAGAAAGATTTCTTCACCTACAATATGGATGGCCTGTTGAAAACGGCGGAAAAGACCACACGTACTCTTCAGATGTTCCTGACATTGGTGGCGGTCATCTCGTTACTGGTCGGCGGCATTGGCGTGATGAACATCATGCTGGTGTCGGTCACGGAGCGCACCAAAGAGATCGGTATCCGCATGGCGGTTGGTGCAAGAGCCAGTGATGTCCTGCAACAGTTTTTGATAGAGGCGGTATTGGTTTGTTTGGTTGGAGGTGCGTTAGGGATTTCGCTATCTCTGTTGATTGCCTTCACTTTACAATTGGTATTGCCCGGTTGGGAAATTGGTTTTTCACCCATGGCGTTGCTTACGGCATTTGCTTGTTCGACCGCGACGGGGATTATTTTTGGTTGGCTACCAGCGAGAAATGCCGCGAGATTGAACCCTATTGATGCGCTTGCGCGTGAATAATTTTCATCTGAGGTATTCCGTTTGGTTATAAAAATGCCAGCCGATGGGCTGGCATTTTGACCTTGGGATGTACACAATGAAACAAAAGGGTCAGGCGACCGCTGCTGCTTCGAGTTCCAGAGGCACAATCAAACTAGCGTGATTACCTTTTGGCCCCTGATGTACATCAAACCTGACAATTTGTCCGGCTTTTAGCGTTCTGTAACCATCCATCTGAATGGTGGAGTAATGAGCGAATATATCTTCGCCGCCGCCTTCAGGGCAGATAAAACCGAACCCTTTGGCGTTATTGAACCATTTAACAGTACCCGTCTCCATGCTTCTACATCCTTCGTAAATCTTATAAGTGAGATGGAATGAACCGGTGGGATGAGGGTGGGCTGTTCAAAACCTCACCAACTCACGCTTGTACAATGTAGATAATTTAACCATGTCGTCAAGCGTTGCACGGGGGGGCGCAAGCGAAAATGAATCAAAAATTTGAAGCAGTTAACGCTATTGTGATTAATGTGACAGAACTCTCGATTGCGAATAGCTGTCCCTTTTGAACACGATGAGTCACGTTAACTGAAAGCGTATTACACTCAACCTATGGGCTTCGCCTTAATGACAATGGGCGATTAAACATGATGACGATTTGCAATGGGTAAGACGAACGATTGGTTGGATTTCGACCAGCTGGTGGGTGACAAACTGCGCGAAGCGCTGAAACCACCCTCGATGTATAAAGTTATGTTAATGAACGATGACTACACGCCGATGGAATTTGTTATTGACGTGCTGCAAAAGTTCTTTTCTTATGATGTAGAACGTGCAACGCAATTGATGCTCACTGTGCACTATCAGGGTAAAGCTATCTGTGGCATTTTTACTGCAGAAGTAGCGGAAACCAAAGTCGCGTTAGTGAACCAGTATGCAAGGGAGCATGAGCATCCGTTGCTGTGTACGCTAGAAAAAGCCTGAAGAAGGCAAAATTTGGGGGAGGTGCCTATGCTCAATCAAGAACTGGAACTCAGTTTAAACATGGCTTTCGCCAGAGCGCGCGAGCACCGACATGAGTTTATGACTGTCGAGCACCTGTTGCTAGCTTTGCTCAGCAACCCGTCAGCTCGCGAAGCGCTGGAAGCGTGTAGCGTAGATCTGGTGGCGCTACGACAGGAACTCGAGGCCTTCATCGAACAAACCACACCGGTTCTGCCAGCCAGTGAAGAAGAGCGTGACACTCAACCTACGCTTAGCTTCCAGCGCGTGCTGCAACGTGCGGTGTTCCACGTCCAGTCTTCTGGTCGCAGCGAAGTGACGGGCGCCAATGTTCTGGTGGCTATTTTCAGCGAGCAGGAGTCCCAGGCAGCGTACCTGCTGCGTAAACATGAAGTCAGCCGACTTGATGTGGTCAACTTCATCTCTCACGGTACACGCAAAGACGAACCTAACCAGGCACCGGGTGCAGAAAATCCGGTCAATGAAGAGCAAGCAGGCGGGGAGGAACGTATGGAAAACTTCACCACCAATCTCAACCAGCTTGCACGTGTGGGAGGGATAGATCCGCTGATTGGCCGCGAGAAAGAGCTTGAGCGCGCCATTCAGGTTCTGTGCCGTCGCCGTAAAAACAACCCGCTGTTAGTGGGGGAATCGGGTGTAGGTAAAACGGCT
This sequence comes from Buttiauxella selenatireducens, assembly GCF_031432975.1. Taxonomy (GTDB): domain Bacteria; phylum Pseudomonadota; class Gammaproteobacteria; order Enterobacterales; family Enterobacteriaceae; genus Buttiauxella; species Buttiauxella selenatireducens. The sequence goes on along the minus strand of NZ_CP133838.1, from coordinate 3,617,789 downwards.
ATTGCTGAAGGGCTTGCCTGGCGTATTGTGCAGGGCGATGTTCCGGAAGTGATTGCTGATTGCACCATTTACTCGCTGGATATCGGTTCGTTGCTGGCGGGCACGAAATACCGTGGTGACTTTGAAAAACGTTTCAAAGCGCTGCTTAAACAACTCGAACAGGATCAAAATAGCATCCTGTTTATTGATGAAATTCATACCATTATTGGTGCCGGTGCTGCTTCTGGTGGCCAGGTTGATGCGGCAAACTTGATTAAACCGCTGCTGTCGAGTGGCAAGATCCGCGTGATCGGTTCAACAACGTACCAGGAATTCAGCAATATCTTCGAAAAAGACCGTGCTCTGGCACGTCGTTTCCAGAAGATTGATATTACTGAACCAAGCGTTGAAGAAACCGTTCAGATTATTAACGGCCTGAAACCGAAATACGAAGCGCACCATGACGTGCGGTATACCGCGAAAGCGATTCGTGCGGCGGTAGAACTGGCGGTGAAATACATCAACGATCGTCATCTGCCAGATAAAGCGATTGATGTTATCGACGAAGCGGGTGCGCGTAGCCGTCTGATGCCGGTGAGCAAACGTAAGAAAACGGTCAATGTCTCCGATATTGAAACTGTGGTCGCACGTATTGCGCGTATCCCAGAAAAAAGCGTTTCAGCAAGCGATCGCGATACGCTGAGAAGCCTTGATGATCGTCTGAAAATGCTGGTGTTTGGTCAGGATAAAGCCATTGAGGCGTTAACCGAAGCCATCAAAATGAGCCGTGCTGGATTGGGGCATGATCACAAGCCTGTGGGTTCATTCTTGTTTGCCGGGCCAACGGGTGTCGGTAAAACAGAAGTCACTGTGCAGCTGGCAAAATCGCTGGGCATTGAGCTGTTGCGTTTTGATATGTCGGAATACATGGAACGCCACACGGTGAGCCGTTTGATTGGTGCACCTCCGGGTTACGTTGGTTTTGACCAGGGCGGCCTGTTGACGGATGCAGTGATTAAACATCCTCACTCCGTGTTACTGCTCGATGAAATCGAAAAAGCGCACCCGGATGTCTTTAACCTGTTGTTGCAGGTGATGGACAACGGCACGCTGACCGATAACAACGGACGCAAGGCTGATTTCCGTAACGTGATTCTGGTGATGACCACCAACGCCGGTGTGCGTGAAACTGAGCGCAAGTCTATTGGCCTGATTCGTCAGGACAACAGCACTGATGCGATGGAAGAGATCAAGAAGATCTTTACCCCAGAATTCCGTAACCGTCTGGACAACATCATTTGGTTCAACCATCTGTCTACAGATGTGATCCACCAGGTGGTCGACAAGTTTATTGTCGAGCTTCAGGTGCAGTTGGATCAGAAAGGTGTGTCACTTGAAGTGAGCCAGGAAGCCCGCGATTGGCTGGCAGAAAAAGGCTATGACCGTGCAATGGGCGCGCGTCCAATGACACGTGTTATTCAGGATAACCTGAAGAAACCGCTCGCTAACGAACTGTTATTTGGTTCATTGGTGGATGGTGGACAAGTGACGGTCGCGCTGGATAAAGAAAATCAGAAACTGATTTATAACTTCCATGGCGCTCAGAAACATAAACCTGAAACGGCTCATTAATTCATTCGTGTTGCCATAAAAAAAGGCCAGGTTATTAACCTGGCCTTTTATTTTATAAGGCTTTTCATCGCAGCCCGAGAGCTGCGGAACTAAAAACTATTAACGACTACGGAAGACAATGCGGCCTTTGCTCAGGTCGTACGGGGTCAGCTCTACAGTGACTTTGTCACCCGTCAGGATGCGGATATAGTTTTTACGCATTTTACCGGAGATATGAGCGGTTACCACGTGCCCGTTTTCCAGCTCAACGCGGAACATGGTGTTAGGTAACGTATCTAGAACGGTACCCTGCATTTCAATATTGTCTTCTTTGGCCATCTAATCCTCGAGGGTATCACTACCATAGTTTTGAACCGGCAAGATAATGCCCAAGTTCACGTATCATGTAAAGAATTGTTGGTGAAATCACCAGCGAAAGTGCAATTTGCGCATTACCCAAGACCCACTCGAAATTCGCACAATTGGTGCTTACGAAGAAGGCTGCGAAGAGATAAACGATGGGTTGTCCCTGTTAAAGCTAATCCCATACAACGGCGGGGTAATGAGCAGAGCTCACTCTGCGCGGCTAATTATAACACTCTTAACCGTAATGTGCCGTAAACATTATCGTCACGACAGGATTTGTGGTACCCAGCAATAGGATGCGAGCTGATGTGCGCGAAATTTAGACAGGTGCTCCAGGTATTCCCGACGGGGAATTTCTATCGCCCCCAGAGATGCGGTGTGGGCGTTAAGCACCTGGCAATCAATGAGCTTGCCGCTATAACTCAAAAAGTGCTGGCAGAATACCAGCAGGGCAGTTTTAGAGGCGTTTTCTCGGCGGCTAAACATGGATTCGCCGCAAAACAACGCGCCTTGCGTCACGCCGTACATTCCCCCTACCAGTTCATTATCTTCCCAAACTTCAACCGAATGGGCGTGTCCTAGTTCATGCAGCCGTTTATAGGCGTCAATGATGTCAGGGGTAATCCAGGTGCCTTCATCGCGATCGTCAGCACATTCACTAATAACACGTTCGAAAGTATGGTTTAGCGTCACCCGGTACGGGGAGTTTCGATGGAATCTCTTCATGCTGCGGCTTAGGTGAAAGCGCTCAGGATAAAGAACCGCTCGGGGATCGGGCGACCACCATAAAATGGGGTCGCCAGGAGAGAACCACGGAAAGATGCCGCGCTGATAAGCCATCAACAAACGGGCGGGACTTAAATCGCCCCCTAGCGCCAGTAACCCATTAGGCTCACGCAACGCACCTTCCGGTGAAGGAAAGGCAATTGAGTCACGGGAAAGCTGAATAAGGCGCATGACTTCTTAACTCCAGGGAGCAATAAATATTGATAATAGACCAATTACACAGCCTACAAACGCTGATGGAAATGATAATAACGCCCACCGCTCGCCATTAAATCGGCGTGAGTACCATGCTCAATAATTTGTCCATTGTCCATCACAATTATGCTGTCGAAATTAGCCAATCCGCGCAGGCGATGGGTAACCATCAATACCGTTTTCTCTTTGATGACTTCAGCCAGTAAATCAAGAATCTGGCGCTCAGTTTCCGCATCTAAACCTTCGGTGGGTTCGTCCAGTAAGAACAGCGGGGCGTCATGCAATAAAGCGCGCGCAATAGCTAAACGGCGCAGTTCCCCACCCGAAAGTTGGCGACCACCTTCACCCAACCAGCTATTCAGCCCGGCATCGTCCAGTAACTTCTCAAGGCCAACACGTGTCAGGACGCGACTCAAATCTTCATCGCTGGCGTGTGGCGCGGCAAGCAGCAAGTTGTCGCGCAGTGTGGCACTAAACAAATGAACACGTTGCGATACCACACTGGTGGCGGAGCGTAACGCCGTTTCATCAAACTGGCTTAGCGCTTCGCCATTGAGGCGAATCTCGCCTTGCTGGCATTCCCACGCGCGAGTTAACAACTGAAGTAATGTCGATTTCCCACAGCCGGTACGTCCTAAAATAGCAACGTGTTGGCCCGCCTCAACCTTGAGTGAGATACCGCTTAGCGCCATTTGAGATTGCTCAGGATAGGCGAAGCTAAGATTGTTAATTTCCAGAGCCACGCTCTCAGGTACGGCATGAGGTTGCTGAGTGAAAATGACTTCTGGTTTTTGGCTGGTGATTTCAGTCACGCGCAGCGCGGAGGCGATTACCTGGCCAAGATGCTGAAAAGCTCCAGTGACAGGGGCTAACGCTTCGAACGCGGCCAGCGCACAGAACACGAACAGCGCAATGAGCGCGCCCGGCGTGGTATTTCCACCTACGCTTTCGGCTGCCATCCATAACATCAGTATGACGGCCATACCGCTAATCAGTAGCATTATGGCTTGCGACAGAGCGGTGAGCTCGGCCTGGCGGCGCTGACCTTCTTGCCAGTGATCTTCCGTTTTATCCAGTTGCTCACGATAACGTTGGGAGGCACCAAAAATGGTGAGCTCTGCATGGCCTTGCAGCCAGGCGGTGAGTTGCTGACGATATTGCCCACGTTGAACAGTAATCGCCTCGCCGGTTGATTTTCCAGCGTAATAAAAAATAGGTGGGAGCAATACTAAAGTCGCCAGTAAAACGGCACCGAGTGTGAGAGCCAATTGCACATCCAGCCAGCTCAGACCCAATGTCACCACCACAATCACCACAAACGCGCCAACCATCGGTGAAATCACGCGCAGATAAAGGTGATCCAGAGTATCGACATCCGCAACCAGGCGGTTGAGTAATTCACCCTGGCGAAAACGCGCCAGACCGGCAGGGGAGAGGGGGAGCAGTTTGCTAAATGTGGAAACACGTAGATGCTGAAGGACACGGAATGTCGCATCGTGGCTGACCAGACGCTCAAAATAACGTCCCGCAGTACGGGTAATTGCCCCGCCACGTACACCTGCTGCGGGCAGCATATAGTTGAAACTATAAATGCCAGCAACGCCGACAACCGCCGAAGCCGAGAGGAACCAGCCAGATAAAGTCAGCAGCCCAATGCTGGCCAGAAGGGTGATAATCGCTAACACCACGCCAAGCATCAGTAGCCATTTATGACGGCAATAAAGCGCTAAATACGGGAGTAAAGCACGCATCAGATCTCCTCCTGGCGGTGAGCCAGTAACGTAGCAAACGGGCCTTCCTGTGCGGCAAGCGTGGCGAAATCCCCTTGTTGCACGATACGACCTTCGCGCATTACCCAAACTTCGTCCCAGTCGTTGATGTAATCCAACTGGTGGGTCACCATTAATGTCGTTTGCTGACGGGACGCGCTGCTCAGCGCATCCATGACACGCTGTTCACTGTGAGCGTCCAGGCTTGCCGCGGGCTCGTCCAGCAGTAGCAATCCGCATGGCACCAACAACGCACGTGCAACGGCAACCCGTTGTGCCTGGCCGACAGACAAACGTGCAGCGGCTTCGCCCAGCGGTGTATCAACTCCTTGTGGTAACAACGGGAGGAACTCATTGACAGAGGCTTTGGCCAGCGCGGCATTCAACTGATCAGCACTGGCATCTGGTGCGGCTAATAGCACATTTTCGCGGATTGTCGGGGCAGGGAGCTGCGGGTTTTGCCCAACCCAGCTCAACTGCTCACGCCACCATTTCGAATCCAGCGCTGAAAGCTCAACACCGTTGATCAGCACCTGACCTTGATACGGTAAAAAACCAGACAACACATTGAGTAGCGAACTTTTACCTGCCCCGCTTTGCCCAACCAGCACTACGCGTTTTCCGGCTGAAAGGGTGAAGTTCAGTGGTCCCGCCAGAATTTTATCTTCGGTTGAAAGAATGACCAAATCACGGGCTTCAATGCAGATTGGCTCGTTATTGTTGAACTTTGCTGTGCCTTGCGTACGTTGCTGCAATGGCGAATCAAGGAATGTCATCAGGCTATCGGCAGCACCTACAGCCTGCGCTTTTGCATGATAAAAGGTGCCCAGATCGCGCAGAGGTTGGAAAAATTCTGGTGCCAGAATCAGGGCCAGGAAACCGGCAAAAAGCGTTACGCCAGTGCTGTAGTGGCCAAAGTTTAACTCGCCAAGATACGAGAAACCAAAGTAAACCGCGACCAGTGCGATGGATAAAGAGGCGAAGAACTCCAGCACGCCGGAGGACAGGAACGCAAGGCGAAGTACTTCCATCGTGCGCTGGCGGAAATCCTGGGAAGCGGCACGGATATTCTCCGTTTCAGCAGCGCCACGGTTAAACAAACGCAATGTTTCCATGCCACGAAGACGGTCAAGGAAATGCCCGCTCAGACGCGCAAGCGCCTGGAAGTTACGACGGTTAGCATCTGCCGCGCCCATTCCCACCATCGCCATAAACAGCGGGATCAGCGGTGCGGTGCAGAGCAAAATCAGGGCTGCAACCCAGTTAGACGGGAAAATAGCGATGAGAACTAGCACGGGTACGATTACCGCAAGCGACATTTGCGGTAGATAGCGAGCGTAGTAATCGTGCATATCCTCGATTTGTTCCAGCACAAGAGTTGCCCAACTGCCGACAGGTTTTCCCTGAATCCAGGCGGGGCCCGCTTGATGCACGCGATCGAGCACTTTTCGGCGAATTTCCTGACGAATGTGCAACCCCGCGTAAAAACCAACTTTTTCACGTAGCCACACGACCCACGCGCGCAAGACAAAAATCAGAATCAGGATAACGAAAAGTAAAAGCAGGGCCTCACGGGGGATGTTATCCATGATCATGTGCTGCAACATTCTGGCTAACAGCCAGGCTTGAGCAACAATTAAAAGCCCACTGACGAGTCCCAAAACACGGGAAAGCCCTAACCAGCGGCGGGAGATAATGCTTTGTTGTTTTAGCCAGCGGCTAAGTTCTTGTTGACGGGTTTTATTCATGGGTTGCCAGTGCAGGTAGATATTCCCTTCATACTTCAAGCTGCAGACGCGTAGGCTTCACTCGTTCACACCAGTCACTTACTTGAGTAATCTCCTGGTGATTCACTCATTTGCCGCCTTCCTGCAACTTGAATTATTTTGGGTATGAATTATCAGGCAAAATTTGCGGGCAATGTTACAACGCAGGCAAAAGAAAGGCGACCAATTCAGTCGCCTTTACGTATCTTCAAACTGCCGCTCAGGAATGAGGAAGTTACTTATTCTGTTCGGCTAATCCATCCAGGTAACGCTCAGCATCAAGTGCAGCCATGCAGCCAGTGCCCGCAGAGGTGATTGCCTGACGATAGATATGGTCCATCACATCACCAGCAGCAAATACGCCAGGGATGCTGGTTTGCGTGGCATTACCGTGAATACCGGACTGTACTTTGATGTAGCCATTTTCCAGCTCAAGCTGATCGGCGAAGATTCCGGTATTTGGGCTGTGGCCGATAGCCACAAACAGGCCTGCGACTTCCAGCTCTTCAGTGGTGTCAGTATTGTGTACATCGCGCAGACGTAGGCCACTCACACCCATCTGATCGCCCGTGACTTCATCCAGAGTACGGTTGGTGTGCAGCACGATGTTGCCGTTCTTCACTTTATCCATCAAACGATTGATCAGAATTTTCTCGGCACGGAAGCTGTCGCGGCGGTGAATCAAATGCACTTCAGAGGCAATGTTTGCCAGATAAAGCGCTTCTTCAACTGCGGTATTACCGCCACCAATGACCGCGACCTTTTGATTGCGATAGAAGAAACCATCACATGTTGCACAGGCAGAAACGCCACGGCCTTTAAACGCTTCTTCAGAAGGTAAACCCAGATAACGTGCTGAAGCCCCGGTCGCGATGATCAACGCATCACAAGTGTATTCGCCACTGTCGCCCGTCAGACGGAATGGACGGTTTTGTAGATCAACCTTCGAGATGTGGTCGAACAGAATTTCTGTTTCGAACTTGGTCGCGTGTTCGTGCATGCGCTCCATTAACGCAGGGCCAGTCAGGTCATTAGGATCACCCGGCCAGTTCTCAACTTCGGTCGTAGTGGTCAACTGGCCACCTTTTTCCATCCCGGTAATCAAAACGGGCTTGAGGTTGGCGCGTGCCGCGTAGACTGCAGCGGTGTAGCCCGCAGGGCCGGAGCCAAGAATTAGCAATTTACTGTGTTTAGCGGTGCCCATGAGATCCTCATTGTTCGTTGGCAGACAATCGAGGGATTGTAGGGAATTTGGCGGGTTAAAAAAAGGGTACAGGGGCCCTGTTGGCGAATATGTTAACTATATGTGCAATAGCTGTGTTCAATCAGCCGTAGTGAGTACGGCGAAAGCGCATAAAAATCCATCCAAACAGTCTAAATACTCACCCGGCTAAAGTGATGAATAATCGTCAAGTAGCCCAGATATCTGGCACGTTCCACTAAATTTAGATGTTTTGCTTTGACAATCCGCTAAGCATTTGCGAAAACATTCGAGGAAGAAAAACATTTGGTGCGAGAATTGTAAAATAATCGCGCATACCTGATGCAATTTTACCGGGTTATTGAAATCTACTCATGGCGTGGACAGACGCCATAAGTGATGTCGTTAGCAGCCATTGGGCACCGGTCTTCTCACGTACACCCGGAACATTGACGTTGACCGGGTTATGGCAGGTGAAGGAAGGAACACAGAGAGACTATAATAATGGTAGATAGCAAGAAGCGCCCTGGCAAAGATCTCGACCGCATCGATCGTAACATCCTTAATGAACTACAGAAGGATGGGCGTATTTCCAACGTCGAGCTTTCAAAGCGAGTAGGGCTTTCACCGACTCCGTGCCTCGAGCGCGTGCGTCGTCTGGAACGACAGGGTTTCATCCAGGGCTACACCGCTCTGCTGAACCCGCATTATCTGGATGCATCACTTCTGGTTTTTGTTGAGATTACTCTGAATCGTGGCGCCCCGGATGTGTTTGAGCAATTTAATGCTGCAGTTCAAAAACTTGAAGAAATTCAAGAGTGTCATTTGGTATCCGGTGATTTCGACTATCTGTTGAAAACCCGTGTACCGGATATGTCAGCGTACCGCAAATTACTGGGCGAAACCTTGTTACGACTGCCGGGTGTGAACGATACCCGTACCTATGTGGTCATGGAAGAGGTCAAACAGAGTAATCGTCTGGTTATTAAGACCCGTTAACACGGGCCAGGTGCAAAATCTGCGTATTTTGGTTACACTCCTGGTAATTCATACAGCAACAGTGCCGGGAATGCCCGGCACTGTTGCTCTCCATATTTATTAAGGACCTGGAGAGTCTTACTTGAGCCAGGAATACACCGAAGAAAAAGAAGTTACATTGAGGAAACTCAGCAGCGGGCGTCGGGCATTAGAGGCGTTACTGCTTCTTGTTGCCATTTTTGCCGTCTATTTGATGGCGGCGTTGCTTAGTTTTAATCCTTCAGATCCCAGTTGGTCACAAACCGCATGGCACGAACCTATCCATAATTTGGGAGGGATGCCTGGTGCGTGGTTGGCCGACACGTTATTTTTCATCTTTGGCGTAATGGCCTACACCATTCCGGTGATTATTATCGGTGCGTGTTGGTTCACGTTCCGCAATCGGGATAGCGAAGAGTTTGTCGATTATTTCGCCGTTTCTTTACGTCTTATTGGCGTACTGGCAATGGTGCTGACGGCTTGCGGACTTGCGGCAATTAACGCAGATGACATCTGGTATTTCGCCTCGGGTGGCGTTATCGGCAGTCTGCTGAGCACGGCCATGATGCCTCTGCTTAACAGCAGCGGCGGTACAATCGCGTTGTTGTGCGTATGGGCAGCAGGTTTGACCCTGTTTACCGGCTGGTCGTGGGTGAGTATTGCTGAAAAAATTGGTGGCGCGACCTTGAGCGTGCTCACTTTTGCCAGCAACCGTACTCGTCGTGATAACACCTGGCAGGATGATGATTACGACTACGAAGATGAAAAACATGACGAAGAGCACGCGCCAGAAGCAGAAAAAAGCGAGTCTCGTCGTGCGCGCATTTTACGTGGCGCGTTAGCCCGTAAGCAGCGCATCTCCGAAAAATTTGCCAATCCCAACGCACGTAAAACAGACTCAGCGCTGTTTTCTGGTAAGCGTATGGATGACGACGAAGATGACGTTTTGTTCTCAAACAACAAAGCGACGCCACCAGAAGATGACGTATTGTTTTCTGGTCATAAAGCCACTTTGCCGGAAAGCGAAGAATACGATCCGCTTTTACACGGGCAGTCTATTGTCGCACCAGTAGCCGCTACAGCGGCCACGGCGATGGCAAATAATCCAGACTATGCCGCTCCGGTTATGCCAATGGCAACGGTGCCTCCCGTTACAGCCCCTGCTCCAGAAGTAGAACATACGCCTGCTATTGCCTGGGAACCTGCGCCTACCACCGTGACGCCTGACCCCGTGATTGCGCCTGCGCCTGAAAGTTTCCACGCACCGCGTGAGGCTGAGCAATACATCCCGCAGCAGGTGACAAACCATTGGTCAGAACCGGTCGTTGAACAAGCGCCGCCTGCACCTGCTTACTATGAGCCTGCTCCCGTCGAGCCAACACCTCAGCCTGAAGCGGTTGAAGAAGTAAAACCGGCAGTTCGCCCACCGATCTACCATTTCGAAGAGGTCGAAGAGCGACGTGCACGTGAACGGGAGCAACTAGCGGCCTGGTATCAGCCGGTTAACGAGCCAAAACCTGATCCCTATGGCTATGATCAAAGCCCTGCATTTACTCAAACGACTGCGTCGACTTCCGCGCCGCGGATTGAAACACCATCAATGCCGCAAGGTGTATTCGATACGACATCCGTGGTGCCAGCACCTGGTGCTAGCATTCCACAGGATGTAAAAGACGCGGCAAAAGTCGTGGCAGCAACATCTGCCTTTAGTCCCGTGTTTAGTATTGCCAGTGATGCGCCACGTCCTCAGACCAAAGAGGGGATTGGCCCGCAGCTTCCACGCCCAAATCGTGTGCGGGTGCCGACTCGCCGTGAACTTGCTTCCTACGGGATTAAGTTGCCTTCTCAGCGTATGGCTGAAGAGGAAGCTCGTCGTCAGAATGGTGCGGATATAGAAGATGAGTATGCTGACGACGCCGAAGATGTTCAGCAGCATGAGCTTGCTCGTCAGTTTGCTGCTCAACAACAGCAACGTTATGGCGAAGAGTATGAAGACGACGTTTCGCAGCAAGATGAAGATGAGGCTGAGCAGGCTGAATTAGCACGCCAATTTGCGGCACAACAGCAGCAGCGTTACACAGCGTCGGGATCACAATCTAATCAGCAACAGCCAAATAATGTGCCGTTCTCGCTGGATGATTTTGATTTCTCGCCAATGAAAACGCTCGTTAACGATGGGCCTGGCGAACCCTTGTTTACGCCGAGCCCGGTTGAAGAACCCGCGCCGATTAAGCCTGAGCAAAGCTGGCAAACTGCACAGCCGCAAAGGACGCCGCCACAGTCCAGTACACCAGTTACAGCGCCGCAAATGCAGGAAAGCCTGATCCATCCATTCCTGATGCGAAATGGTGATGATCGTCCGTTGCAGCGTCCTACCACGCCTTTACCGTCGCTGGATTTGCTGACGTCTCCGCCAGCAGAAGTTGAGCCCGTGGACACCTTTGCTTTGGAGCAAATGGCGCGTCTGGTGGAGGCTCGCCTTGCGGATTACCGTATTAAAGCGGACGTTGTAGACTACTCTCCTGGCCCCGTCATCACTCGCTTTGAGCTTGACTTAGCGCCAGGCGTGAAAGCCGCGCGTATCTCCAACTTGTCTCGTGACCTTGCGCGTTCTTTGTCGACGGTAGCGGTGCGTGTGGTCGAGGTTATTCCGGGTAAACCCTATGTTGGTCTGGAATTGCCGAACAAAAAACGTCAGACCGTATACCTCCGTGAAGTGCTGGATTGCGCCAAGTTCCGTGACAGTGCTTCACCGTTAACGGTGGTGCTGGGTAAAGATATCGGTGGTGAGCCGGTGATTGCCGATCTGGCGAAAATGCCGCACTTGCTGGTTGCCGGTACAACGGGCTCCGGTAAGTCGGTTGGTGTCAACGCCATGATCCTCAGCATGCTGTATAAAGCGACACCGGAAGAAGTCCGCTTTATCATGATCGACCCGAAAATGCTTGAGCTGTCAGTGTACGAAGGTATTCCGCATCTGTTGACCGAAGTCGTTACAGATATGAAAGACGCCGCAAACGCCTTGCGTTGGAGCGTTAACGAAATGGAACGTCGCTACAAACTGATGTCAGCGTTAGGCGTGCGAAATCTGGCGGGCTACAACGAACGTGTGCTGGAAGCAGAGCGCATGGGGCGTCCAATTCCAGATCCATTCTGGAAACCGGGTGACAGCATGGAAGTCTCTCATCCAATGCTTGAGAAATTGCCGTATATCGTTGTATTGGTGGACGAGTTTGCTGACCTGATGATGACGGTTGGCAAGAAAGTGGAAGAGTTGATTGCGCGTCTGGCGCAAAAAGCGCGTGCTGCGGGTATTCACCTTGTACTGGCCACTCAGCGCCCATCAGTTGATGTGATTACCGGCCTGATTAAGGCCAACATCCCGACGCGCGTTGCGTTTACCGTATCGAGTAAAATCGACTCCCGCACCATTCTTGATCAGGGTGGCGCTGAGTCACTGCTGGGGATGGGGGACATGCTTTATTCCGGGCCAAACTCGACGCTGCCTGTGCGTGTTCACGGTGCGTTTGTCCGTGACCAGGAAGTCCATGCTGTGGTTCAGGACTGGAAAGCGCGTGGTCGCCCACAATATATCACCGGAATTACCTCGGATAACGAGAGTGAAGGAGGGGCTGGTGGTGGTCTTGACGGAGATGAAGAACTTGATCCGTTATTTGATCAGGCCGTTGCTTTTGTGGTCGAAAAACGTAAAGCCTCTATTTCCGGTGTTCAGCGCCAGTTCCGTATCGGCTACAACCGAGCCGCTCGAATTGTTGAACAAATGGAAGCGCAGGGGATCGTGAGCCCGCAAGGGCATAATGGTAACCGCGAAGTGCTGGCTCCACCGCCATTCGAGTAACCTTGTGTGCAAGAGTCGCTGTTGCGGCTCTTGTGCAAAGAAGGGTAAATTACCGGAAAATCAGCTTTTTCTTCTGTTGCTCATGAATAGCACTCGACTAAAGTGGGCAACAGAAATGCCACAGCGCAGTCGCTTTGTGGCGCATGAATTTTAAGGGATCATAATGAAAAAAATCGCTATTACTTGTGCTTTGTTGACTGCTTTGACCGCAACCGCTGCCTGGGCTGATGCCGCTGGTGACTTGAAAGACCGTTTAGATAAAGTCAGCAGCTTCCACGCCAGCTTTACCCAGAAAGTGACGGACGGTAGTGGTGCCGCTGTGCAAGAAGGTCAGGGTGATTTGTGGGTTAAGCGTCCTAACCTGTTTAACTGGCATATGACTCAGCCTGATGAAAGTATTCTGGTTTCTGATGGTAAAACGCTGTGGTTCTATAACCCGTTTGTTGAACAAGTTAGCGCAACATGGTTGAAAGATGCGACTGGCAATACGCCGTTTATGTTGATTGCGCGTAACCAAAGCAGCGACTGGCAGCAGTACAACATCAAACAAAGCGGTGATGACTTCATACTGACGCCAAAAACCAGCGCAGGTAACCTTAAACAGTTCACCATTAATGTTGGGCGCGACGGGACTATTCATCAGTTCAGTGCCATCGAGCAAGACGATCAACGCAGCAGCTATGCGCTGAAAACCCAGCAAAATGGTGCTGTGGACATGAGCAAGTTTACGTTTACCCCGCCTAAAGGCGTGACGGTGGACGATCAACGTAAGTAGAGGTATGAGTGAGCAATCTGTCGCTCGATTTTTCTGAGAATACCTTCCAGCCTCTGGCCGCGCGTATGCGGCCGGAGAACCTCGCGCAGTATATCGGTCAACAACATCTGCTCGCCCCAGGCAAACCGCTTCCTAAGGCTATCGAAGCGGGACATCTCCATTCGATGATTTTATGGGGGCCTCCGGGGACGGGTAAAACCACGCTGGCGGAAGTGATTGCGCACTATGCTGACGCGGATGTTGAACGTATCTCAGCGGTAACTTCCGGTGTCAAAGAGATCCGCGAAGCCATAGAGCGCGCACGTCAGAATCGCAACGCAGGGCGTCGCACTATTCTGTTTGTCGATGAAGTCCATCGTTTCAACAAAAGCCAACAAGACGCTTTTTTACCTCATATTGAAGACGGCACCATTACGTTTATCGGTGCCACCACCGAAAATCCCTCTTTCGAGCTAAACTCGGCGCTGCTATCACGCGCACGCGTTTACTTGCTCAAATCGCTTACCACGGAAGATATCGAAAAAGTCCTCGACCAGGCGATGAGTGATGCTGCACGTGGTTATGGCGGGCAGAATATTGTCCTGCCAAACGAGACTCGCCGTGCGATAGCGGAACTGGTTAATGGCGATGCCCGTCGTGCTCTGAATACGCTGGAAATGATGGCTGATATGGCCGAAACCAATACCAGTGGTCATCGCGAGTTGCATATTGCTTTGCTGACAGAAATTGCAGGTGAACGCAGCGCGCGCTTTGATAATAAAGGCGACCGTTTCTACGATTTGATATCAGCATTGCATAAATCGGTGCGTGGCTCATCCCCTGATGCTGCACTGTATTGGTATGCACGCATTATCACGGCTGGTGGTGATCCGTTGTATGTTGCCCGCCGTTTGCTGGCTATTGCATCCGAAGATGTGGGAAATGCCGATCCGCGTGGTATGCAGGTCGCTCTTGCGGCGTGGGATTGTTTTACGCGCGTGGGCCCTGCGGAAGGTGAGCGCGCGATTGCTCAGGCTATCGTTTATCTTGCGTGTGCTCCAAAAAGTAATGCGGTCTATACGGCTTTTAAAGCGGCAATGGCCGATGCCCGCGAGCGCCCCGATTACGATGTTCCCGTCCATTTACGCAATGCGCCAACTAAGCTGATGAAAGAAATGGGGTATGGTCAGGAGTATCGCTATGCTCATGATGAACCCAACGCTTACGCATCCGGTGAGGTCTACTTCCCGCAGGAAATGGCACAAACACGCTATTATCAACCCACAAACAGAGGTCTTGAGGGCAAGATTGGTGAAAAGCTCGCCTGGCTTGCTGAACAGGATCAAAATAGCCCGACAAAACGCTACCGCTAATGCAGACGTTGCGGTAAGGTTAGCAAGAATATCAATGCGGTTGCAGGCTGTGACCGTATCCCCTCCATTAATTCGATAAGCACAGGATAAGCATGCTCGATCCCAATCTGCTGCGTACAGAGCCAGACGCAGTCGCTGAAAAACTGGCACGCCGAGGCTTTAAGCTGGATGTAGAAACGCTGCGCTCTTTAGAAGAGCGTCGTAAAGTATTGCAGGTCAAAACTGAAAATCTGCAGGCTGAACGTAACTCGCGATCGAAATCCATAGGCCAGGCGAAAGCGCGCGGGGAAGACATCGAGCCACTGCGTCTGCAGGTTAACCAGCTGGGCGAAGACCTGGATGCAGCGAAAACCGAGCTTGACGCCCTGCTGGCAGAAATCCGCGACATCTCGCTGACCCTGCCGAACATTCCGGACGATTGCGTACCGATGGGTAAAGACGACAGCGAAAACGTTGAAGTCAGCCGTTGGGGTGAGCCGCGTAAATTCGATTTTGAAGTGCGTGACCACGTGACGCTGGGCGAAATGGCTAAAGGCCTGGATTTTGCCTCCGCAGTTAAACTGACCGGTTCTCGCTTTGTTGTGATGCAAGGGCAAATCGCTCGTATGCATCGTGCTCTGAGCCAGTTCATGCTTGATCTGCACACCGAACAACATGGTTACATTGAAAACTATGTTCCGTATCTGGTGAACCACGACACGTTGTACGGTACAGGGCAGTTGCCTAAATTTGCAGGGGATCTGTTCCATACGCGCCCACTGGAAGAAGAAGCCGGTGCCAGCAACTATGCGTTGATCCCTACCGCTGAAGTTCCGTTGACCAACCTGGTGCGTGACGAAATCCTGGATGATGAATCTCTGCCACTGAAAATGACGGCTCATACCCCATGCTTCCGTTCTGAAGCGGGTTCTTATGGCCGTGATACCCGTGGTCTGATTCGTATGCACCAGTTTGATAAAGTCGAAATGGTTCAGATAGTCGCTCCTGAGAATTCCATGGATGCTCTGGAAGAATTGACTGGCCATGCTGAGAAAGTACTGCAATTGCTGAATCTGCCGTACCGTAAAGTACTGCTGTGTTCCGGTGATATGGGTTTTGGTGCGGTAAAAACTTACGATCTGGAAGTGTGGCTGCCAGCGCAGGACACTTACCGTGAAATCTCCTCTTGCTCTAACTGTGGGGATTTCCAGGCTCGTCGTATGCAAGCTCGTTGCCGCAGTAAATCAGATAAGAAAACCCGTCTGGTACATACACTCAACGGTTCTGGTTTGGCTGTAGGCCGTACTCTGGTTGCGGTGCTGGAAAACTACCAACAAGCAGACGGTCGTATCGAAGTGCCTGAAGTATTGCGTCCTTACATGAAAGGGCTTGAGTACATCGGCTAATGTGTTAGTTCGATTTAATTCTATAAAGCGCCTACGGGCGCTTTTTTTTGCCGTAAATATTCTCATTCCCAGAGTCAATCTGACTTTATTGACACCAAACAATACCAAATACCCCCAAATGAGTATTATCAGCTCCAGAAAGCGAGTGATGATTACTACAACAACTCATTCAGTATTCTTATCATTTGGTGGCCAGAGGTTAAATGACTTAACCGGGTCGTCAGTCGTGATACTGGCAAAGATTATGACACTCCTTTCTCTTTTTGGCTGAGCAACGGAAACGCAGGCCGTAACTACCTGAATAACCATTGCCGGCTTGTTTAAATGTGAGCACGAAACAAGTGGGTCCTATGAAAGAGAAAACTTCTAATGCGGTTCTGACCGCCCAAGTGAGCCGCCGTAAGCTGGTGAAAACCACGGCTATTGGTGGGCTTGCTGCTGCGAGTGGTGCATTAACACTTCCCTTTAGCCGCCTGGCTCTAGCGCAAAACGTGACTGAAGCTGTCAACACACCCGAAAAAGTTATCTGGAGTGCCTGTACCGTCAACTGTGGTAGCCGTTGCCCACTGCGCATGCATGTTGTGGACGGTGAAATCAAATACGTTGAGACAGACAATACCGGTAACGATGATTACGAAGGACTGCATCAGGTTCGTGCTTGTTTACGTGGTCGTTCGATGCGTCGCCGTGTCTACAATGCCGATCGCCTGAAATATCCAATGAAGCGTGTTGGTGCGCGTGGCGAAGGTAAGTTTGAGCGTATCAGCTGGGACGAAGCCTTCGATACCATCGCTAATAGCATGAAAGACATCATCAAAGAGCATGGCAACGAAGCAATCTATCTGAACTACGGCACCGGTACACTGGGTGGCACGATGACTCGTTCTTGGCCACCGGGTTCAACATTGATCGCCCGTCTCATGAACTGTTGCGGGGGTTATCTGAACCACTATGGTGACTATTCAACCGCTCAGATTGCCGCTGGCCTGAATTACACCTACGGTGGTTGGGCGGATGGTAACAGCCCTTCAGACATTGAAAATAGCAAGCTTGTGGTGTTGTTTGGCAATAACCCTGGCGAAACACGTATGAGTGGCGGCGGGGTGACGTACTACCTTGAGCAAGCGCGCGAAAAATCTAACGCTCGTATGATTATCATTGACCCGCGTTATACCGATACGGGGGCAGGGCGTGAAGATGAATGGATTCCGATTCGTCCTGGGACTGACACCGCACTTATCTCTGCATTAGCGTGGGTCATGATTACAGAAAACCTCGTTGATCAGCCTTTCCTCGACAAATATTGCGTCGGTTACGACGAAAAAACGCTGCCAAAAACTGCGCCTGCTAACGGTCACTATAAAGCCTATATTCTTGGCAATGGTGCGGACGGCGTGGCGAAAACGCCGCAATGGGCAGCGAAAATCACCAGTATTCCTGCGGAACGCATCACACAACTGGCCCGTGAAATCGCTACAGCAAAACCAGCCTTTATCAGCCAGGGTTGGGGGCCGCAGCGTCACTCAAACGGTGAGTTGGTTTCTCGCGCGATCGCGATGCTGTCGATCCTGACGGGTAACGTGGGTATTCACGGCGGTAACAGCGGCGCACGCGAAGGCTCTTACGATTTACCGTTCGTTCGTATGCCGACGCTAGAAAACCCAGTACAGACCAGCATTTCTATGTTCCTGTGGACTGATGCCATCGAGCGTGGCCCGGAAATGACGGCAACTCGTGATGGTGTGCGTGGCAAAGATAAACTTGATGTACCGATCAAAATGGTCTGGAACTACGCCAGTAACTGTCTGATTAACCAGCATTCAGAAATTAATCGTACCCACGATATTCTGCAAGACGACAAGAAATGCGAAATGATTGTGGTCATCGATAACCACATGACGTCTTCCGCTAAATACGCAGATATTCTGCTGCCAGATTGCACCGCCTCTGAACAGATGGACTTCTGTCTCGATGCGTCGTGCGGCAACATGTCGTATGTAATTTTTGCCGATCAGGCGATCAAACCGCGCTTCGAATGCAAAACTATCTATGAGATGACCAGTGAACTGGCAAAACGTATGGGCGTTGAGGATAAGTTTACTGAAGGCCGCACACAAGAAGGCTGGATGCGTCACTTGTATCAACAATCTCAGGAAGCGATTCCAGAATTACCAAGCTTCGATGAGTTCCGCAAGCAAGGCATCTTCAAGCAGCGCGATCCAGAAGGGCATCACGTGGCGTATAAAGCCTTCCGTGAAGATCCCGCGGCTAACCCGCTGACGACGCCGTCCGGGAAAATTGAAATCTATTCTGAGCAATTGGCAGAGATTGCCGCGACGTGGCAACTCAACGAAGGGGATGTTATCGATCCTCTGCCGGTATACAGCGCCGGCTTTGAAAACTATGGCGATCCGCTCGCAGAGAAATGGCCATTGCAGATGACCGGTTTCCATTACAAAGCGCGTACGCACTCAACTTACGGCAACGTGGAAGTACTTAAGGCTGCTTGTCGTCAGGAAATGTGGATCAACCCAATCGATGCACAGCATCGTGGGATTAATAACGGCGATATAGTGCGCGTTTTCAACGGACGTGGCGAAGTCAATATCAACGCTAAAGTCACGCCGCGCATTATTCCTGGTGTTGTCGCGATGGGGGAAGGGGCATGGTACAGCCCGGATGCCAACAAAGTGGATCACGCTGGCTGCATTAACGTGTTAACCACCCAACGTCCGTCGCCTCTGGCGAAAGGTAACCCATCCCACAGTAACCTCGTCCAGGTCGAGAAGGCGTAAGGAATAGCTGATGACAACTCAATACGGATTTTATATCGATTCCAGCCGCTGCACAGGGTGTAAGACCTGCGAGCTGGCTTGTAAAGACTACAAAAACTTAGGGCCGGATGTCAGCTTCCGCCGCATCTATGAATATGCTGGCGGTGACTGGCAAGAAGACAACGGCGTCTGGCAGCAAAATGTGTTTGCCTACTACTTGTCGATTGCTTGTAACCATTGTGAAGACCCTGCCTGTACCAAGGTTTGCCCAAGCGGTGCGATGCATAAACGTGAAGACGGTTTTGTGGTGGTAAACGAAGACGTGTGCATCGGCTGCCGCTATTGCCATATGGCTTGCCCATATGGTGCACCACAGTACAACGCAGAAAAAGGACACATGACGAAATGTGATGGCTGTTATTCGCGCATTGCAGAAGGTAAGAAACCAATTTGTGTGGAATCTTGCCCATTGCGTGCTCTGGATATGGCGCCAATAGCGGAACTGCGTGAAAAGTATGGCGAGCAAGCAGCGATTGCTCCTCTACCATCAGCACATTTCACGAAGCCAAATATTGTCATTAAACCCAACGCCAACAGCCGTCCTTGTGGGGATAAAACCGGCTATCTGGCAAACCCAAAGGAGGTGTGAGATGGGAAACGGATGGCATGAATGGCCGTTAATGGTCTTTACAGTTTTGGGGCAGTGTGTCGCGGGTGGTTTTATCGTCATGGCACTGGCATTAATGACGGGCATTTCAGAACGCGCACAGCAAAAAAGAGTCCATTGGGCAATGATTGTACTGTGGGTACTCATGGGCATTGGCTTTATGGCCTCAGTTTTGCACTTAGGCTCCCCGCTGCGCGCGTTCAACTCACTCAATCGCATTGGTGATTCAGCGTTGAGTAATGAAATTGCCAGTGGTTCGGTATTCTTCGCTGTCGGCGGTTTCTGGTGGCTGGTTACCGTTCTGGGCAAAATGCCTCAGGCGTTGGGAAAGATCTGGATGGTGCTGACCATGATTCTGGGCGTATTTTTCGTCTGGATGATGTGCAAGGTTTACCTGATTGATACCGTGCCAACGTGGTATAGCGTTTATACACCGCTCACTTTCTTCCTGACGATGTTTATTGGTGGCCCGCTTCTTGGTTATTTATTGCTGCGTATTGCGGGCGTAACGGGCTGGGGGATGCGTATTCTTCCAGCAATTTCGCTGCTGGCGGTGCTGGTAAGTTGCATAGTTGTCATGCTGCAAGGCATGGAGTTAGCAACGATTCAAAGCTCTATTGCGCAGGCGTCAGCATTGGTGCCGCAATATGGCGCATTAATGTCGTGGCGACTGCTGGCGTTGGCTGCCGCTCTAGTGTGTTGGATTGTTCCACAGCTCAGAGGTAGACAGGCGAGTCCAGCAGTGCTGGCCCTGGCTTTTGTGTTGGTTATTGCTGGTGAACTGATTGGGCGTGGTGTGTTCTACGGCCTGCATATGACCGTCGGCATGGCGATTGCTAGCTAACAAACCATCAAAATGAAATGCGCCTTCGGGCGCATTTTTTAGCTTCGCATAAGAAAATATCATCCAATTCTCCATGAAATATTTCATCCATTCCGCTTCGGTTCGCAATCTCTGATCTCATCAAAAACAGAGAGATAGCATCGACGTCACGTGTTCCGATTACCCGTTAGATTAGTTTTTCAAATCGACACCCGATAAATTGTGGCAGGCCCCGTCAGCGCTGGATTGACAATCATTTTTCCAGTGGCATGATGCGCACAAATTTATTCTCTTCCTCTCGGTTTTTTACATGTCCACCTATACAAAGCCAGTAATGCTTTTGCTCTGCGGTCTGATGCTGTTGACCCTGGCGATTGCGGTGCTAAACACGCTGGTTCCACTTTGGTTAGCTCACGAAAATCTTCCAACCTGGCAAGTCGGGATGGTGGGATCTTCGTACTTTACTGGAAATCTGGTGGGGACACTGATGACCGGGTGGCTGATTAAGCGCCAGGGGTTCAACCGTAGTTACTATCTTGCATCGTTGATCTTCGCGGCGGGCTGCGCAGGACTGGGATTAATGACCGGGTTCTGGAGCTGGATGATGTGGCGATTCATCGCGGGTATTGGTTGCGCGATGATCTGGGTGGTCGTCGAGAGCGCACTGATGTGCAGTGGTACGTCGCGGAATCGTGGGCGACTGCTGGCAGCATACATGATGGTTTATTACGTTGGCACAGTACTTGGCCAATTGATGATTAGCAAAATGCCGACGGATTTAGCCAGTGTTTTGCCTTGGGCCACCGCATTAACTTTGACCGCCATTCTCCCATTGCTGTTCACTCGTATTGTGAACGATCGCAGTGAAAACCAGGAGGCGACACAAGTATGGCCTATGCTGCGTCTGCGGCATGCGCGCCTGGGAGTGAACGGTTGCATAATTTCAGGGATTGTTCTCGGTTCCCTGTATGGATTAATGCCACTGTATTTAAACCATCAGGGTGTCAGTGATGCCGGAATTGGATTCTGGATGGCGGTGATGGTCAGTGCGGGAATTGTTGGGCAGTGGCCGGTTGGCCGTCTGGCCGATAGATTTGGCCGCCTCTTAGTGCTACGTGTTCAGGTGTTTATTGTGATTCTGGGTTGTATGGCCATGCTGAGCCACGCAGCCATGGGGCCGACTTTATTTGTTCTGGGTGCTGCTGGTTTTACACTCTACCCGGTGGCGATGGCGTGGGCCTGCGAGAAAGTTGAACATCACCAATTGGTCGCGATGAACCAGGCACTGCTGCTCAGCTACACCGTAGGCAGCCTGCTCGGGCCTACGTTTACATCGATGTTGATGCAAAGTTTCTCAGACAGCTTATTGTTTGTCATGATTGCCGGTGTGGCATTTGTTTATTTACTGATGCTCCTTCGCAAAGCAGGGCACCACACCACACCCGTCGCTCATGCCTGATAAATAAAAAGCCCCTCTTGGAGGGGCTTTTTTTAGTACATCACTTTGTGACCATATTGTTCCAGAATGCCTTTTACGCGTTCCATAGTCTCTTTCTTCGGCGGATGCACACCATCAAGTTTGTACTCTTCGCCCATTGCTACCCATTTGTGCTTGCCCAACTCGTGGTACGGCAACAATTCAATTTTTTCTACGTTGCCCATATCACGCGTGAACTCGCCGAGACGATGCGCAGAATCATCATCGTCTGACCAGCCAGGAACGACGACGTATCGAATCCAGACGTTGATATTTTTATCAGAAAGGTAGCGTGCAAACTCAAGTGTACGATGATTCGACACGCCGACCAGATTCTGGTGAATCTCGTCATTCATTTGTTTCAAATCCAGCATGACCAAATCGGTCACTTCCAGTAACTCATCAATCACTGGATCGTAGCGGCGGACAAAACCGTTGGTATCGAGACACGTATGAATGCCTTCTTTGCGGCAGGCGCGGAACCAGTCACGTACAAATTCTGCTTGCAGAATAGCTTCGCCACCTGAAGCCGTGACACCACCGCCAGAAGCGTTCATAAAGTGGCGATAGGTCACTACTTCCTTCATCAGCTCTTCAACAGTAATCTCTTTACCGCCGTGTGTGTCCCATGTATCACGGTTGTGGCAATACAGGCAGCGCATCAGGCAGCCCTGGAAAAAGGTGATAAAACGAATACCGGGACCATCCACGGTACCGCAGGATTCAAAGGAATGAATTCGGCCAATTACTGACATTGCGGTGTTCTCTCCAGTATTGGTCCATGCTTTTAACGCAAGAACCAGGTTGAGCGCGGTCTGTGTATAGATTGCCGCGTCGAATCAATTTTGCAGGATAACTTAACCGTAGCAGTTATCTTGAAAAACCGGTTCATACATAAGAAAAGGCCCCACCGGAGTGGAGCCTTTATTCTACGCCTTTTCAGACAAACCGTGAATTACATGGTTTGAGTGAAGGTACGGGTAATAACGTCCTGCTGTTGTTCTTTAGTCAGGGAGTTAAAACGTACAGCGTAACCAGAAACACGAATGGTCAGCTGAGGATATTTCTCAGGGTGTTCCATCGCATCCAGCAGCATTTCACGGTTCATTACGTTCACGTTCAGGTGTTGACCACCTTCGATGGACGCTTCGTGGTGGAAGTAACCATCCATCAGACCCGCGAGGTTAGTCTTACGAACTTCGTCGTCTTTACCCAGTGCGTTAGGAACGATAGAGAAGGTATAAGAAATACCATCTTTAGCGTAAGCAAACGGCAGTTTAGCAACGGAAGTCAGAGAGGCAACAGCACCTTTCTGGTCACGACCGTGCATTGGGTTAGCACCTGGACCGAATGGAGCGCCAGCACGACGACCGTCTGGGGTGTTACCGGTTTTCTTACCATAAACCACGTTAGAGGTGATGGTCAGAACAGACTGAGTCGGGATAGCGTTACGGTAAGTAGTCAGTTTCTGAATTTTCTTCATGAAACGTTCTACCAGGTCAACAGCGATGTCATCTACGCGAGAATCGTTGTTACCGAACTGTGGGTATTCGCCTTCGATTTCGAAGTCTACAGCCAGACCATCTTCGTCACGAATTGGTTTAACTTTCGCGTACTTGATTGCAGACAGGGAGTCAGCTGCAACAGACAGACCTGCGATACCACAAGCCATGGTACGAACAACGTCACGGTCATGCAGAGCCATCAGAGACGCTTCGTAGCTGTATTTATCATGCATGTAGTGAATGATGTTCAGCGCGGTGACGTACTGTTTAGCCAACCAGTCCATGAAGTGATCAAGGCGATCCAGGACGTTATCGTAGTCCAGAACATCAGCCATGATTGGTGCTTCTTTAGGACCGATCTGCAGTTTCAGTTTTTCATCAACGCCGCCGTTGATTGCATACAGCATGGTTTTCGCAAGGTTTGCACGAGCACCGAAGAACTGCATTTGTTTACCAACGATCATTGGGCTTACGCAGCAAGCAATTGCGTAGTCATCGTTGTTGAAGTCAGGACGCATCAGATCATCGTTCTCGTATTGCAGAGAAGAGGTATCGATGGAGACTTTAGCAGCGAACTTCTTGAAGTTCAGTGGCAGTTTTTCAGACCACAGAATTGTGATGTTCGGCTCCGGAGAAGGACCCATGGTGTACAGGGTGTTCAGGAAGCGGAAGCTAGATTTGGTAACCAGAGTACGGCCATCTACGCCCATACCGGCGATAGATTCTGTTGCCCAGATTGGGTCACCAGAGAACAGCTCATCATACTCAGGGGTACGCAGGAAGCGAACCATACGCAGTTTCATGACCAGGTGGTCAATCATTTCCTGTGCTTCAACTTCAGTGATTTTGCCTGCTTTCAGGTCACGTTCGATGTATGCATCCAGGAAGGTGGATACACGACCGAAGGACATTGCAGCGCCGTTCTGAGATTTAACCGCAGCCAGGTAGCCGAAGTAAGTCCACTGAATAGCTTCTTGAGCGTTTTTAGCAGGACCAGAGATATCGCAGCCATATTTAGCAGCCATTTCTTTGATCTGACCCAGAGCACGGTGTTGCTCAGAGATTTCTTCACGCAGACGAATTGTCGCTTCCAGGTCTTCGCCGTTTTCCAGTTTGGATTGCAGAGAATTGAACTGAGCGAATTTGTCTTTCATCAGGAAGTCGATGCCGTACAGCGCAACACGACGGTAGTCACCGATGATACGACCACGGCCATAAGCATCCGGCAGACCGGTGATTACGCCTGATTTACGGCAGTTCAGGATGTCTTTGGTATAAACGTCAAACACACCCTGGTTGTGGGTTTTGCGGTATTCGGTGAAGATCTTCTTCAGCATTGGGTCAAGTTCACGACCGTATACTTTGCAAGAACCTTCAACCATTTTGATGCCACCAAACGGAATAATGGCACGTTTCAGTGGAGCATCAGTTTGCAGGCCGACGATAGTTTCGAGGGACTTGTTGATGTAACCAGCATCATGAGAGGTGATGGTGGAAGCGAGGTCAGTGTCGAAATCAACAGGCGCGTGAGTGCGGTTTTCCTGTTTAACACCTTCCATGACGTTGTCCCACAGCGTGGTAGTTGCTTCAGTAGCACCTGCCAGGAAGGATTCGTCACCCTCGTAAGGGGTGTAGTTTTTCTGAATAAAGTCACGCACGTTGACTTCATTCTGCCATTCACCTTTGGCAAAACCTTCCCAGGCTGTGGCTAACTTCTCATTAAGCTCGGACATTTAACACCTACCTTCTAATGTGGATTTCTTATTCCCTACACGTTGGTGAGCACTTAGTGCTTATCACCACCGCGCAGATAAATTACCCAGTACGTCAACCCAACCAGTAAACCGCCGCCGATAATGTTCCCGATAGTGACTGGGATCAGGTTGTCGGTGATGAAGTTCAACACGGTCAAGTGAGAGAAATTGTCCGGAGACGACCCTACTGCGGTCCAGAATTCCGGGCTTGCAAAGTTGCGTACTACGATACCTAAAGGGATCATGAACATGTTTGCGATACTGTGCTCAAAACCACAAGCAACAAACATGGCGACCGGGAGAATCATAGCAAACATCTTGTCCATCAAAGTGCGGCCAGAGTAGCTCATCCAGACAGCCAGACAGACCATCAGGTTAGCTAAAATACCGAGGCACACAGCTTCAACAAAAGTGTGATGCATTTTGTGGTCTGCGGTTTGTAACACATTCAGACCCCACGCACCGTTGGCAGTCATATACATACCTGACAACCAAATCAATGCGACGAACATCAACGCGCCAAACAGGTTACCGATATAAACGTTAATCCAGTTCTTCGCGAGTTGACCCCATGTGATACGTCCACTGGCTTTAGCGACCACAATTAACACCGTAGAGGTGAACAGGTCGGCGCCGCAGATGACGCACAGGATAAGCCCCAGGGAGAAGCAAGTACCGCCAATCAGCTTTGCAATCCCAAACGGGATAGTTGCAGTGCCGGTTGTGGCAGTGATGTAAAAGACAAAGGCAATCGAGATGAACATGCCCGCTGTAATCGCTAAATAAAACGTGGTCAGCGGGTGTTTAGTTGCTTTATAGACGCCAACATCTTCGGCGACTTTAGCCATAGCGGCTGGGAGCAATAGATCAAAAGGGTTGTCAGCTTTCACACTAACTCTCTCTTATTTAATTCGGCGACGAGATACTAACAAAGCATTATAGAGTAAAATTTGATATGGATCATATCTCGCCAAGCTTATAGGCCTGAAAAAAGCAGGTGATTATCTGTTTTTCAGTTTAAATTGTTGATTTTAATGATAAAAATAAAGTTTAAAATTTATAATGTAATTTGATATTTAGCCTTTAAGCTCCTGTGTCAGGTTAATTAGAATGGAGTATTTCAGTAATTTCGCAACATTACTTGTAGCTTAAAATAATAATATTTCACCAATATTTAACCATTGAGTCACAAGTGAAATTATTACGCGGCCAATAAAAACACGGAGCAATAAAAAATTGCCCCGTAATATAGCGTAAACCTTAAGGTTTACGCAGCTTGAGTTTTAATTTGTGACTTTATTTCCAGAAAGTCGCTTTTGCGCGTTGCAGTTTTTCATATGCTGCTAACAACGCCTGGTGGGCTGGGAAGGCTTTCAAATCGCTGTCGACGGCTTGCAGACCATAGAATGGTGCTTCACCACTCAATGCAGCACTGGCTGCTTCCACCGTTTCTGCGCCATACATACGAATGAAGGCATTCAGATACTGCAACGGCTGGCGATCTTCTTCCATTGCAAGCAGCAATAACGTTTGCAGGCAACGATAGTAGTTAGCACGTTCAGCGCTGAAAATAGACGCGTTGAACTCCATCGTCCACTCTGTCCAGATAAGCGCCTGTTCAGTGTCACCGCCGGCCAGTGCCAGCATCGCTTTCAATTCACCGATACGTAAGGTATACCAGCCATTGTCTTTACCTGTTGCCAGGCCCAACAACTCACGTACACGGGTAAAATCATCATGACCTTCTTCATCTAACTGAGAGATGAGATCCAGATAATCTTGCTTCTCCCACTCACTTCCAGGCAGCGCCAGAATAGTGTCACGCAGGTGATAGCCCATATTATTGTTAGCCAGCAGCAGATCTTCTGCAGGGTAAATATCGGACATACCAGGCACGATGATACGGCAAGCGTAAACGTCTAAATGCTGGTAGTCGGCGATGTAAACTTCTTGATCTTCTGCGTTGAAAATCGCCATCAACGTGGCAAATTCTTCTTCAGTGGTTCCAGAGAAGTTCCAGTCAACAAATGGGTAGTCAGCATCTTGCTTGAACATATCCCAGGAGATCAGACCGCTGGAATCGATAAAGTGAGTTTCCAGGTTGGCATGTTCAGCAACTTCTTCGTCGTCAAACGTTGGTGGGGTGAACACGTCAAGATCCTTCAGGCCACGACCCTGAAGCAGTTCTGTAACGGTACGCTCCAGTGCCACGCCAAAGTCTGGATGTGCGCCGAATGAGGCAAAGCAAGTGCCATTGGATGGGTTGAACAGCACCACGCAAATAACAGGATACTTGCCGCCTAATGAACCGTCATAAGCGAAGATAGGGAAGCCTTCAGCTTCCAGTGTCGCAATTGACTCCACCACGCCAGGATAGCGAGCCAGCACTTCTTGTGGAATTTCTGGCAGGCTGATGCTTTCAGCAATAATGCGATTCTTAATGTGGCGCTCGAAGACTTCCGACAGCCCCTGTACGCGAGCTTCGTTTGCGGTATTCCCGGCTGACATTCCGTTTGAAACGTACAGGTTGCCGATAATGTTCATCGGAATATAGACGGTTTCTTGATCGGACTGACGGGTAAATGGCAGGGCGCAGATACCACGATCTTCATTACCTGACTGCAGATCGATAAGCATACCCGCGGTGACTTCATTTTCAGGATCGTAAAACGCGCGCAAGCGATCGTCGAGAATACCTTCTGGTAACTGTTCGTTTTCTGGAATTGGGAACCATTTCTCGTTTGGATAATGCACAAACGGGCCATTGGCGATGGTCTTGCCCAACCAGAAATCAGCGAAGAAATAGTTTGTCGACAGACGTTCGAAATATTCACCCAGAGCGGAAGCTAACGCAGCTTTTTTAGTTGCACCTTTACCATTGGTAAAGCACAACGCGCTGTCTTTATCACGGATATGAACCGACCAGACGTTAGGGACCGGGTTTAACCAGGAGGCTTCTTCAATATTAAAGCCAAGGTCGGCGAGCTTGGTCTGGAAGCGAGCGATGGAATCTTCCAGTGCGGCATCTTTGCCAGGAATAAAGGTTTGAGTCATGAGGTTTCACTTTTGTCGTACGCAAAGCGCGCAATGATACGGGTTTTAGCAGACTGACGCCATTGTCAGCAGCAAGCAGGCGGCAATAGCATAACAGGCTATGCTTACTGTCAGTAACCTACTGTTATGGCGGTAAAAATGAAGACCTTTGATCTCCAGCGAATGGCTTTAAACGATGTCCCACTCGATTTCCTTTGGGAAGTCGCTTTTCGCAGCCTCTACACCTTTATATTGGTGTTTCTGTTTTTAAAGATAACGGGACGGCGTGGCGTTCGGCAGATGTCTTTGTTTGAAGTGTTGATAATCTTAACCCTTGGCTCGGCGGCGGGGGATGTGGCGTTTTATCATGACGTACCGATGCTACCGGTACTGATTGTTTTCGTCACGTTAGGCCTGCTATATCGTTTGGTGATGTGGCTGATGAGTCACAGCGAAAAACTCGAAAACCTGTTTGAGGGCAAACCTTCAGTCATTATTGAGGAAGGGGAGTTTTCCTGGGAAAAAATGAAGTCGCAAAACATGACGGAATTTGAGTTTTTTATGGAACTTCGCTTGCTCGGCGTCGAGCACCTTGGGCAAGTCCGTCTGGCGATACTGGAAACCAATGGCCAAATAAGCGTCTATTTCTTCCCTGATAAACTCGTCAGACCGGGTTTACCTATTTTGCCCGAGCACTGCTGTGAACGGTTCATCAAAATGCCAGAAGATGCTGATTATGCCTGTATCCATTGCAGTGAAGTCATTACGTTGAAGGCCGGCGACGAATCCACTTGCCCGCGGTGTACTCATAAAGTTTGGGTAAAGGCCAGTACCGCCTCGAGAGTGACCTGACGGGAATATATCGGGTGTTTCATGCAGCGACTGGTTGATTCTGTTGTGTGATTTTGCGCACATTACTCGGTCTTGCCTGATTAACCATTGCAGCCTCTTCATCTGAATGATAAAACCGATATCGTGAAAAATCTTATTGCTCTAAGCGTGGTGAGGGGAAATGACTCAGGTATACAATTTTAGTTCCGGCCCGGCGATGCTACCGGCTGATGTGCTTCGTCGTGCGCAAAGTGAGCTTTGCGACTGGCAAGGTTTAGGCACCTCCGTAATGGAGATAAGCCACCGTGGTAAAGAGTTTATTCAGGTGGCTGTTGAAGCTGAAAAAGATTTTCGTGATCTGCTGCAAATCCCCTCGAACTACAAAGTTTTGTTCTGTCACGGCGGCGGTCGCGGTCAATTCGCTGGCGTACCTTTAAATTTGCTGGGTGACAAAACGACCGCTGATTATGTGGATGGTGGTTACTGGGCGAGCAGTGCAGTAAAAGAAGCGCATAAATACTGCACCCCAAATGTTATTGATGCGAAAGTGACGGTTGACGGCTTGCGCGCACTCAAGCCGATGAGCGAATGGCAGGTTTCTGAAGATAGTGCTTACCTGCATTACTGCCCGAATGAAACCATCGATGGCATCGCCACTCACGAAACGCCAGATTTTGGCGATAAAGTTGTGGTTGCAGACTTCTCATCCTCCATTTTGTCGCACTCGCTGGACATTAGCCGTTTTGGCGTAATTTACGCGGGCGCACAGAAAAACATCGGCCCGGCAGGTTTAACGCTGGTTATCGTGCGTGAAGATTTGCTCGGCAAGGCGCACAAAGCGTGCCCGTCAATTCTTGACTACACCGTGCTAAATGAAAACGAATCCATGTTCAACACTCCGCCTACCTTTGCCTGGTATCTGTCAGGTTTGGTCTTTAAATGGCTGAAAGAACAAGGCGGTGTGGAAGTCATGGATAAAATCAACCGTGAGAAAGCCAGCCTGTTATACAGCGTGATTGATAAAAGCGATTTCTATCGTAACGATGTTGCGCCTGCCAACCGTTCACGTATGAACGTACCGTTCCAGTTGGCTGATAGTGCACTGGATAAAGTCTTCCTTGAAGAGTCGTTTGCTGCCGGTTTGCATGCATTGAAAGGCCACCGTGTTGTGGGTGGGATGCGTGCCTCTATCTACAATGCGATGCCACTTGAAGGCGTTAAAGCGTTAACTGCTTTCATGGTCGACTTCGAACGTCGCCACGGTTAATCGTTGCTCGTTGTTATTCTCCCCGCGACTTGGCTCGCGGGGTTTTTATTCTGTTTGAGTTGAGAGTATTTTCCCCATGCTGGAATCCCTGACGTTACAACCCATCGCACTGGTCGACGGCACGATTAACCTTCCTGGTTCAAAAAGTGTGTCTAACCGCGCGCTGCTGCTTGCTGCATTGGCGCATGGCACCACTGAATTGACTAATTTGCTGGATAGCGACGATGTACGCCATATGCTCAACGCGCTGAAAGCATTGGGAGTCAGCTATACACTTTCTGCCGATCGTACGCGTTGCGAAGTCACTGGCATGGGTGGCCCATTGCATGCGACAGGTGAGTTGGAATTGTTCTTAGGTAATGCAGGGACTGCAATGCGTCCGCTTGCGGCGGCATTGTGCCTGGGAAGCAACAATATTGTGCTGACCGGTGAACCACGCATGAAAGAGCGTCCGATTGGCCATCTGGTTGATGCTTTGCGCCAGGGTGGCGCTCAGATTGACTATCTGGAACAAGAAAATTATCCACCGTTGCGTTTACGCGGCGGTTTTAGCGGTGGCCAGGTCGCTGTCGATGGCAGCGTTTCCAGCCAGTTCTTGACGGCGCTTTTAATGACGGCACCGTTGGCGAAAAACGACACTGAAATCACTATCAAAGGTGATCTGGTATCAAAACCGTATATCGACATTACTTTACATCTGATGAAAACCTTCGGTGTGGATGTGGAAAACCGCGACTACCGTAGTTTTGTCATTCGTGGTAGCCAGCGGTATGTCTCCCCTGGCGCTTATTTGGTAGAAGGTGATGCCTCTTCGGCTTCTTATTTCCTGGCTGCAGGTGCTATTAAAGGCGGTACGGTAAAAGTAACGGGTATCGGTCGCAATAGTGTCCAGGGCGACATTCGCTTTGCCGATGTACTGGAAAAAATGGGCGCTAAAGTGACCTGGGGCGATGATTTCATCTCCTGCGAACGTGGCGAACTCAATGCTATCGATATGGACATGAACCATATCCCTGATGCGGCAATGACTATCGCTACTGCTGCCTTATTTGCCAAAGGCACCACCACGCTGCGTAATATTTATAACTGGCGTGTAAAAGAGACTGACCGACTGAGCGCGATGGCGACTGAACTGCGTAAAGTGGGAGCCGTAGTGGAGGAGGGGGAGGATTACATCACTGTGACTCCGCCAGCCCAGCTACAAATTGCCGAAATCGGAACATATAACGATCACCGCATGGCGATGTGCTTCTCACTGGTGGCGTTGTCAGACACGCAGGTCACTATCCTTGATCCGAAATGTACCGCAAAAACCTTCCCGGACTATTTCGAGCAGTTAGCGCGCATTAGTACATTAGCGTAAGTTCATTGACATAATATCCTAAGTGACGCTCCGGCCTGATTAACAGCCGGGGCGTGTTCTACGTGTAATACCACAGTTGTGCAACTCCGAATTCGAATCTCCCTCATATATTGCATCAGTCTATTCCGCTGTTAATCTCTTTAAGATTTACTTTATAAATCATTGGTTTGTTTTGATTATGATTAGTCAACGGAAGATAATTATGAAGAATGTTAAAGCAGTATTGCTGATTACTCTGATAGCGGGTGTTCTGGCGGGATGTAAGAACATGAACGGCGACAAGCTGGCAAGTTCGACCATGTCAGCTTATAAAGCGGCAACATTGAGTGACGCAGACGTTAAAGCTATATCAAATAATTCCTGCAAAGAGATGGATAGCGAAAGCCAGATTGCAGGCAAGTCAAGCAAGTACACGAAGCGCCTTAATAAAATCGCAAAATCACTGGGCAGCCAAATTAATGGCACGCCAGTCAATTACAAAGTGTATTTGACCAGTGATGTGAATGCCTGGGCCATGGCAAACGGCTGCGTACGCGTTTACAGCGGTCTGATGGACATGATGTCTGACAACGAAGTTGAAGGCGTGTTAGGGCATGAAATGGGGCATGTTGCTCTGGGGCATTCGCTTGAAAAAATGCAAACGGCTTATGCCACAATGGCCGCTCGTGATGCCATTTCTGCAACCAGTGGTGTTGCTTCCCAGCTCTCCCAGTCGCAGCTCGGTGATTTGGCGGAAGGTGTCATTAATGCCACATTCTCACGTAGTGAAGAGTCGGAAGCTGATGACTTCTCTTACGATTTACTGAAAAAACGCAAAATTAATACCCAAGGCATCGCTACCAGTTTTGACAAACTGGCAACGCTCAGTGGTGGAGAATCAAAATCGATGTTTAATTCACACCCACCTTCAACTGAACGAGCTCAGCATATTCGCGATCGTATAGCAGCTGATAAAAAATAATCACCCCCTCTGATTTTGGGGCTGGTTTTTACCAGCCCTGCCTCCAGTCGCACAATTATTCTACACTTAGCCTCATTAACGACGATAATTGGCAGGAAAGATAACGGTCAGGATTGTGGCGGCGTATAATATGCGGCGTTTCTATTTTAGGTCCGCAATTCCAGCGAGAGGAGAGTACGATGACGGCACCCGCCCCGGTAATAACGATTGATGGCCCAAGCGGCGCAGGTAAAGGCACGCTGTGTAAAGCCATGGCGGAAGCGTTGCAATGGCATCTGCTTGATTCTGGAGCAATTTATCGAGTTCTGGCATTAGCGGCTTTGCATCATCAGGTTGATGTGACTTCTGAGGACGCGCTCGTTCCCCTGGCAGCACACCTTGACGTGCGCTTTGTTGCCAACAATGGCAATCTGGAAGTTATCCTCGAAGGGGAAGATGTAAGCGCCGAAATCCGTACTCAGGAAGTGGCTAATGCTGCCTCTCAAGTTGCTGCTTTTCCTCGTGTGCGTGAAGCGTTATTGCGCCGTCAACGCGCATTCAGAGATGCGCCTGGCCTGATTGCTGATGGTCGAGATATGGGGACCGTCGTTTTCCCTGATGCACCAGTAAAAATCTTCCTTGATGCATCTTCTGAAGAGCGTGCTCACAGACGTATGCTACAGTTGCAGGAGAAGGGCTTTAGTGTTAACTTTGAGCGCCTTTTGGCAGAAATTAAAGAACGTGATGACCGTGACCGCAACCGTGCAATAGCACCGTTAGTCCCAGCTGCTGATGCGCTGGTGCTGGATTCTACCAGTATGTCCATTGACGATGTCATCAAACAAGCGCTGACATATGCGCAGAAAATTTTAACACCAGCGCAATAGAGATTATTGCGCTGGTGAAAGTTTTGTCATATTTGTCATGATATTGCCATAGTGGTATCCTGACATATCGGGTAGTTTTTTACCCCTGTAACCTAAACCCTGTCGGCATGGAGCCAATGGCGGGGTATGTGAAACAACCCCATTCGGCGGGATGCTAAATGGACGTTAAACTAAAGAACCTTGAAGATTAACAACATGACTGAATCTTTCGCTCAACTCTTTGAAGAATCCCTGAAAACAATCGAAACCCGTCCGGGTTCCATCGTTCGTGGCGTTGTAGTTGCTATCGACAAAGACGTAGTACTGGTTGACGCCGGTCTGAAATCTGAGTCTGCAATTCCAGCCGAGCAGTTTAAAAATGCTGCTGGCGAACTGGAAATCCAGGTTGGTGACGAAGTTGATGTTGCTCTGGACGCTGTTGAAGATGGCTTTGGCGAAACTCTGCTGTCCCGTGAAAAAGCTAAGCGTCACGAAGCTTGGATCACGCTGGAAAAAGCTTACGAAGAAGCTGAGACTGTGGTCGGTGTTATCAACGGCAAAGTTAAGGGTGGCTTCACTGTAGAGCTGAACGGTATTCGTGCGTTCCTGCCAGGTTCCCTGGTTGATGTTCGTCCGGTACGTGACACTCTGCACCTGGAAGGCAAAGAGCTTGAGTTCAAAGTCATCAAGCTGGACCAGAAGCGTAACAACGTTGTTGTTTCTCGTCGTGCAGTTATCGAATCTGAAAACAGCGCAGAACGTGATCAACTGCTGGAAAACCTGCAAGAAGGCATGGAAGTTAAAGGTATCGTTAAGAACCTCACTGACTACGGTGCATTCGTTGATCTGGGCGGCGTTGACGGCCTGCTGCACATCACTGATATGGCATGGAAACGCGTTAAGCATCCAAGCGAAATCGTGAATGTTGGCGATGAAATTACCGTTAAAGTACTGAAGTTCGACCGTGAGCGTACTCGTGTGTCTCTGGGTCTGAAACAACTGGGCGAAGATCCATGGGTCGCTATCGCTAAGCGTTATCCAGAAGGTACCAAACTGACTGGTCGCGTGACTAACCTGACTGATTACGGCTGCTTCGTAGAAATCGAAGAAGGCGTTGAAGGTCTGGTTCACGTTTCCGAAATGGATTGGACCAACAAAAACATCCACCCATCCAAAGTTGTTAACGTTGGTGATGTAGTGGAAGTTATGGTTCTGGATATCGACGAAGAACGTCGTCGTATCTCCCTGGGTCTGAAGCAGTGCAAATCTAACCCATGGCAGCTGTTCGCTGAAACCCACAACAAGGGCGACCGCGTTGAAGGTAAAATCAAGTCTATCACTGACTTCGGTATCTTCATCGGCCTGGACGGTGGCATCGACGGCCTGGTTCACCTGTCTGATATCTCCTGGAACGTTACAGGCGAAGAAGCAGTTCGTGAATACAAGAAAGGCGACGAAATCGCGGCTGTGGTTCTGCAAGTTGACGCAGAGCGTGAGCGTATCTCCCTGGGTGTTAAACAACTCGCAGAAGATCCGTTCAACAACTACGTTGCACTGAACAAGAAAGGTACTATCGTTACTGGTAAAGTAACAGCAGTTGACGCGAAAGGTGCTACAGTTGAATTAGCAGATGGCGTAGAAGGCTACCTGCGTGCTTCTGAAGCTTCCCGTGACCGCGTTGAAGATGCAACTCTGGTTCTGAGCGTAGGCGACGACGTTGAAGCTAAATTCACTGGCGTTGACCGTAAAAACCGTGTTGTAAGCCTGTCTGTTCGTGCTAAGGACGAAGCTGACGAGAAAGATGCAATCGCTTCTGTTAACAACAAACAGGAAGATGCACCGAACTTCTCTAACGCTATGGCTGAAGCATTCAAAGCAGCTAAAGGCGAGTAATCGTCTGAGCACTAAATCAGGGCGGCTACGGCCGCCCTTGTTCGATTGATAGCTGTAAGTTAATTTTCCTGAAAGGAAACCGGAGGAATCATGACCAAGTCAGAATTGATAGAAAGACTTGCAACTTCGCAATCTCACATCCCGGCGAAAGCTGTAGAAGATGCAGTGAAAGAGATGCTGGAGCATATGGCCTCTACACTCGCCCAAGGTGAGCGTATTGAAATCCGGGGTTTCGGCAGTTTTTCCTTACACTATCGCGCACCTCGCACCGGACGTAATCCAAAAACTGGCGATAAAGTTGATCTGGAAGGTAAGTACGTTCCACACTTTAAACCAGGTAAAGAATTACGTGACCGCGCCAATATTTACGGTAATTAAATCTTCGGATTTAATCCTCAAAAACGGCACCTACGGGTGCCGTTTTTTTATGCTTAAAATCACAGTTTTCGATGTTGCCCGCAAATTTCTCGGCCGTATTACATTCGGCGCCGAAAGCCTGGAACCCTCCTCGTAGAACAAGTTATCCGTAGCTGACGACATCTTTTTGATACTCCACACTCACTTCAACAAGGAGAGTGGCGTGAGAAATACAATCAGATTATGTTTCAGTGCAATTATTGGTATCCAGCCGCTGTTGTGGTTGCCCAGTATTCCTGGACTGCCAATTATCACAGCAATTCTCTTTGCGGCATTCTGTTTGGGGTTCATTCCACGCCTGTTTGCACGTTATGTTGCTTTTGGTCTGTTGTGTTTTTGCTGGGCGCTATTCAACGCAAGGGAAAGCCTGGCGCCTTTTGAACAATGGACCGCTAAACCTATTACGGTTGATGCGGTAATGACGAGTACGGATGGCAAGCAAGACCACGATTGGGAAATGGCTTCGGTAGAAGGTAGGCCCATATTTCCCCCTGTCGGTGTCAAGAGCCGGGGCAGCTACTTACCAGGCAGCGTCTGTGCTGGACAACGCTGGCGTATGAAACTGCAACTGCGACCAGTACATGGTCAACTGAACGACGGGGGATTTGATAGTCAAAGATATGCTCTTGCACAGCATCAACCTTTGAGCGCACGAATTCTCTCGGCTGAGCCGATCACGCGGCAATGCAGTTTACGCGCGCAATGGATGGATGCCGTTCAATTCGCGTCTCAATCGCTGCCATATCAAGGCATAATTATGGCATTAGCATTTGGTGACCGCTCAGGAGTGAGTGATGAGCAGAAAAACTTACTTCGCCAGAGCGGAACGGCACACCTTATGGCCATTTCAGGGATGCATATCTCGCTGGCTGCGATGGTTGGCTGGCTAATAGCCCGCGTGATACAGCTGAGTTTTCCTGCGCATCGAATTCATTTCAGAATGCCTTTACTCGCGAGTGTTATCGCGGCGGGCGTCTATACCTGGCTCGCGGGTGGAAATCCTCCGGCTGTAAGAGCGCTGATTGGGGTCGTTATCTGGCTTTTTTTGCGGCTTCAAGGCCGAAGTTGGTCCGGATGGGAAGTCTGGCTTTGCTGTATCTCGGGCATTCTGATTTATGACCCTCTGACTGTTTTGTCTGACAGCTTTTGGCTATCGGTACTGGCTGTCGCATCCTTGATTTTCTGGTATCAATGGATGCCGCTTCCAGGGTTTGTTGCTGAGGCGAAAGGCTTATATCGCTACCTTTTCTCGTTACTGCACTTACAAATTGGCATCATGCTTTTGCTGATGCCTCTCCAAATTTTCATTTTCCACGGCGTTAGCCTCAGTGCGTTAATCGCGAATTTACTCGCAGTACCGCTGATTACTTTCGCTGTTGTTCCATTGCTGTTGGCGGGGTTAGTGCTAACCACTATTCCGTGGTTAGGTGAGCATTTGTGGTGGGGTGTTGATCGTCTGCTGGCGCTGCTTTTTACTTCATTGTCACTGCTTCCTGACGGTTGGAGGGAAGTGGATAAACGTTTCCAGATTTTGAGCCTGAGTGGCTGGATTGCAGTCATCATCCATCGATTATCGTTATGGCGCAGTTCTTATCTGTCAGTGATATCTCTACTGATATCTCTGGTTGCTTCCACAATACCGATGGAGAAAAAAGACGACGCATGGCAAATCACGATGCTGGATGTAGGACACGGGCTGGCTATTGCCTTTATTCGGCAGGGAAAAGTTTTACTCTATGATACCGGGAATGCCTGGCCTGGTGGCGATGCGGCTCAGCAAGTGATCATTCCATGGTTGCGCTGGCACAATCTTACACCCGAGCAAGTTGTCATTAGCCATGAGCACCTTGATCATCGCGGTGGTTTAAACAGTTTGCAGCGCGAATGGCCCAGGTTAAAAATTCTCAGCCCGCTGCGGTGGGCAGGGCATCATCCCTGTTTTCAAGGGCAGGTGTGGCAATGGCGGGGATTGCAGTTTACCGCGTTATGGCCCCCAACTCAGCCGGTAATGACGGGTAATAATGGTTCATGTGTAGTGATGGTCAGTGACGGGCACTTTCGGATTTTATTGACCGGTGATGTGGAAGCTGAGGCGGAGTTGGCTATGCTCAAGGGGCGGTGGGGTATCTTACATGCTGATATTATTCAGGTCCCACATCATGGAAGCCGTACATCATCAAGCGCGCCGCTGTTGCGTGCCGTTTCCGCAAGCGTAGCGCTTGCATCAACATCGCGCTACAACGCATGGCATCTGCCTTCCCGGAAAGTGGTTCAACGCTACAAATCTCAAGGGTATAAATGGTACAGCACAGCGCAATCAGGCCAGCTCACTATCGATATAAATAGTGATAAATGGCAAATCAATAGCTTCAGAGAACAAATTTCACCCCGTTGGTATCATCAGTGGTTTGGTGTATCCCAGGATAATGGGTAGAATATGCGGCTATTTCATCTAATGCTGGTTTACTGAATGCATAACGATAAAGATCTTTCCACATGGCAGACCTTCCGCCGCCTCTGGCCGATGATTGCTCCTTTCAAGCCGGGTCTGATTGTGGCAGGTATTGCGTTAATCCTGAACGCTGCCAGTGATACCTATATGTTGTCTTTGCTTAAGCCGTTACTTGATGACGGTTTTGGAAAAACGGATAAATCAGTGCTGCTATGGATGCCGCTGGTTGTTATCGGACTAATGGTGCTTCGCGGTGTGACGAGTTACGTCTCCAGCTATTGCATCTCCTGGGTTTCCGGGCAGGTTGTCATGAACATGCGCCGTCGCTTGTTTAGCCACATGATGGGGATGCCGGTTGCGTTCTTTGACCAACAATCCACAGGCACGCTGCTCTCACGTATTACCTACGATTCTGAACAGGTTGCTTCCTCATCTTCGAGCGCGTTAATCACCGTTGTACGTGAAGGCGCATCCATCATCGGCCTGTTTGTGCTGATGTTCTGGTATAGCTGGCAGCTTTCATTAATCCTGATTGTACTGGCACCCATCGTTTCCTTTGCGATTCGTATGGTTTCCAAACGTTTCCGTAATATCAGCAAAAATATGCAAAACACGATGGGGCAAGTCACCACCAGTGCTGAGCAAATGCTGAAAGGCCATAAAGAAGTCCTGATCTTCGGTGGCCAGGAAGTGGAAACTGAACGTTTCAATAACGTCAGTAACCGTATGCGTCGCCAGGGGATGAAACTGGTTTCTGCTTCGTCCATATCTGACCCAATCATTCAGCTTATTGCTTCTCTGGCTCTGGCCTTCGTGATTTATGCTGCGAGTTTCCCTAGTGTGATGGAAACGTTGACCGCCGGTACGATTACCGTTGTGTTCTCTTCAATGATTGCATTGATGCGTCCACTGAAATCACTGACTAACGTCAATGCCCAATTCCAGCGTGGTATGGCTGCGTGCCAGACTCTGTTCTCTATTCTTGATTCAGAACAAGAGAAAGACGAAGGAACGCGTGTGATTGAACGTGCTAAAGGCGATGTTGAATTCCGTGACGTGACCTTTACCTACCCTGGCCGCGAAGTACCAGCACTGCGTAAGATCAACCTCAATATACCTGCCGGTAAGACGGTGGCATTGGTTGGTCGTTCCGGTTCCGGTAAGTCAACAATCGCCAGCCTGATGACGCGTTTCTACGATATTCAGGAAGGTAACATTACGATTGATGGGGTAGATATTCGCGAATACACCTTATCTTCTCTGCGTAATCAGGTTGCTCTCGTTTCGCAAAACGTTCATTTGTTCAATGACACCATTGCTAACAATATTGCCTATGCGCGTACTCAACAGTACAGCCGTGCCGACATTGAAAATGCTGCACGTATGGCGTATGCCATGGACTTCATTAGCAAAATGGAGAATGGCCTGGATACGATTATCGGTGAAAATGGTGTATTGCTCTCGGGCGGTCAACGCCAGCGTATTGCGATTGCGCGTGCATTATTGCGTGATAGCCCAATCCTGATTCTTGATGAAGCGACCTCCGCTTTAGATACAGAGTCAGAACGTGCCATTCAGGCTGCGTTGGATGAACTGCAGAAAAACCGTACTTCGCTGGTCATTGCTCACCGTTTATCAACCATTGAACAGGCTGATGAAATTGTGGTGGTGGAAGATGGACGTATCGTGGAACGCGGTCCTCACGCAGAGTTGATTGAGCATCGTGGGGTTTACGCCCAACTACATAGAATGCAATTCGGCTCATGATAGAACGCATTTGGTCGGGAAAATCTCCCCTCTACCTTTTGCTCTTACCGCTCGCCTGGCTGTATGGCCTGGTGAGCGGTGCAATACGTCTTTGCTACCGGTTAGGATTAAAAAAGTCCTGGCGTGCTCCGGTGCCGGTAGTGGTGGTGGGCAATCTGACAGCCGGTGGTAATGGAAAAACACCTGTTGTGATATGGTTGGTTGAACAACTTCAGCAGCGTGGTATCCGTGTTGGGGTGGTCTCCCGTGGTTACGGCGGTAAAGCTGAACACTATCCCTTGTTGCTCGATGATAATACAACCACCTCTCAGGCAGGCGATGAGCCAGTACTGATCTATCTGCGCACTGGCGCTGCTGTTGCCGTAGCCCCGCGCCGCAGTGAAGCCGTGCAAATGTTAGTGGAAAAAGCACAACCGCAGCTGATCATCACAGATGATGGTTTGCAGCACTATGCGTTAGCTCGTGACAAAGAAATCGTGGTTGTTGATGGGATTCGACGCTTTGGCAATGGCTGGTGGCTTCCTGCCGGGCCGATGCGCGAACGAACGGGTCGTCTGGCCT
Source organism: Buttiauxella selenatireducens (assembly GCF_031432975.1). Classification (GTDB taxonomy): domain Bacteria; phylum Pseudomonadota; class Gammaproteobacteria; order Enterobacterales; family Enterobacteriaceae; genus Buttiauxella; species Buttiauxella selenatireducens. The sequence continues at coordinate 3,577,338 of NZ_CP133838.1, read as the reverse complement.
CTGTTGATGCAATCATCACCAATGGTGGTGAAGCTCAGCCGGGGGAAATCAGCATGACATTGCAGCCAGACAACGCAGTTAATTTGTTGACTGGCGAACGCCGTCCAGTGCATACGCTGGAAAACGTGGTCGCTATGGCTGGAATTGGCCATCCTCCGCGTTTTTTCGCTACTTTACAGCAATGTGGTTTGACCCCGATGAGGACCGTCAGTCTCGCAGACCATCAGGCTCTAAGTGAAAATGACGTCGTGAAATTAGTGCAGCCGGGCCAAACCCTGTTAATGACTGAAAAAGACGCAGTGAAATGCCGCGCATTCGCTACCGGTCACGATAACTGGTGGTTTTTGCCGGTGGATGCCCATCTGGCGCAACCACAAGCCGATGCGTTATTGCAGTCATTATTGGCGCTGGTGCGATAAACCTTATTTACCGCACCAGAATTCGAGTTTGCTAAATACAGGACTCTTTTATGTCCGTACCGCAACTGACTTTACGTGCTGCTCGTAACCTCCATCTCTCGGCGCAGGGCTTGCTCCTCAAGCCTCGCCGCTGCACAAAATCTACCGATGTTGTCGCGGCCATTAACCGCATGTCGTTACTCCAGATCGATACCATCAACATTGTCGCTCGAAGCCCCTATCTGGTGTTATTCAGTCGCTTAGGTCAATATCCGCAAAACTGGCTGGATGATGCTTTGCTTAACGGCGATTTAATGGAGTACTGGGCACACGAAGCATGTTTTTTGCCGAGAAAAGATTTTTCTCTGATTCGTCATCGGATGCTTAATCCCGAAAATATGGGTTGGAAATATCGTCCTGAATGGATGGTCGAGCATGCCGAAGAGATAGAGAAACTCCTGGCTTATATTGAGCACAATGGTCCGGTACGTTCTGCTGACTTTGAACATCCACGTAAAGGCGCGAGCGGGTGGTGGGAGTGGAAGCCTCATAAGAAACATCTTGAGGGATTATTCACGGCCGGAAAAGTCATGGTGATTGAACGGCGCAATTTCCAGCGTGTTTATGATCTGACCTCGCGCGTATTACCGCACTGGAATGATGATTTGCATCTTATTCATCAGCATGATGCCGAACAGCAGATGCTGGAAAACAGTGCGCGCAGTCTCGGTATTTTTCGCCCTGAATGGTTGGCTGATTATTACCGGTTGAAGAAAATATCCCTCAAGCCGTTGCTCGCCAAATGGCAGGAAAATGGCAGCGCCATGTTGGTTAACGTTGAGGGCATTGGCGAAATGTGGCTGCACTGCGACCAGTTCCCATTATTGGCTCAAGCAGAAAAAAACACCTTGCGTGCCACTCACACAGCAGTGTTATCACCATTTGATCCTGTTGTATGGGATCGCAAGCGCGCCGAAACCCTCTTTAACTTCTCTTATCGTCTTGAATGCTATACCCCCGCCCAAAAACGCAAATACGGATATTTTGTTCTGCCATTGCTGCATCAAGGGGGAATTGTGGGGCGAATCGATGCAAAAATGCATCGTAAAATTGAAGAGCTTGAAATTATCAGTCTGTATCTAGAGGACGGCATTAAGCCGAGCCAGTCCTTGATAAAGAGCCTGCACACTGCGTTTACTGAATTTGCTCATTGGCAAGGTGCTAAGCAGATTCGCCTTGGCAATATTCCAGCGGCATTCGCTTCATCATGGGGTGAAGGTTGGGAAATTAGCCAGGGGAGTGCGTGAGTTATGTTATTCTTTCGCTTTTGATGGCGGCCATTCTGGAGTAACCATGGATCATCGATTACTTGAAATCATCGCTTGCCCGGTTTGTAACGGCAAGCTCTACTTTAATCAGGAAAAGCAGGAACTTATCTGCAAACCTGATCATCTGGCGTTTCCTCTGCGCGATGGCATCCCTGTGTTGCTGGAAACTGAAGCCCGAGTTCTGACTTCTGACGAGACTAACCCATGAGTTTTGTGGCAATCATTCCTGCTCGCTACGCTTCCACCCGCTTGCCGGGCAAGCCGTTAAAAGACATTAACGGTAAACCAATGGTGGTACACGTTCTGGAACGTGCCCGTGAATCGGGAGCCGATCGCATTATTGTTGCAACCGATCATGAAGATGTTGCTCGTGCCGTTGAAGCGGCGGGTGGAGAAGTGTGCATGACGCGAGCTGATCACCATTCAGGTACGGAGCGACTTGCTGAAGTTATTGAAAAATATAATTTTAGCGATGATACTGTGATTGTGAATGTGCAGGGTGATGAGCCGATGATCCCGCCGGTTATCATTCGCCAGGTTGCCAGCAATCTGGCAAATAGCCAGGCAGGTATGGCAACTCTTGCGGTGCCAATCGACTCAGCGGAAGAAGCATTCAATCCGAACGCGGTAAAAGTGGTGATGGATGCGCAGGGCTATGCGCTTTATTTTTCCCGTGCGACGATTCCATGGGACAGAGACCGTTTCGCACAGTCTCGTGAAACGATAGGTGATACCCTGCTGCGCCACATTGGTATCTACGGTTACCGCGCCGGTTTCATTCGTCGCTATGTGACCTGGGAGCCAAGCCAGCTCGAACAAATCGAGATGCTCGAACAATTGCGCGTGCTGTGGAATGGTGAAAAAATCCATGTTGCCGTCGCGAAAGAGGTGCCGAGTATTGGCGTTGATACGCCTGAAGATTTAGAACGTGTCCGCCAGGCGATGCGCTAACTGATCTGGTGTGGCTGAAACTCGACTTCTTCAACGTAGATTGAGTAAATCATGCCCATGCATAAAAAACCGGCGCAAAATGCCGGTTTTTTTATTATCTCAAGGCATATTGATCTGAGGTGATGACATCCTGTGCCAGCAAGCTCATTATAAAAACACCAGTGTTGTAAGGGGTAATGAGTCATGGAGTTGCTACGCAAGGAATTGAGTCATCTGCTGGGTGAAAAACTAAGCCGGATCGAATGTATCAACGAACAGCCAAACACCGCCCTATGGTCGCTGTATGACAGCGACGGGAATGCGATGTCTTTGCTGGCGAAAAGTTTTAGCATTCCAGGTGTTGCTGCGCAGCTTGCCTGGAAAATGTCCATGCTTGCACGATCCGGCACGGTGCGTTTGCCTGTGGTTTACGGTGTGGTGACGCATGATGACACGCCGGGGCCTGATGTCCTTTTAATGGAGCGCTTACGTGGTGTACCGGTCGAAGCGCCCACCCGCACGCCTGATCGCTGGGAACCTCTTAAAGACCAAATCGTGGAAGGGCTGCTCGCCTGGCATCGTGTCGATAGCCGGGGTTGTGTCGGTAACGTCGACAGCACTCAAGAGAATATCTGGCCTTCATGGTATCGACAGCGTGTCGAAACGCTGTGGGCAACCCTCAATCAATACCCCAATAATGGCCTGACCATGCAGGATCGCCGGATCCTGTTCCGTACCCGCGAATGTTTGCCGCGCTTATTCGAAGATTTCAACGATAATTGCGTGCTGGTACACGGCAATTTTACGCTCAGTAGCATGCTGAAAGACGGGCGCAGCGACCAATTACTGGCAATGGTCAATCCTGGTATGATGCTTTGGGCACCGCGTGAATATGAAATATTCCGCCTGTATGAACAAGGGCAGTCGGAAAGCCTGCTTTGGCATTATTTACAACGAGCACCCGTTGCTGAGTCGTTCTTGTGGCGGCGGTGGATGTACGTCCTGTGGGATTGCGTAGCGCAACTGTTACAGTCGGGCCGACTGAATCGACCCGCTTTTGATATTGCGTCGAAAAACTTACTGCCCTGGATCTCCTGACGATCCTTTTAACCATTGCCAGACACGCCCCACACTTTCGTAAATGGCGCGATCGCTGTGCATTAGCCAAACCGGTGCTGGGATAATTCGCTCCCATGGATTAAGTGGCGACGCAATGGCCAATTGATTGGCAGGAGCGGGGATCGGATTCAACCCAGCATGGCGGAAGAAAATCATCGCTCGTGGCAAGTGAGATGCGGAAGTGACCAACAAGAATGGCTGCTGACCGATAGTTTTTGCCACCGCAGCCGCTTCTTCTTCGGTATCTTTTGGCGAGTCCAACACGATTATCTGCGAACGCGGCACACCTAAACTCTCCGCAACCCGAGCACCAGCTTCTGCCGTACTGACCGGATTTGTAATCGCACGCGCGCCAGTAAAGATCATTTTTGCACCGGGATTTGCCTGCCATAGACGAATTGCTTCGGTTACGCGCGGTAAACTATTGCTGATGAGATTCGAGCTTGGTGCCCATTCCGGATTCCATGTATAGCCACCGCCAAGCACCACGATGTAATCCACTTTTACGCTACCGCGCCAGGTTGGGTAACTGTCTTCAATGGGTTTGAGCATTTTGTCAGCCACTGGCTGCAGGCTAATCAGCAGCAAAACTAACCAACTCACACTTAATATCGCTTTTGCGCTCTTTTGCCAACGGCTGAACCAAAGCAAGCAAAGCGCAAGGCCCATCAGCAATAACAAAAAGGGTAAGGGGAGCAGCAGCCCGCCGATATATTTTTTCAGGATAAAAAGCATGAATTATGGGTCCTTTTTTAGCCATACAGCAGGTAAACGCGGGTGATATTACACCAGACGGGTTCATTCTTGGCTCGGCTGTGCCAAAATAGCGACTTTCTTAGATGAACCCTTTCCCCCATGGAGCCGTACCCGTGCGTGACCGCAATTTTGACGACATTGCTGAGAAGTTCTCACGCAACATCTACGGTACAACTAAAGGACAGCTCCGCCAGGCCATCTTGTGGCAAGATCTTGATGCTTTGCTTGCCACGTTACCTGAAAAATTACGCGTGTTGGATGCGGGCGGCGGCGAAGGGCAAACCGCGTGTGGTCTCGCTGAACGTGGCCATGACGTGCTGCTTTGTGATGTTTCTGCTGAGATGATCTCCCGCGCTCAGGCCCTGGCCTGTGAAAAAGGTGTGAGCAGCAACATGCAATTCATACATTCCTCAGCCCAGGATATTGGTCAACATTTGGAAAAACCGGTTGATCTGATATTGTTTCACGCTGTGCTGGAATGGGTCGTCGACCCGCAAGCTGTGCTTAAAACTTTGTGGGACAATCTTGCACCTGGCGGTGCTTTATCCCTGATGTTCTACAATGCTAACGGCCTACTGATGCGAAACATGTTTGTCGGTAACTTCGAATATGTTCTTCAGGGTATGAAAAAGAATAAGAGAAAAACACTTTCGCCTGACAATCCGCTGCAGCCAGAACAGGTTTATCACTGGCTGGAGCAAATTGGCTGGCAGATTACCGGTAAAACCGGTGTGCGAGTGTTCCACGACTACTTGCGCGATAAGCACAAACAACGCGATGGTTTTGACGATTTGCTTGAACTTGAAACGCGTTATTGCCGGCAGGAGCCTTTTGTGAGCCTCGGCCGCTATATCCACGTGACAGCTATCAAGCCGCTTGAGCCAAGGACAAATTATGAGTGATGTTTCCCAGACAGTGCCGGAACTGGTTGCCTGGGCCAGGAAAAATGATTATTCGATTTCGCTACCGACAGAGCGTTTGACGTTTCTGTTGGCGATCGCCACGTTAAATGGTGAGCGGCTCGACGGTGAGATGAGTGAAGGTGAACTGATTGATGCTTTCCGTCACGTAAGTGACGGTTTTGAGCAGACCAGCGAAACCATTAACGTTCGTGCCAATAATGCCATTAATGATATGGTGCGCCAGCGTTTGCTTAACCGTTTTGTCAGCGAAATCAATGAAGGCAATGCGATTTATCGCCTGACTCCGCTCGGCATTGGCATTACAGATTACTACATTCGCCAACGTGAATTTTCGACTCTGCGTTTATCGATGCAGTTGTCGATTGTGGCTGGCGAACTGAAACGTGCCGCCGATTCGGCAAATGAAGGCGGTGATGAATTCCACTGGCACCGTAACGTCTTTGCCCCACTGAAATACTCGGTTGCTGAGATTTTCGACAGCATCGATCTCACCCAGCGCATCATGGATGAGCACCAGCAACAGGTTAAGGATGATATCGCGCAACTCCTGAACAAAGACTGGCGTGCTGCCATTTCCAGTTGCGAAATGTTGTTGTCGGAAACTTCCGGCACATTACGAGAATTGCAAGACACCCTGGAAGCGGCGGGTGATAAATTGCAGGCGAATCTGTTGCGTATTCAGGATGCAATACTGGGACGTGATGATCTGCACTTTGTTGACCGTCTGGTGTTTGATTTGCAAAGCAAACTCGACCGTATCGTCAGTTGGGGCCAACAGGCAATCGACTTGTGGATAGGCTATGACCGCCACGTTCATAAATTCATTCGTACCGCTATCGACATGGATAAAAACCGTGTCTTTGCACAGCGTTTGCGTGTTTCGGTACAGAACTATTTCGATGCGCCATGGGCGCTGACGTATGCCAATGCCGATCGCTTACTGGATATGCGCGATGAAGAAATGGCGTTACGTGATGATGAAGTGACGGGTGAACTGCCAAGCGATCTGGAATTCGAAGAATTCAATGAAATCCGCGAGCAACTTGCCGCATTGATCGAGGCTGCGTTACAAGTCTACAAAACCAGACAAGTGCCGCTAGATTTAGGCGTAGTAATGCGGGACTATCTGGCGCAATACCCACGCGCCCGCCATTTTGATGTGGCGAGAATCGTAGTCGACCAGGCGGTACGTCTGGGTGTGGCTGAAGCTGATTTTACTGGCTTGCCGCCACAGTGGCAGGCAATTAACGATTACGGAGCCAAGGTACAGGCGCATGTCATCAACAAATATTGAAAAAGTGATGCCGGTAAAACTGGCACAGGCGTTGGCCAATCCGTTATTTCCGGCACTCGATAGCCAATTACGCGCAGGTAGGCACGTTGGGCTTGATGAGCTCGATAATCATGCCTATTTGATGGACTTCCAGGATGAACTGGAAGAGTTTTACGCCCGCTATAACGTGGAGTTGATTCGCGCCCCGGAAGGTTTCTTCTATTTGCGCCCGCGCTCCACGACGCTGATTCCACGTTCTGTGCTGTCCGAACTGGATATGATGGTCGGTAAAATTCTTTGCTACCTCTATCTCAGCCCGGAGCGCCTGGCAAACGAAGGTATCTTCACGCAGGCAGAACTGTACGATGAGCTGTTAACACTTGCGGATGAAAACAAGTTACTCAAACTTGTGAATAACCGTTCTACAGGCTCGGATCTGGATCGCCAAAAACTGCAAGAAAAAGTCCGTGCTTCGTTAACCCGTTTACGCCGCCTCGGCATGATCTGGTTTATGGGACACGACAGCAGCAAATTCCGTATCTCTGAATCTGTATTCCGCTTTGGCGCCGATGTGCGCGCCGGTGATGACGCGCGTGAAGCGCAATTACGCATGATCCGCGATGGTGAAGCGATGCCGGTAGAAACTCGTTTGCAACTCAATGATGAAACTGAAGAGTCGCAAGCTGTTCAGGATAACGCGGAGGATGAACAGGAATGATTGAACGCGGAAAATTTCGCTCACTAACGCTGATTAACTGGAATGGTTTCTTCGCGCGTACTTTTGATTTAGATGAACTGGTAACAACACTTTCTGGCGGTAACGGTGCGGGTAAATCCACCACCATGGCGGCATTTGTTACGGCGCTTATTCCCGATTTAACGCTGCTGCACTTCCGTAACACCACGGAAGCGGGCGCGACATCCGGTTCGCGTGACAAGGGTCTGCACGGTAAGTTAAAAGCCGGCGTCTGTTACTCACTGCTTGATGTCGTTAACTCGCGTCACCAGCGTGTTGTCGTCGGTGTGCGTCTGCAACAAGTGGCGGGCCGCGATCGTAAAGTCGATATCAAACCGTTCGCGATTCAGGGTTTACCTACTTCCATTCAGCCGACGCAACTGCTGACGGAAACGCTTAATGAACGTCAAGCTCGCGTACTGAGCCTGCAAGAACTGAAAGATAAAGTGGAAGCCATCGAAGGCGTTCAGTTTAAACAGTTCAACTCGATTACCGATTACCACTCACTGATGTTCGATTTGGGGATTGTTGCGCGTCGTCTGCGTAGCGCCTCAGATCGTAGCAAGTATTACCGACTGATCGAAGCCTCGCTGTACGGCGGGATTTCCAGCGCCATCACCCGCTCACTGCGCGACTACCTGTTGCCCGAAAACGGTGGTGTGCGTAAGGCTTTCCAGGACATGGAAGCCGCATTGCGCGAAAACCGCATGACACTTGAGGCTATTCGCGTCACTCAGTCAGATCGTGATCTGTTTAAGCATTTGATTTCGGAAGCCACTAACTATGTGGCGGCAGATTACATGCGTCACGCCAATGAACGCCGCATCCACCTGGATAAAGCGCTCGAGTTCCGCCGTGAATTATTCACCAGCCGTAAACAACTGGCTGCTGAGCAATATAAACATGTCGAAATGGCGCGTGAACTGGCTGAACATAGTGGTGCGGAAGGGGATCTGGAATCGGATTATCAGGCGGCCAGCGACCACCTGAACCTGGTGCAAACGGCGATTCGCCAGCAGGAAAAAATCGAGCGTTATGAAGCTGACCTCGACGAACTGCAAATGCGCCTCGAAGAACAAAATGAAATTGTTGCCGAAGCCTCCGAGCAGCAAGAAGAGAATGAAGCCCGTGCAGAAGCCGCTGAGCTGGAAGTGGATGAGCTGAAAAGCCAGCTTGCCGATTACCAGCAAGCGCTTGATGTTCAGCAAACGCGAGCCATTCAGTATCAACAAGCGTTGCAGGCTCTGGAACGTGCGCGTTCGCTGTGCCACTTACCTGATCTGACCGCCGAAAGCGCGGAAGAATGGTTAGAGACTTTCCAGGCAAAAGAGCAGGAAACGACAGAAAAACTGCTGACGCTTGAGCAGAAAATGAGTGTGGCACAAACGGCACATAGCCAGTTTGAACATGCTTATCAGCTTGTTACCGCTATTAATGGCCCTGTGAGTCGCAGTGAAGCGTGGAGCGTTGCACGTGAATTACTGCGTGACAGCAATAACCAACGCCATTTGATGGAGCAAGTTCAGCCGCTCAGAGCGCGCCTCAACGAACTTGAACAACGTCTTCGCGAGCAGCAAGAAGCTGAACGCATGTTCGCTGAATTCTGCAAGCGTCAGGGTAAACACTTTGATCCTGAAGATCTGGAAGTGCTGCATGAAGAGCTCACCGATCGTATCGAGACCTTGCAGCAACGTGTATCTGATGCCAGCGATCAACGTGCAAATCTGCGTCAGGAACAAGAGCAGATCCAGGCACGAATCAAACGTCTGACACTGCGTGCGCCGATTTGGTTAGCAGCACAAACCAGTCTTAATCAACTGTGCGAGCAGACTCACGAGCAGTTTGAAAGCAGCCAGCATGTGACCGAATACATGCAGCAACTGCTTGAGCGTGAGCGTGATGTCACAGTTGAACGTGATGAAGTCGGTGCGCGTAAACGTGCCATTGACGAAGAAATCGAGCGCCTTAGCCAACCAGGCGGTGCCGAAGATCCACGTTTAAATGCGCTGGCTGAACGTTTTGGCGGTGTACTGTTGTCAGAAATTTATGACGACATTAGCCTCGACGATGCTCCTTATTTCTCGGCTTTGTATGGCCCGTCGCGTCACGCCATTGTGGTGCCAGATTTATCGCTGGTTCGCGAGCAATTAGACAACCTGGAAGATTGCCCGGAAGACCTCTATCTCATCGAAGGTGACCCGTCTTCCTTCGATGACAACGTCTTTAAGGTTGAAGAGCTAAACGCAGCTGTTCTGGTGAAAACCGCTGAACGCCAGTGGCGTTATTCTCGTCTGCCTGAGTTGCCAATATTTGGCCGCGCTGCACGTGAAAACCGCCTTGAAAACCTGCATGCAGAACGCGAAACCCTGGCAGAGCGTTTCGCGACACTGTCGTTTGATGTGCAGAAATCACAGCGTTTGCACCAGGCATTCAGTCGTTTCATTGGCCAGCATTTGGGTGTGGCTTTTGATGACGATCCGGAAGCGGAGATTCGCCAGCTCAACACTCGTCGTGGTGAAGTTGAGCGTGCTATCAGCAACCATGAAAACGACAACCAGCAACAGCGTCAGCAATACGATCAGGCGAAAGAAGGGGTTGACCAACTTAACCGACTGTTGCCACGTATCAGTTTACTCAATGACGAAACGCTGGCTGATCGCTGCGATGAAATCCGTGAACGTCTCGACGAAGCGGAAGAAGCCGCACGCTTCCTGCATCAGTTTGGTAACCCACTTGCGAAACTTGAAGCTGTAGCATCGGTTCTGCAAAGTGACCCTGAGCAGTTTGAGCAGCTAAAAGAAGATTATCAGTACGCGCAGCAAGTGCAGCGTGATGCTCGTCAGCAGGCGTTTGCCTTAACTGAAGTGGTCCAACGTCGCGCGCACTTCAGTTATTCTGACTCCGCTGCGATGCTCGATGGCAACAGTGATTTAAACGAAAAATTGCGCAGTCGTCTGGAACAAGCAGAAGCTGAACGTACTCGCTCCCGCGAAGCATTGCGTCAACATGCACAGCAATTAAGTCAGTTCAGCCAGTTAATGGCGTCGCTGAAAAGCTCCTTTGATACCAAAAAAGAGCTGCTCACTGACTTGCACAAAGAACTCCAGGACATCGGTGTACGTGCGGATATTGGTGCTGAAGAGCGTGCCCGCTCACGTCGTGATGAATTACACTCGGCATTGAACACCAACCGTAGCCGTCGTAATCAGCTCGAAAAAGCGCTGACGTATTGCGAAGCGGAAATGAGCAACTTAACCCGCAAACTCAAACAGCTGGAACGCAGCTATTTTGAAATGCGTGAACAAGTTGTCACCGCAAAAGCGGGCTGGTGTGCCGTGATGCGTATGGTGAAAGAAAATGGTGTTGAGCGCCGTCTGCATCGCCGTGAACTGGCTTATGTCACTGGTGACGAGCTACGTTCTATCTCGGATAAAGCATTGGGTGCGCTGCGTTTGGCTGTTGCGGATAACGAACACCTGCGCGATGTACTGCGCATGTCTGAAGATCCAAAGCGACCTGAACGTAAGATTCAATTCTTTGTTGCGGTATATCAGCATCTTCGCGAACGTATTCGTCAGGACATTATCCGTACCGATGATCCTGTTGAAGCTATCGAGCAGATGGAGATTGAACTGAGCCGTCTGACGGAAGAGTTGACTTCACGCGAGCAAAAACTGGCGATCAGTTCACGCAGTGTGGCGAATATCATTCGTAAGACGATTCAGCGTGAGCAAAACCGTATCCGCATGTTGAACCAGGGTCTGCAAAGCGTCTCCTTCGGCCAGGTGAACAGTGTGCGTTTGAATGTCAACGTGCGTGAAACTCATGCGATGTTGTTGGATGTGCTTTCAGAACAACATGAGCAGCATCAGGATCTGTTTAACAGCAATCGTCTGAGCTTCTCTGAAGCATTAGCGAAACTGTATCAACGCCTGAATCCGCAAATTGATATGGGCCAGCGCACGCCACAAACCATTGGTGAAGAACTGCTGGATTACCGTAACTACCTCGAAATGGAAGTGGAAGTTAACCGTGGTTCAGATGGTTGGCTGCGTGCGGAAAGTGGTGCGTTGTCTACCGGTGAAGCTATCGGTACCGGGATGTCGATTCTGGTGATGGTGGTTCAGAGCTGGGAAGAAGAGTCGCGCCGACTGCGTGGTAAAGACATTTCTCCATGCCGTTTGCTGTTCCTCGATGAGGCGGCACGACTGGATGCGAAGTCGATTGCTACGCTCTTTGAGTTGTGCGAACGCCTTGAAATGCAACTGATCATTGCAGCACCTGAGAACATCAGCCCGGAAAAAGGCACCACCTATAAGCTGGTACGTAAGGTTGTTCAGAACCATGAACACGTTCACGTTGTGGGCCTGCGAGGCTTTGCGCCACCGCTTCCCGAGCCAGTTGCTGACACTTTAGATGCATCATAAAGAAACGCGGGCTACGGCCCGCGTTTTCTTTTTCGAAAGTTCTTAATCTTTAATTTTATTTACATTTATACGGGCAATTAGTATTCGCTGTTTATATACTGATTTAAAACCCAGCGCGAAAATCTGGGCGAAAAATGAAGTTTTAAACAGGGGGCAAGGGATGTTGCTTACAAAATTGCACGGTTTTCGACTGTCAGCGCTTACGTTTGGGCTGGCACTCAGTTTCGCTCCACTGTTTATGGCGCATGCAGATGAGCCAGCAGTCGTTCAATCTGACAGTTCTGCGGTGAGCATTGAACCCGCACATTCACCAGATCAGCCGCTACCACAATCTACCGCTACCGCTACGATGGTGGGCGTATTACCACTCAATTCGACAGGCATGTCTGCTGCCCAAAGTCGTTCTCAACTGATCGCCCATTTGCCGACGGGTTACACACCCGTTTACCTGAATGCCCTCTCAGCGTTCTATGCTGCGCGCGAAATGAAGCCGATGTGGGAGAACCGCGATGCCGTTAAGGCTTTCCAGCAACAGCTCGCGGAGCTGGCGATTGCGGGTATTCAACCTCAATTCACGACCTGGGTTGAGCTGCTCACCGATCCGTCCGTAACCGGTTTAACCCGCGATATTGTGTTGTCCGATGCGATGATGGGTTATCTGCAATTTGTTTATGGCATCCCAACGGAAGGTAATCGCTGGTTGTACGGCACCAAGCCTTACAAGATGCAAACACCGCCAATTTCTGTGATTAACCAATGGCAAGTCGCGGTTGATCAAGGAACGCTGGTGAATTTTGTCGAAACACTTGCGCCATCGCATCCGCAATACGCCAAACTGCGTCAATCATTGGTGCATTTGTTAAGTGATTCGCGACCATGGCCACAGCTGACGGGCAGCGAAACGCTCCGCCCTGGCCAGTGGAGCAATGATATTCCAGCGCTAAGAGAGATTCTGGCTCGCACCGGCATGCTGCAAGCTGAGTCTGCGAAACCACTTCCGTCAAGCTCAAGTACGGCTATTGCCGATGTTGCAGTCAGCCCTTCAGCCATTCAGCAAGACAGTGAGCAAATCGCTGAACAGGTACCTGCTGCGGTTGCCGGGAAGAAAAAGAAATCAACGCCAGCGGTCCGAAGTGTATACAGCAAAGAGCTGGTGGAAGGGGTGAAACGCTTCCAGAAATGGCAGGGGCTGGGCGTAGATGGCTCAATTGGGCAATTAACACGTGACTGGCTGAATATGACGCCACAACAGCGAGCTTCACTGGTTGCGTTAAATATTCAACGTTTGCGATTACTGCCGAATAAACTCGATACCGGCATTATGGTAAACATCCCTAACTATTCGCTGAGCTATTACCTTAACGGCAGTGAAGTATTGGCTTCGCGCGTTATTGTTGGGCGTCCTGACCGTAAAACGCCAATGATGAGCAGTGCGCTCAATAATGTGGTCGTTAACCCACCGTGGAATGTGCCACCGACGCTTGCTCGCAACGATATTCTGCCAAAAGTACATCAGGATCCTGGCTATCTCGACAGACACGGTTATAGCGTTCTGCGTGGCTGGAGCAACAATGCCGAGGCCATCGACCCGTGGCGCGTCGACTGGGGCACCATCACCGCCAGCAATTTGCCATTCCGTTTCCAGCAAAAACCTGGGGCTCATAACTCGTTAGGGCGTTATAAGTTTAATATGCCAAGTTCTGACGCTATCTATTTGCATGACACGCCGAATCACAACCTGTTCCAGAAAGATGCGCGTGCGCTGAGCTCTGGCTGCGTAAGGGTCAATAAAGCATCTGAACTGGCAAACATGCTGTTGCAAGATGCGGGTTGGAACGATGCGCGGATTTCCAGCCAGCTCAAAGATGGCAACACCAAGTATGTGAACATTCGGCAGACCATCCCGGTCAATCTCTACTATCTGACCGCGTTTGTCGGTGATGATGGCCGCACGCAATATCGGACAGACATTTACAATTATGATCTCGCCGCGCGATCTGGCGCACAAATCCTGTCGAAAGCTGAATTATTGATACGGTAAATGCAGTAATTCTAATGAATTAGCGGTCGTAATAATTGTGAAACTCATCCGGGCCCTCCACAGGGCCCGGTTTATATGGGTTTTAGCGCGCCTTGACTCATATTGTTTTGGCAGTTAAGGTGCGGGCAGTGCGCCTGAAGTGCATATTATTCGATCGTTTTTTACATGTAGACCTGGACATCATGGACAAATTTGACGCAAACCGCCGCAAGCTGCTGGCGTTGGGCGGCGTGGCTTTAGGTGCCTCGCTGTTACCAACACAAGCATTTGCTATGCTATCAACACCGCGCCCGCGCATTCTGACTCTCAATAATTTGCATACTGGGGAGTCATTAAAAGCCGAATTTTTCGATGGTAAAGGCTATATTCAGGATGAATTAGCAAGACTTAATCATTTCTTCCGTGATTATCGCGCGAATAAAATTAAATCCATCGACCCTAAATTATTCGACCAGCTTTATCGCCTGCAAGGCTTGTTGGGGACCAACAAACCCGTGCAACTGGTATCCGGTTATCGCTCTTTAGACACCAATAATGAACTTCGAGCCCGCAGTCGTGGGGTGGCGAAAAAAAGCTATCACACAAAAGGGCAGGCAATGGATTTCCATATTGAAGGGATTTCGTTGAGCAATGTTCGCAAAGCAGCATTATCTATGCGCGCAGGTGGTGTAGGATACTACCCCAGCAGCAACTTTGTGCATATTGATACCGGGCCACTAAGGCACTGGTAAAACAACGGAATCCGGCGATTGTTGCCGGTATTGGAGTGTCATGAACTATCACATTATTCCGGTCACTGCGTTTGCCCAAAACTGTTCATTAGTTTGGTGTGAAGAAACGTTGCAAGCAGCAGTGATTGATCCGGGCGGCGAAGCTGAAAAAATCATCCAGCAAGTCACAACGAAAGGCGTGACGGTCACGCAGGTCCTGTTAACGCATGGCCATCTTGATCATGTTGGAGCCGCCGCTGAACTGGCAAAGCATTACGGTGTTCCTGTTATTGGGCCGGAAAAAGAAGACGAATTCTGGCTGCAAGGCCTACCGGCGCAAAGCCAAATGTTTGGGCTTGAAGAGTGTTTGCCACTGACGCCAGATCGTTGGCTGAATGAGGGTGATAGCGTATCGGTGGGAAATGTGGCCTTACAAGTGCTGCATTGCCCGGGCCATACTCCAGGTCATGTCGTTTTCTTTGATGCGCAATCTCAGTTACTGATTTCCGGCGATGTGATTTTCAAAGGCGGAGTAGGACGAAGTGATTTCCCGCGTGGCGACCACGCCGCACTGATTGACTCGATTAAACGCAAGTTGTTGCCGCTGGGCGATGATGTGACGTTTATTCCGGGTCACGGGCCGTTATCGACTCTGGGCTACGAGCGCTTGCACAATCCCTTCCTGCAAGACGAATTACCGGTCTGGTAAGGTAAGTCTGGAAAATAAAAGAGCCGCATTGCGCGGCTCTTTTTTTATCTGCTTTGCTCTTAGAGCACAGCGACAATGGCTTCGCACAGCGGAGCCATATTATCTGGCGTCATCCCCGCAACGTTCACACGTCCGGAAGCCACGGCATACACACCAAACTCTTCACGTAAACGCAGCACCTGTTCTTTGGTCAAGCCGCTGAACGAGAACATGCCGTTCTGGTTGATGATAAAGCTAAAGTCGCGGTTAGCGCCTTTCTCTTGGAGGGTATTCACAAACAGCTGGCGCATACGGTGAATACGCTGACGCATGTCAGACAGCTCTTGTTCCCAAATAGTACGCAGCGCGTCGTTGCTCAGAATGGTTGCAACAACAGATGCACCGTGTGCTGGTGGGTTAGAGTAGTTGGCACGAATAACCGATTTCATCTGGCTGAATGCGCGATCTACGGTATCTGCATCAGCAGCAACCAGCGTACAAGCACCTACGCGCTCATTGTAGAGGCCAAAGTTCTTAGAGTAAGAGCTGGCAACAATCAGTTCTTTGTGGCTTGCAGCAAAGATACGCAGGCCTTCAGCATCTTCTTCCAGACCACGAGCAAAGCCCTGATAGGCGAAGTCAAACAGTGGCAACCAGCCTTTAGCCAATGACATTTCGGCCAACGTTTTCCACTGTTCAGCCGTTGGGTCGATACCGGTTGGGTTATGGCAGCAACCGTGGAACAACACCACATCACCCGCTTGTGCGGCTTGCAGGCTGTTAATCAGGCCATCGAAATTAAGAGAGTGGTTCTGTGCGTCATAGTAGTCATACTCGCACACTTCCAACCCTGCGGAGTTAAACACGCTCTTGTGGTTCGGCCAGCTTGGATTACTCACCCAAACGCGTTTAGTGGTGGTGTTTTTCGCGAGGAAATCAGCGGCAACACGCAGCGCACCTGTACCACCTGGGGTTTGTGCAGTGCGAGCACGTTTATTTGCTCTCAGAGCATTATTTTTCCCAAACAGTAATTCCTGGGTGCAACTGCCAAATTCTGGAATACCGTCAATACCGAGGTAATTCTTGGTGTTCTCATTTTCCAGCAGATATAGCTCTGCTTTTTTAACGCAGGTCAAAACCGGAGTTTTACCCGTTTCATCCTTATAAACACCAATGCCGAGGTTAATTTTAGTCGGACGGTCATCGGCGCGAAACAGATCGGCCAAACCAAGAATTGGATCAGCTGGAGCAGCGGTAATGTTCTCAAACATGACGAGTTTCCATTGTGATATCGAGGGAGTAACGCTCTCAGGTTAACTGCTGTTTTAGTAAATGCCAACCGTTTGCAACAAAAAGAAACCACCCTGGTCACAAGTTATTTTTTTTAACTTTTCAGGCATAAAAAAACAGGGCCGAAGCCCTGTCTTTTGAATCATCCTTGCAACAACGTTGCTGGATAATTAGAACTGGTAAACGATACCCACTGCAGCCTGGTCGTCTGTTGCCAGTTTAGCAGATTCGCTGTAGTTGTTGTCGTCCAGCAGGTTGAACTTATACGCAGCGTATACGTTCATGTTTTTGTTGAAGTAGTACCAGGTACCCACTTCTACGTATTTAACCAGGTCAGCATCGCCGCCGGTGAAGGTACCACGAGATTTCAGGTCCTTACCTTTAGACTGCACGTAAGCGATGGACGGACGCAGACCGAAGTCGAACTGGTACTGAGCTACTGCTTCGAAGTTCTGAGTTTTGTTAGCGAAGTTGTTGTCAGCTTCACGAGTCATGTTCAGAGTTTCTGCATACATCACTGCTGCGTAGATGTTGTTCGCATCATATTTAGCCGCAGTAGACCATGCTTCAGCGCGGTCGCCGCCAGCACTTGCCCAAGCTGGGTTAGTTGCAGCATCACGCTGTTCGAAAGTACGGTTTGCAGACTCGTAGCCCGCAGCAACGCTGAAGCCTTCGCCGATGTCATAAGTTACAGCGGTGCTTACGCCGTCGCCGTTAGCTTTAGCGCCGTTACCAGCACGACCAAAGTCAATTGTGCCGTTGTCATCAACACTTGGAGCAACTACGTTGCTACGCTCGTTTTTACCCTGGTATTGCAGAGCAAATGCCAGGCCATCAACCAGACCGAAGAAGTTGTTGTTACGGTAAGTCAGAACGCCAGTAGTACGGCCGTTCATGAAGTTGTCGGTTGCAGCCCAGGTATCGCCGCCCCATTCAACCAGCATATCGGTATAAGCCGCTACGTCGTAGATTGCACCGTAGTTACGGCCGTAATCCAGGGAGCCTGCATCACCAAATTTCAGACCAGCAAATGCCAGACGGGTGTTAGTAGGCTGAGTGCCTTCCGCGTTGGAGGCATTCATGTTGTATTCCCACTGGCCGTAACCGGTCAGTTGGTCATTGATTTGAGTTTCGCCTTTGAAACCGATACGAGCGTAAGTGGTGTCATTGCTATCAGTGTCACCGTTAGTTGTCCATATGTGCTCGCCTACAGCTTTACCGTAGAAATCAAGTTTGTTGCCGTTTTTGTTATAGATTTCTGCAGCGTTAGCTGCACCGGCTACCAGCAGAGCAGGGATTACCACTGCCAGAATATTGCGCTTCATCATTATTTATTACCCTCATTGGTTTTTTTTGTGAACACCTGCCACTGCCGTCAATAATTCTGTACGGAACTATTGATGAGAGTTTGGTGTCTTTCTGTATCTGTCAGGCATCTTTCCATCCATGAAACCGTTTCGCTAGCCAGAAAGTGCTACAAACATCGAGAGTGAGTTACAAAAGGAAACTATGTGTAACTAAATGTGTATTTTGTGGAACTTTGTGAACTAACTCAAACTTCCTTGCCGCTTCGCCTAAAAAAACACCTTTCCTATCCTATATATATGAATTACTTATGTTTAATTCGCATAATGAAATTGCGAGTGAATTTTTCGCTTACATTTGTACATTCTTTGAGTGATTTTTGGATGTCCAGACATCTGGGTGACTTTTATCCAAATGTGCTAAGTCAATGCTAAGAGTGAGAGTGCGAGCGGAAAGTATGGTTATTTTATGTTTATCTGTTTCACAGACACACTTCGTAACGGGGGAGTTGCGGAATGGGGTTGAAATTGACGTTTGTTTAACTTTCGTTGAAGAAAAAAGACGTTCGACCCGCAGATGTAAAAAAGGCCAGCAGCGCTGGCCTTAGAAAATAAATGCGTTTTTAGAAGTTCGCGTTACGTGGTGTACGTGGGAATGGGATCACGTCACGAACGTTCTGTACACCTGTTACATAGGCAATCAGGCGTTCAAAACCAAGACCGAAACCGGAGTGCGGAACAGTGCCGTAACGACGCAGATCGCGATACCACCAGTAGTCTTCTTTATTCAGACCCATCTCGGCCATGCGCGCATCCAGCACATCCAGACGCTCTTCACGCTGAGAACCACCGATGATTTCACCAATACCCGGCGCTAACACATCCATTGCGGCGACGGTTTTGCCGTCTTCGTTAAGGCGCATATAGAAGGCCTTAATGTCTTTTGGATAGTTTTTCACAACCACCGGTGCCTTGAAGTGTTGCTCGGCAAGGTAACGTTCATGCTCAGAAGAAAGGTCTACGCCCCAGTAAACAGGGTTCTCGAATTTCTGGCCGCAATTCTCGAGAATTGTAACAGCGTCGGTGTAATCAACTTGCGCAAAGTCAGCGTCGATGAAGCGCTGTAAACGTTCCACTGCATCTTTGTCAACGCGCTCAGCGAAGAACTCCATGTCATCCATACGCTCGTCAAGCACAGCTTTGAAGACATACTTCAGCATGGCTTCAGCCAAACCTGCGACATCGTCAAGATTTGCGAAAGCGACTTCAGGCTCCAGCATCCAGAACTCAGCCAGGTGACGGCTGGTGTTCGAGTTTTCAGCACGGAAGGTTGGGCCAAAGGTATAAACCTTGGACAACGCACATGCATAAGTTTCGCCGTTCAACTGGCCGGATACGGTCAGGAACGCTTCTTTACCAAAGAAGTCTTTATCGAAATCAATTTTACCTGCATCGGTACGAGGAAGGTTTTCGAGATCAAGCGTAGAAACGCGGAACATCTCACCTGCACCTTCAGTATCTGACGCGGTAATCAGCGGTGTGGATACCCAGAAGTAACCTTGCTCATGGAAGAAACGGTGTAACGCTTGAGCAAGGGTATGACGCACACGAGCCACAGCGCCGATCATGTTGGTGCGTGGGCGCAGGTGCGCGACTTCACGCAGGTACTCAATGCTATGGCGTTTAGCCGCCATTGGGTAAGTGTCAGGATCATCAACCCAGCCGGTCACTTCCACTTCAGTTGCCTGGATTTCAAAGCTCTGGCCCTGACCAAGAGACTCTACAACTTTACCCGTCACGACAACGGAACAACCCGTTGTCAGGCGCAGAACGTCATCATTGTAATTAGGCAGAGAATTATTAATGACGGCCTGTACAGGAGAGAAGCAGGAACCGTCATAGACGGCGAGGAAGGAGATACCAGCTTTTGAATCTCTACGAGTACGCACCCATCCGCGCACGGTGACTTCTTGGTCAACGGCTACGCGGCCCTGGAGTACGTCGGCTACAGGCACAACGCTCATATTTTTCTCTCTATTAATTGGTCAGTGACATAAAAATAATTACCCACTATCGCGGGGTTATCTATGTTACCTGTCACGAGCCTACAGACAAGCAGAAATCGTGCGCGAATGAAGAAATATAAGAAGAAGGGCAGCCCATAAACCGAACATACGGTATAGATGGGCTTTATTTGAATTAACTTGCTTTCTTAACCTGCGGTAAATCGAAGGCCTTACGCAGCGCGCGAACAAAGGCTTTATCGTGGCAAATGGTTTTGCCTGGGCTGTCAGACAGTTTGGCGACCGGTTTGCCATTGCACTCCACCAGCTTAATCACAATATTCAGCGGCTTAACGTTTGGAATATCGCAGGTCAGGCGAGTTCCAATACCAAAACTCAGATTGACCCGGTCGCAGAAATGGCGATACAGCTCAATGGCTTTAGGCAAATCCAGGTTATCAGAGAACACCAATACTTTGGTTTTAGGGTCGATACCCAGTTTCTGATAATGAGCGATAGCTTTCTCGCCCCATTCAACAGGATCCCCTGAGTCGTGGCGCAGACCTTGATAACGGCTGGCAAATGCGAGGTCAAAGTCTCGTAAGAAGGCATCCATAGTGATGCAGTCTGTCAGCGCGATGCCTAGCTTATCGGGGTATTCATCAAGCCACGCCTGAAGTGCAGCACGTTGGCTGTTTGCAAGCGTCGGGCTAATTTGCTGATGCGCCTGGAACCACTCGTGAGCTTGCGTGCCCATCGGCGTTAAATTCAGGCGACGTGCCAGGTCGTAATTACTGGTGCCAACAAACCACGATTCTTGTTGCAGACGGCTAACGATAGCCTCCTGAACCTCACGCGAGAAACGGCGACGGGTGCCAAAATCCATCAAACGGAATGCAGAAAGATCAATATCTGCCGTCAGTTCTTTGAACTGAAGCAGTTTACTTTCCAGATTCTCCAGCGCCATCTGTGGGGTTACCGCTGGTGAGCGGTGTTGGTGCACCACTTCGCTGATCACGGCCAGCAAAGGGACTTCCCACATAATCACTTCCAGCCACGAGCCGGTTAGACGAATATCTAAATGGCCGTTGTTATTGCTGATGTGTACCTGAGAGGGGGCGTAGCGGAAAGTACGCAGCCACGAGAGATAATCTGCCTTAAAGAACGGCAGAGTTTCCAAAAAGGCGAACTCCTCGTCGGTCAGCGCGAGGTGCTGCATTAAATCAACCTGCTCACGGATGGCATCTGCATAGACGCCCAGCAGATCATCACCGCGGCAACGGAACTCGGCAGCGACGCTCACGTCGTGATAACGGTGGAATACCGCCTGCTGCATATGAAGCTTATAGGCGTCAGTATCCAGTAGCGTTTGCAAAATAGGGGAAGCGTGTCGTGTCATGGCGCGTTGCAGCATCCTCTCACAGGAGCGTTTCCATCAAGGGCTAAGCAGATAAAAGACGCAGGAGTATACCCTGATTATCTGTTTATTAAACCTGGATCACAACACACGGGCACTTTCTGGTCGATGGCAATTCGTGCCGCTTGTTATATATATGTAGCAATTCGCGTGAGAAGCCCAGAAAAGTTGATGATTCTGCGTGGCAACATTCGGGCAACAGGAATAGACTGAACTCCGCAAACTTACGGATGATGTATAAGGTTTTTTATGACACAACAGCCACAAGCCAAATATCGCCACGACTACCGTGCGCCGGATTACACGATTACCGATATCGATTTGACCTTTGACCTTGATGCCGCAAAAACCCTGGTCACAGCCATTAGCCAGATAACCCGCCAGGGTACAGCAGGTGCGCCATTGCGTCTTGATGGCGAAGACCTGACGCTGGTGTCTGTTGCTGTAAACGGTGCTGCCTGGGAAGATTACCGCCAGGAAGAGGGTGCATTGATTATCGAATCACTGCCAGACGCCTTCACCCTGACCATCGTTAATGAAATCAGCCCTGCGACCAATACCGCGCTGGAAGGGCTTTACCTTTCAGGCGACGCGCTTTGCACCCAGTGTGAAGCTGAAGGTTTCCGCCACATTACCTGGTATCTCGACCGACCGGACGTTCTGGCGCGCTTCACCACTAAAATCATTGCCGATAAAAAACAGTACCCATTCCTGCTATCTAACGGCAACCGTATTGCCGAAGGTGAACTGGAAAATGGTCGTCATTGGGTGCAATGGCAAGATCCGTTCCCAAAACCGTGTTACCTGTTTGCGCTGGTGGCGGGTGATTTCGACGTGCTGCGCGATACCTATAAAACGCGTTCTGGCCGTGATGTCGCGCTGGAGCTGTTTGTCGACCGTGGCAACCTGGACCGTGCAAGCTGGGCGATGACGTCGCTGAAAGCATCAATGAAATGGGATGAAACCCGCTTCGGCCTCGAGTATGACCTCGACATTTATATGATCGTCGCCGTCGACTTCTTCAACATGGGCGCCATGGAAAACAAAGGCCTGAACGTCTTTAACTCCAAATATGTGCTGGCGCGTGCAGAAACGGCGACCGATAAAGATTACCTCGATATTGAACGCGTTATCGGCCATGAATACTTCCACAACTGGACCGGCAACCGTGTTACGTGCCGCGACTGGTTCCAGTTAAGCCTGAAAGAAGGGCTGACTGTTTTCCGCGATCAAGAATTTAGCTCTGATCTGGGCTCACGCGCGGTTAACCGCATTCAAAACGTGCGTACCATGCGCGCAATGCAGTTTGCCGAAGACGCAAGCCCGATGGCGCACCCGATTCGCCCGGATAAAGTGATTGAAATGAACAACTTCTACACGCTGACCGTGTATGAGAAGGGTTCAGAAGTTATCCGTATGCTGCATACTTTGCTGGGCGAAGCAAACTTCCAGAAAGGCATGCAGCTTTACTTTGAACGTCATGACGGTAGTGCTGCAACCTGTGATGATTTCGTACAAGCGATGGAAGATGCGTCAAACGTTGACCTGTCCCATTTCCGCCGTTGGTATAGTCAGGCAGGCACGCCAGTCGTCACTGTGCGTGATGACTACGATCCGGAAAAAGAGCTCTATACGCTGACTATTAGCCAGACAACGCCGCCAACTGCTGAACAACAAGAAAAGCAGCCGTTACATATTCCGTTCGACATCGAACTGTATGACAACGAAGGCAAAGTCATTCCGCTGCAGAAAAATGGCCATCCGATTCACCACGTGCTGAATGTGACGCAGGCAGAGCAGACATTTGTCTTTGATAACGTTTATTTCCAGCCGGTTCCTTCCTTGCTGCGTGAGTTCTCGGCGCCAGTAAAACTGGAATACAAATGGAGCGACCAGCAACTGACGTTCCTGATGCGCCATGCTCGCAACGATTTCTCCCGTTGGGATGCCGCGCAAAGTCTGCTTGCGACTTACATTAAATTGAACGTAAATCGTTGCCAGCAAGGGCAGCCGCTTTCACTGCCGCTGCATGTGGCCGATGCGTTCCGCGCCATTTTGTTGGATGAGAAAATTGACCCGGCACTGGCGGCAGAAATTCTGACGTTGCCTTCGCAAAACGAAATTGCCGAACTGTTCCAGATAATCGATCCACATGCGATTGCCGCAGTGCATGAAGCATTGATGCGCACTCTGGCAAACGAACTGGCGGATGAATTCCTCGCGGTTTACAACGCCAATAAACTCGATACTTATCGTGTGGAACATGCTGATATTGGCAAACGAGCATTGCGTAATACTTGTCTGCGTTATCTGGCGTTTGGTGAGCAACAGTTAGCTGAACAATTGGTGCGTCATCAGTATCAAAGTGCCGATAACATGACCGATTCTATCGCTGCCTTGTCTGCAAGCGTAGCGGCACAATTGCCTTGCCGTGTAGAGTTGCTGGCGGCATTTGATGAGAAGTGGCATCAGGATGGTCTGGTGATGGACAAGTGGTTTGTATTGCAGGCCACAAGCCCTGCGGAAGGCACATTGAACACTGTGCGTGAATTACTGAACCACCGTTCGTTTAGCATGGGTAACCCGAACCGCGTGCGTTCGCTGATTGGCGCATTTGCGGCTGCTAACCCTTCTGCCTTCCATGCACCTGATGGCAGTGGTTATCAATTTATGGTGGAAATGCTCAGCGAGCTAAACCACCGTAACCCGCAGGTGGCGTCGCGTCTGATTGAACCGTTAATTCGACTGAAACGTTATGATGCGAAACGTCAGGAAATGATGCGTGCGGCACTGGTTCAGTTGAAAGGGTTGGAAAATCTGTCCGGGGATTTGTTCGAGAAAATCACTAAAGCGTTGGCTTAGGTTTTCATCGTTTTCCCCTCACCCTAACCCTCTCCCAAAGGGAGAGGGAACTGGATCGGTGTTTGCTTTCTCCCAAAGGGAGAGGGAACTGGATCGATGTTTTCTTTCTCCCAAAGGGAGAGGGAGCTTGATTGGTTTTCTCCCTCTCCTGGGGGAGAGGGTCGGGGTGAGGGCTTCTAATGCTAACCGGTGCGCACCACGCGTGCCGGTTCTTCAACCACCAGCCGTTTCATCACACGTTCTAATACCTGCGCTTCCAGTTCAGCCAGCCGGACAGAGCCGAGCTTACGTGGGCGAGGCAGATCAATCGTCAGGTCGAGGCCAATCTTCCCTTCTTCAATCAATAAAACCCTGTCGGCCATGGCGACAGCTTCGCTGACATCGTGCGTCACCAGCAACACGGTAAAACCGTGCTCTTGCCACAGAGAAACAATTAACTCCTGCATTTCGATACGCGTCAGAGCATCCAGCGCACCCAGCGGCTCATCAAGCAACAACAGACGTGGGCGGTGAATCAACGCACGAGCCAGTGCCACACGCTGCTTTTGTCCACCCGAAAGTGCAGCGGGCCACTCGGTTGCACGGTTGGCAAGCCCAACGGACTCCAGCGCTTTGGTTGCCGCTTCTTTCCAGTTTCCTTTGAGCCCCAGCCCAACGTTATTAATGACGGATTTCCATGGCAACAAACGCGCATCCTGAAACATTAAGCGTGTTTCATCCTGGCTTTCACGTAGCGGCGCATTTCCGGCAATCAGCGATCCGCCATTAGGATTTTCCAGCCCTGCTAGCAGACGCAACAACGTACTTTTCCCGCCGCCGCTGCGCCCAACCACCGCGACAAACTGCCCTGCGGGAATACGTAATTCCAGTTCATCCAGAATCGTTTTATTGCCGTAGCGTTTGGTCACGTTGTTAAGGAGTAGGGGAGTCCCCTGATTTAAACGAGCGGTATTCATGCGTTCTCCTCCTGCAACTGGTAAGCCGGGTGCCAGCGAAGCCAGACACGTTCGAGTAATTGCGCGCTGATATCAGCGAGTTTGCCGAGTAAGGCATAAAGGATGATGGCGACAATGACCACATCGGTTTGCAGGAATTCCCGCGCATTCATTGCCAGATAGCCAATCCCTGAGTTAGCTGAAATGGTTTCTGCCACAATTAAAGTCAGCCACATCAGACCGAGGGCGAAACGAATCCCGACCATAATAGAAGGCAGCGCGCCGGGTAAAATCACCTGGGCGAACAGGCTAAAACCGGATAACCCATAGCTGCG
The DNA here is from genome assembly GCF_031432975.1 of Buttiauxella selenatireducens. GTDB lineage: Bacteria > Pseudomonadota > Gammaproteobacteria > Enterobacterales > Enterobacteriaceae > Buttiauxella > Buttiauxella selenatireducens. Next base: position 3,551,863 of record NZ_CP133838.1, on the reverse strand, counting down.
CGCCATCTCCAGCAAACCGGGGTCGATATTGCGGATACCGTGCCAGGTATTAATGTAAATCGGGAACAGGGTGCCGAGTGCCACAAGGAAAATTTTCGCTGACTCGTCGATGCCGAACCACAGAATCACCAGCGGGATCAGCGCCAGATGTGGGACGTTACGTAACATTTGAATTGAGCTATCCAACAAACGCTCTCCCCAACGGGAGAGTCCACTGATTAGCCCGAGAGTTAACCCCAGAGAGCCGCCGATACTGAAACCAATCACCGCACGCCACGAACTGATCGCCAGGTGCTGCCACAATTCGCCGCTGGCTGAGAGGTTCCAGAATGCGACAACCACCCCTTCTGGCGAAGGGAGGATGCGATTAGAGAGCCAGCCTGCACTCGAAGAGAGTTGCCAGATTGCAATAATGGCAACCGGCAGCGCCCACGGGGCAAGTCTTAACAACAATTTGTGCGTTGAAGGGGTCATTAGCGGCTCCTTAGCTTTGCGCGACTTTGCGTGGGATAAAATCGTTTGCCACCACTTCGCCTTTCTCGCGAATCTGGCGAGGCTGCGGGATTTGTGGAATAGCCACGTCAAGGTGTGGGAATAGCAGTTCGCCGACGCGATAAGCCTCTTCCAGATGCGGATAACCGGAAAGAATAAAGCTGTCGATGCCCAATGCGGCGTATTCGTTAATGCGTTCTGCGACCGTTGGGCCATCACCCACTAATGCTGTGCCCGCGCCGCCACGCACCAGACCTACGCCCGCCCACAGGTTCGGGCTGATTTCCAGATTATCGCGTTTGCCGCCGTGCAACGCCGCCATGCGGTGTTGGCCAACCGAGTCGGTGCGGGCAAAAGCGGCCTGCGCCCTGGCAATGGTTTCATCATCTAATTGTGATATCAGGCGATTAGCGGCGTCCCAGGCTTCTTCATTGGTTTCACGCACAATCACGTGCAAGCGAATACCGAAACGCACGGTTCGCCCGTGGGCTGCGGCTTTGGCACGAACCTGCTCGATTTTCTCTTTCACTAAATGCGGTGGTTCGCCCCAGGTGAGATAGAGATCAACCTGTTCGGCCGCCAGGTCCTGCGCCACATCTGACGAGCCGCCAAAGTAGAGGGGGGGACGCGGTTGCTGTACCGGCGGGAACATTAACTTCGCGCCTTTAACCTGAATGTGTTTACCTTCGTGATCCACCGTTTCACCTTCCAGCAAGCGCCGCCAGATGTGGGTAAATTCAGCGGAGGCTTCATAGCGTTCCTGATGATTAAGGAACACGCCGTCTGCGGCTAACTCTTCCGGGTCACTGCCTGTCACCAGATTAAACAAAGCGCGCCCGTTGGAAAGTCTGTCGAGCGTGGCGGCCTGGCGTGCAGCCACCGTAGGGGACGTCACGCTTGGGCGCAGCGCCACCAAAAATTTTAAGCGTTGGGTCACCGGAATCATGGATGCAGCAACCAGCCACGCGTCTTCGCATGAACGGCCCGTCGGGATCAGTACACCGGTAAAGCCCAGTCTGTCCGCTGCCTGAGCGATTTGTTGCAAATAACCGTGGTCAACCGGGCGCGCTGCATCGTTGCTACCCAAATAGTGGCCATCGCCATGGGTAGGTAAAAACCAGAATAGATTCAAACTCATGACTTGTCTCCTGTTGTGGGTTGCCAAATACGGGTGCGAATATCGACTTTTTTAGGCACTAAATGGTTGTCATAAAACAGGTCAGCGGTTTGCTGTTGTTTGGCAGCCGTTTCTGCACTGACTGGGGTAATCACTGTCGGTGGACGGTGGTCGAAATAGGTGGCAATAACGTTTTCAGGCAGCCCCATGGTTTTTGCCAGTAACGCAACGCTTGCTTCACGCTGGCTTCGGGTTAACGCATCAGCATCGCTAAATGTTTTGAGAACGTGTTGCAAGAACAGGCCATTTTTCTCAGCGTAAGGGCGCGAGGCGAGATAGAACGAGCCGGTTTGAACTAATTCACTGCCATCGGTTAATACGCGAACGCCTCCGTTTAACAGGACTGCGGAGTAGTACGGGTCCCAAATTGCCCAGGCGTCAACATTGCCTTGCTGGAATGCAGCGCGTGCATCAGCAGGGGTTAAATAGGCGGCCTGGACATCGGTAAATTTCAGCCCGGCTTTTTGTAATGCGCGCAGGACGAGGTTGTGAGAACTGGAGCCTTTCTGGAAAGCAATTTTATGCCCTTTAAGATCGGCCACGGTTTTCAGTGGGCTGTTCTCCGGCACTAAAATGACTTCGGCTTTAGGTTTTGGCGGCTCTGAACCGACATAAACCAGATCCGCCCCCGCCGCCTGAGCGAAGATTGGCGGAATATCGCCGGTACTGCCGAGATCAATGCTGCCAATATTCAGTGCTTCCAGCATTTGCGGGCCGGCGGGGAATTCAATCCACTGAAACTTAGTTTGCGGATACTCTTTTTCCAGAAGCTGGTGGCTTTTTGCCAGCACCATACTGACCGACCCTTTTTGATAACCGATGCGCAGTTGCTCAGGCCCAGTTTCTGCGGCGTGGATCGTGGCGCTAATACTTAGTGCGCCTGTTAGCATCAGCCAGGGAGCGGTACGTTTTAACAGATTAAACATGAGCAACTCCTTGGGTTTTAAACGGAGAAGAGACGATAAAGTCCCGGCGATGCAGCGCCTGCCAGAAGGTCTCCAGTGCGCCATCTAAGCGTTGTTGTAAATTGTTGGAGAACACGGGTTTGTGCTGGTAATCGGCTATTTGGCTGTCATCCGCAAATACGCCATGCAGGATTTCTTGTGCTTTCAGCGCATTAAGTACGGGCTTCAGGGCGTAATCGACCGCCAGCATATGTGCGACTGTTCCGCCGGTAGCCAATGGCAGGACGACTTTCTTATCCAGTGCACGTTCAGGCAGCAGGTCGAGCAGCGTTTTCAGTGCGCCAGAAAATGAAGCCTTATAAACAGGTGTTGCGATAATGACGCCATCGGCCTGCTGCAATTGTTCGTTTAACGCCAGCAGCGCGGGGCTATCAAATCGGGCGTAGAGCAAATCTTCAGGCGCGAAATTCTGTAGATGCCAGTGACACACCTCGATATCCAAAGCGCTTAATTTTTCGCGGGCATATTCCAGCAGCGCACTGGAACGAGAGGGGAAGCGCGGGCTTCCAGCCAGGGTTATCACACGCATATTGTTTCCTTATAACTAAATGTTTGCTTTTAGGTAACATTGATAACAATTGAGTGTGATATTCGCGCAGAAGTGTTATTCCACTAAATGATTTATTTAGGATTGGAATGCTAAAAAATGAATAACAAGCAGGAGGGAGGAAAACGTTTGCGCTGATTCGGCCTTTTTTGTTGCAGGTCAATTCCATTCAGTGACGTTATCGTTAATAATACTGCCCCAGTTTGCATACTGGGAATTCTGGAGTGTTCATGTACTACCCCTTCGTTCGTAAAGCCCTTTTCAAGCTCGATCCAGAGCGCGCTCATGAAGTGACATTTCAGCAATTGCGTCGTGTAACAGGTACACCACTCGAATGGCTGGTGCGGCAAAATGTGCCCTCTAAACCTGTGACCTGCATGGGTCTGACGTTTAAGAATCCTTTAGGGCTTGCTGCCGGCCTGGATAAAAACGGTGAGTGTATTGATGCACTGGGCGCCATGGGCTTTGGCTCCATTGAAATTGGTACCGTAACGCCTCGTCCACAACCAGGAAATGATAAGCCGCGAATCTTCCGTCTGGTAGAAGCAGAAGGTTTGATTAACCGCATGGGCTTCAATAATCTCGGTGTAGATAACCTGGTTGAGAACGTCAAAAAATCCCATTTTGATGGGGTGCTGGGTATCAATATTGGCAAGAATAAAGACACTCCAGTTGAGCAAGGTAAAGACGACTATTTGATCTGCATGGATAAAATTTATCCTTATGCCGGTTATATCGCGATCAATATTTCCTCGCCAAATACCCCTGGATTACGCACATTGCAATACGGCGAAGCGTTAGATGATCTGTTAGCTGCGATTAAAAATAAGCAGCAAACGCTTCAGGAATTGCACCATAAATATGTGCCAGTTGCGGTGAAGATCGCGCCGGATCTTTCTGAAGAAGAATTGATCCAGGTTGCCGATAGTTTAGTTCGTCATAATATTGACGGGGTCATTGCGACCAATACAACTTTGGATCGTAGCCTGGTTCAGGGGATGAAATATTGCGATGAAATGGGGGGATTAAGTGGCCGCCCAGTGCAACTGAAGAGTACAGAAATTATTCGCCGACTGTCGCAAGAATTAAATGGTCGTTTACCGATTATTGGTGTCGGCGGTATTGATTCGGTGATTGCTGCTCGCGAGAAGATGGCAGCAGGTGCCTCACTGGTTCAAATATATTCTGGTTTCATATTTAAAGGCCCACCTTTGATAAAAGAAATCGTCTCAGGAATCTAGTTCTCACATTTTACCTTTCAGACAACCGGGGCTTTATTTTCAGCCCCGGTTGTTTTATATTTCACCACTGTTGCTAAATTATACATATTGGTCTTTTATTAATATGGTCTTTAACGAAGCGGCGAAAAGGATTTTTTATATCGTGGGAATAAACGAAAGGGCAAATAGTTATGCGGATAAAACCGGACGATAATTGGCGTTGGTATTTTGATGAAGAGCATGATCGTATGATGCTCGATTTAGCCAATGGCATGCTATTCCGTTCACGTTTCCCTCGTAAAATGCTCACCCCCGATGCCTTTGAAAACACAGGTTTTTGTGTCGATGATGCAGCTCTATTCTTCTCCTTTGAAGAGAAATGCCGCGACCTGATATTAAGTAAAGAACAGCGTGCTGAACTGGTATTAAATGCGCTGGTTGCGATTCGTTATCTCAAGCCGCAAATGCCAAAAAGCTGGCATTTCGTCTCTCATGGAGAGTGCTGGCAGCCTGGTCCTGGCGATTCTGCTTGTGTCTGGTTGAGTGATGATATGCAGCAGGTTAATTTGCTGGTGGTTGAAACCGGTGATAACGCTGCACTGTGTTTGCTGGCACAACCGGGTTTACAACTTGCAGGCCGTACTATGCAACTTGGCGATGCCATTAAAGTGATGAACGACAGGTTAAGGCCGCAACCGATAGGCGCCGACCTCAGTCTTGATAAAGCAGTTTAATCCCCTTCATACTTCAAGCTGCATTTTGTTGGCAGCGTTCACTTACCGCCGCAATGCAACTCGAATTATTTCGGGGATATTTTGACATCGCCCGCCGGAATACAGCTGCAACACAAGATTGTCCCATCATCGTTGATAGCGCTTTTCTTCAACGCTTTGACTTCCCCACTGACTAAGGTAATTCGACAACTACCGCAGATCCCGGCCCGGCAAGAGTAGGGGACACGGATGCCTTGTTGTTCAAGCTGTTCCAGCAGTATTTGCTGGTTGTTACCGCGAAATTGTTGACCCTGCCAGTTAATCTCAACCGTACTTTCAGGCTGTGCTTCAGGTTCAATACTCTGCGTAACCTGTCCCGCGCCATAAACCCTCGCCGGTTTGCTGGCTAATACTTCGAGTTCATCACCGACGCGAATCACGCCGCTGTTGCGGGCAATCAAATTCTGCCCGAAGTCGACATCACCATTATCAAGCGCTGTGCGGAAACTTTGCAGTGTGGCCAACGGTTCACCTGAAGGATGTTTGCGGCCCTTTTCTGGACTGACGGTCGTGAAAATACAACGGCTGCAAGGTTTGGCGACATCAAACGTCACGCCACCAATCCGCACCACTTGCCAGGTGTCTTCCGCCCAGGCTTGTGCGCCTGTCACGACAATATTCGGGCGAAACTGCGTCATTTTCACGCTTGCCGGGCAACGATTTTGCAGATCACGCAATGAGGCTTCGTTGGCCAGCAAGAAGGGGAAACCATCGGCAAACGATAATGGCACTTCTTCATGACGTTTCACTCGGCGGGTTAATGTTTCACCCAGCCAGCGCAATTGCACCGGTCGCGAAAAGAAGCCGCTTAACCACTGGTTGATTTCATCTGGTGCTATCTGCGCGGTGAAATGGTTTCCCCAGACTTCAGTCGGCTCGGATTCAGATTGAAAATCGGCGAAGCGCACGGTGGCAGAACTGCCGTCCGGTGCGCTCAGAAACAAACCATCGTGAATGATGGCGGGAGTAAACAGCACCATTTGCGGATATTGGCGTGCGGTAATAAAAGTGCCGTCAGGTTCCGTTACCATAAAAATGCGATCAAAGGCTAAACCGCTGGTGGTGGCTTGTGCATGAGAAAGCGCCAACCCACGCATCGATTTCACCGGGTGGATATAAAGTTGGGATAAGGTGATCATCGCATTCCCTTGGCAGAAATAAATAGGCAATAAAGGAAGCCAACTTTATGACATGCGTGGCGGATTGGCTATAATGCGCCACAATTTTCTTTTAACACCTGATTAAGTGACGATATGAATTCTCTGTTTGCCAGTACGGCGCGTGGGCTTGAAGAGCTATTAAAAACTGAACTGGAGGGCCTTGGTGCGCAAGCATGCCAGGTGGTTCAGGGCGGCGTACATTACCAGGGGGACTCACGTCTGCTCTATCAAAGCCTGATGTGGAGCCGCCTTGCGTCCCGCATTCTGCTGCCATTAAACGAATGCAAAGTGTATAGCGATCTGGATTTGTACCTTGGCGTACAGACCATAGACTGGCCTGCGCTATTTGGCCCAGATGCCACCTTCGCAGTGCACTTCAGCGGCCTGAACGACGTTATCCGTAACAGTCAGTACGGTGCGCTTAAAGTGAAGGATGCGATCGTTGACTCCTTCACCCGTAAAAATCTGCCACGTCCGAACGTCGATAAAGAACAGACGGATCTGCGCATTAACGTCTGGCTGAATAAAGACACCGCCAGCATTGCGCTGGATTTAAGTGGTGATGGCCTGCATCAGCGTGGCTACCGTGACAGCACCGGTGCGGCTCCGATTAAAGAAACTCTGGCATCCGCTATTGTGATGCGTTCAGGCTGGCAGCCGGGTACACCGCTGCTCGATCCAATGTGTGGCTCTGGTACGCTGCTGATTGAAGCCGCGATGATCGCGACCGATCGCGCACCTGGTCTGCATCGCAAGCACTGGGGTTTCCTCGGTTGGGCGAACCACGATGTAGAATTGTGGAAAGAGGTCACCACCGAAGCGCAGGTTCGTGCCCGTAAAGGTCTCGGCGAATATACCTCTCGTTTCTATGGTTCAGATAATGATTCACGCGTAATCGAACGCGCTCGCGCCAACACCCGCCGTGCGGGCCTGGCCGATATCATCAGTTACGAAGTGAAAGACGTTGCTAAACTGAGCAATCCTCTGCCGGAAGGGCCAGTGGGTACGGTGATTAGCAACCCGCCTTACGGTGAGCGTCTTGACAGTGAGCCTGCGCTGATTGCATTACACAGCCTGTTAGGCCGCAACATGAAAAATCATTTCGGTGGCTGGAATCTGTCACTGTTTAGCGCCTCGCCAGATCTGCTCAGCTGCCTGCAACTGCGCGCAGAACGCCAGTTTAAAGCGAAGAACGGCCCGCTGGATTGCGTGCAGAAAAACTACCAGTTGTCAGAAACCAGCACCGGCGCGGCATCTGGCCAAATTGCTGACGATTACGCGAACCGTCTACGCAAAAATATCAAAAAGCTCGACAAATGGGCGCGTCAGGAAGGCATCGAATGCTACCGAATTTACGACGCGGATCTGCCGGAATATAACGTTGCCGTTGACCGTTATGGCGAATGGGTCGTGGTGCAGGAATACGCACCGCCAAAAACGGTTGATGCCAACAAAGCGCGTCAGCGTCTGTTTGACGTGATTGCTGCAACGCTGTCTGTTCTTGAATTACCGTCCAACCGGCTAATTCTGAAAACCCGTGAACGCCAGAAGGGCAAAAGCCAGTATCAGAAAATGGATGAGAAAGGCGACTTCATGGAAGTGAGCGAATATAACGCTCGTCTGTGGGTTAACCTGACGGATTATCTGGATACCGGTTTGTTCCTCGATCACCGTATTGCGCGCCATATGCTGGGCAAAATGAGCAAAGGGAAGGACTTCCTTAACCTGTTTGCTTATACCGGCACTGCGACGGTTCACGCAGGTTTAGGTGGTGCAAAAACCACGACCACCGTCGATATGTCTCGTACTTATCTGGAGTGGGCTGAACGCAACCTGCGCCTAAATGGCTTGAGTGGCCGCGCTCACCGTCTGATTCAGGCGGACTGCCTGGGTTGGTTGCGTGAAACGGATGAACAGTTTGATCTGATTTTTATCGATCCACCGACGTTCTCGAACTCAAAACGTATGGAAGAATCTTTTGATGTCCAGCGCGACCATCTGTTGCTGATGAAAGACCTGAAGCGCTTGCTGCGCCAGGGCGGCACCATTATGTTCTCCAACAATAAACGTGGCTTCAAAATGGACTTTGACGGGCTGGATAAACTGGGTTTGAACGCTCAGGAAATCACTCAGAAAACCCAGTCGCAAGACTTTGCCCGTAATCGCCAAATTCATAACTGCTGGCTCGTTACTCACGTAGCCAAGGATTAATTGTCATGTCATTGATTAGTATGCACGGTGCCTGGTTGTCCTTTAGTGACGCACCGTTATTAGATAACACTGAACTCCACATTGAAGAAAACGAACGCGTTTGTCTGGTAGGTCGTAACGGTGCGGGTAAATCCACGCTGATGAAGATCCTGAATCGTGAAATCCCATTGGATGATGGGCGCATGATTTATGAACAAGACTTGATCGTGGCGCGTTTACAGCAAGATCCTCCGCGTAATGTTGCGGGAACTGTTTACGATTTCGTTGCTGAAGGCGTTGAAGAACAGGCTGAACATCTCAAGGTGTATCACGATATTTCTCATAAAGTGATGACTGACCCGAGCGAGAAAAACCTCAACGAGATGGCGCGTATTCAGGAAATTCTGGATAACCAGAATCTCTGGCAACTTGAAAGCCGTATCAATGAAGTGCTGCTACAACTCGGCCTGGATGCGGATACCGAACTGTCAGCATTGTCTGGTGGCTGGTTGCGTAAAGCGGCACTTGGGCGTGCATTGGTCAGTTCGCCGCGCGTATTGCTGCTTGATGAACCGACGAACCACCTGGATATTGAAGCGATTGACTGGCTGGAAGGCTTCCTGAAAGAGTTCCAGGGAAGCATCGTATTTATTTCCCATGACCGTTCATTCATCCGCAATATGGCAACCCGTATTGTCGATCTTGATCGTGGAAAACTGGTTTCTTACCCTGGCGATTACGATCAGTATTTGCTGGCGAAAGAAGAAGCGTTGCGCGTTGAAGATCTGCAAAATGCCGAGTTCGATCGCAAACTTGCGCAGGAAGAAGTCTGGATTCGCCAGGGCATTAAAGCCCGTCGTACCCGTAACGAAGGTCGTGTCCGTGCGTTAAAAGCCATGCGTAACGAGCGTAGTGCGCGTCGTGAAGTATTGGGCAGCGCTAAGATGCAGGTCGAAGAAGCGGCCCGTTCAGGCAAAATCGTCTTTGAGATGGAAGATGTTTGCTACTCCATTGGCGAACGTGCGCTGGTGAAAGACTTCTCGGCCCAGGTTCAACGCAGCGATAAAATCGCGCTGGTGGGGCCAAACGGCTGCGGTAAAACGACGCTGCTGAAACTGATGCTCGACCAATTGCAGGCTGATAGCGGCCGTGTGCATTGCGGTACTAAACTGGAAGTCGCGTACTTCGACCAGCACCGTGCTGAGCTGGATCCGGATCGCACCGTGATGGACAACCTCGCGGAAGGCAAACAAGAAGTGATGGTGAACGGTAAGCCGCGCCATGTTCTGGGTTATTTGCAGGACTTCTTGTTCCATCCAAAGCGTGCGATGACGCCAGTTCGTGCATTATCAGGGGGTGAGCGTAACCGTCTGTTGCTGGCTCGCTTATTCCTGAAACCAAGTAACTTGTTGATTCTCGATGAACCAACAAACGACCTGGATGTCGAAACGCTTGAATTGCTGGAAGAGCTGATTGATGGTTATCAGGGCACGGTAATGTTGGTGAGCCACGATCGTCAATTTGTCGATAACACCGTTACTGAATGCTGGATTTTCGAAGGTGAGGGCAAAATTGGTCGCTACGTTGGTGGTTACCATGATGCTAAAGGCCAACAGGCTTCTGCTCAATCTTTGCGCCAGTCTGTAGCAGATAAAGCTCAAAACACCACTGCAGCTAAAGCTGAAGTTGTTAAACGTGCAAGCAGCAAGCTAAGCTATAACTTGCAACGCGAATTAGAGCAATTGCCGCAACGTCTTGAGCAGCTTGAGACTGAGCTGGAAGCGCTACAAGCGAAAGTCGGTGACGCAGAGTTTTTCAACCAACCGCATGATGTCACGCAAAAAACCTTGGGCGACCTGTCTGCAGCTGAAAAAGCATTGGAAGATGCTTTTGAGCGCTGGGAATATCTTGAAGCTCTGAAAAACGGCGCATAACGCAAGGAGACACGATATGTGTGCCACGCATCACCATCGTTCACACATATTGTGTTCACAATGTGACTTACTGGTCGCTCTACCAGTATTAGAAGACGGCCAAAAGGCCGTCTGTCCTCGTTGTGCCACCACGCTATTAACCCAGTGGGCGTCACCGCGACAACGACCTACAGCCTATTCGCTGGCAGCCCTGTTTATGCTGCTGCTCGCCAATCTTTTTCCTTTCATCAGTATGAACGTCGCGGGTATTAACAGCGAAGTTTCACTGCTTGAAATACCAGGCGTTCTCTTTAACGAAGATTACGCAAGTCTGGGCACCTTTTTCATCGCCTTTGTGCAGGTGGTGCCGGCCTTCTGTTTAATCACAATTTTGTTGTTGGTTAACCGGGCAAAATTGCCGCTATCGCTCAAAAAGCGCCTTGCTCGTATTCTGTTTCAGTTAAAGTCCTGGGGCATGGCCGAGATCTTCCTTGCCGGGATACTGGTGAGTTTCGTCAAACTGATGGCGTATGGCGATCTCGGTGTCGGCAGTAGCTTTATTCCGTGGTGTTTATTCTGTGTGTTGCAGTTACGGGCCTTCCAGTGTGTGGACAGACGTTGGCTTTGGGATGATATTGCCCCTGAACCGGTTATAGATGCACCGCTTAAAGTTGGAGTGCCGGGGATTCGTCAAGGGCTGCGCTCTTGTTCGTGCTGCACGGCAATCGTGCCGGAAGCTCAGGAAATCTGCCCGCGTTGCGAAACGAAAGGGTACATCCGTCGCCGCCATAGTCTGCAATGGACGCTCGCTCTGTTGCTGACTTCAATTATGCTTTATCTGCCTGCGAACATATTACCCATCATGATAACCGAAGTCCTGGGAAGCCAAATTCCCTCGACGATTATTGCCGGGGTTATCTTGTTGTGGAGTGAAGGATCTTATCCAGTGGCTGGGGTGATATTCATCGCCAGTATCATGGTCCCAACGCTAAAAATGTTGGCGATCGCGTGGTTGTGTTGGGATGCAAAGGGCCACGGTCGTCGTGACAGTGAAAGGATGCATTTGATCTACGAGGTCGTCGAGTTTGTCGGACGCTGGTCGATGATCGATGTGTTCGTTATTGCCGTTTTATCGGCGCTGGTGCGGATGGGGGGATTGATGAGTATCTACCCGGCAATTGGCGCCGTTATGTTTGCATTAGTAGTTATTTTGACAATGTTTGCGGCGATGACCTTTGACCCTCGCTTGTCCTGGGATCGCGCACCTGATTCAACTCATGAGGAGTCGTCTGAGCATGGAAAATAAAAGCGGGGAAGCAAAAGTAGCAAAGGTTAAAAACTGGTCCCCAGTTTGGATTTTCCCTATTGTTACGCTGCTCATTGGCGCGTGGATTTTATTCTACCACTATAGTCATCAGGGCCCTGAAGTTACGCTAATCACCACCAATGCTGAAGGTATTGAAGGCGGGAAAACCACCATCAAAAGCCGTAGCGTTAATGTGGGTGTTGTGGAGCGTGCGGTGTTGTCTGATGACTTGCTGCACGTCGAAATTACAGCTCGTCTGAATTCCGGCATGGAAAAGCTGCTGCATAAAGATTCGGTTTTTTGGGTCGTGAAACCGCAGGTCGGGCGTGAAGGTATTTCCGGGCTGGGAACGTTGCTCTCCGGGGCTTATATCGAACTGCAACCGGGAACAAAAGGCTCGAAACAAGGGAAGTATGATTTGCTGGATTCTCCTCCGCTGGCACCGCCTGACGCGAAAGGGATCCGTATTACCCTCGACAGTAATAAGGCAGGGCAGCTCTCTCCTGGCGACCCGGTCCTGTTCCGTGGTTATCGAGTAGGTTCGGTTGAAACCAGTAATTTCGATCCGGCCAAACGTAGCATCAGTTATCAACTGTTTATCGCTGCGCCAAACGATCGCCTGGTAACCAGCAACGTGCGTTTCTGGAAGGATAGTGGGATCGCAGTGGATTTATCCTCCCAGGGCATGCGTGTCGAAATGGGGTCGCTTACGACGCTGTTTAGTGGCGGCGTGAGTTTTGATATCCCGGAAGGGTGGGATCTCGGTAAGCCAGCACTACCTGGCAGCGAGTATAGACTGTTTGACGATCAGAAAAGTATTCAGGATTCCCTCTATACCGATCACATTGATTACCTGATGTTCTTCAAAGATTCTGTACGTGGCTTGCAGCCTGGGGCTCCGGTTGAATTCCGCGGTATTCGCCTCGGTACGGTCGCTCAGGTGCCATTCTTTACAGCGGAAATGCGTCAGAAAATTAATGATGACTTCCGTATTCCGGTGCTGATTCGTCTTGAACCTGAACGTTTGCAGAATCTTGTAGGTGATGACATTCGGATTCAGGACAACATGGAATCGCTGATTAAACGCGGTTTGCGGGCATCCATGAAGACCGGCAGTCTGGTGACCGGTGCTCTGTTTATCGATCTTGATTTCAACCCTAAAGCACCGCCGGTAACTGATTTGCCGACCTTTGGAGGTTACCCGATCATTCCAACGATGAGTGGTGGTTTGGCGCAAATCCAACAACGTTTGCTGGAGACTCTGGATAAGATTAACAACTTGCCATTGAATCCAATGATTCAGGAGACAACCAATTCGCTTGCTGAAAGCCAACGCACCATGAAGCGCTTGCAGCAGACGCTGGATAATCTGAATAAGATTACGTCGAATAAATCGATGCAGTCGTTGCCAGAGGATATGCAAACAACATTGCGTGAGCTCAATCGTAGCATGCAGGGCTTCCAGCCTGGTTCAGCGGCGTACAACAAGATGGTTGCCGATATGCAGCGACTTGATCAAGTTCTGCGTGAGTTGCAGCCTGTCCTGCGCACGTTGAACGATAAGAGCAATTCGCTGATCTTTGAAGCGAAGGATAAAAAAGATCCCCAGCCGAAGAGGGCACAATAATGAAAAAATGGCTTCCGATAATTGCTGCGTTGGTTTTAACGGCTTGTAGCAGCACCGATAATGGAAAAACGTATTACCAACTGCCTCAAAGCTCCGCGCCTGCTATGCAGGCTGTGAGCCAGCCTGGAACCCATTTATTATGGGTAGAGCAGGTTGCGGTTCCTGATTACCTCGCCGGAAACGGCGTGGTTTATCAAACCAGTGATGTGCAATACGTCATTGCCAACAACAATTTGTGGGCGAGCCCATTGGATCAGCAACTGCGCAATACCCTGGTGAGCAATTTAAGTAGCGCGCTTCCGGGTTGGGTGGTGGCATCACAGCCGCTTGGCAGTGTTCAGGATACGCTGAGTGTTAATGTGACGGGTTTCCATGGACGCTACGACGGGAAAGTGATTGTGAGCGGTGAATGGCTGCTCAATCATCAGGGGCAACTGATAAAGCGCCCGTTCCATGTTGAGTTGAAGCAGGAAGCCGATGGTTATGATGCGATGGTGAAATCGTTAGCTCAGGCCTGGCAGCAAGAGTCACAAAGCATTGCAAGCCAGCTAACCCGCTTTAATTAATCCGTTCAATAGCACAAAAAAGCTGCGTCATTCGCAATCAAGCGAAGCGCAGCTTTTCTTTTGGCATGAATTTGTTATCTCTCCTGGCTCACGTTTTTTGTAAAAATCATATCCCACGTAGCTCACATTTATGACATTGGCGTGAATTTTGCGCATTGACGATAACGGTTTTTGAGGGTATTCGTTATATGTGGTTGCACGTTTTGTGGCCACTGTTTTCTTTTCCACCAGACTCAAAAAATGAGGGAAACGAGGCATGAAGAGACAAAAACGAGATCGCCTGGAACGGGCTCATCAACGTGGTTATCAAGCAGGAATCGTCGGACGCTCTAAAGAGATGTGTCCTTATCAGACGCTGAACCAGAGGTCGTACTGGATGGGAGGCTGGCGAGAAGCCATGGAGGACAGGGCGATTACCGCGTAATCACTGTCTCTTTAGAAAAAGAAACCTCCGCACAGCGGAGGTTTCGCATTTCATCACTGAGAAAACAGGACTTAGAAAGCAGTCGTGTCTTTGAACAGACCTACTTTCAGATCGGTAGCAGTGTAAATGACACGGCCATCAACCAGCACCTCGCCATCTGCCAGGCCCATGATCAGGCGGCGATTGATGACGCGTTTGAAATGGATACGATAGGTAACTTTTTTCGCGGTTGGTAGAATCTGACCTGCGAGTTTAACTTCACCCACGCCCAGAGCACGACCTTTACCTTCGCCACCGAGCCAGCCGAGGTAGAAACCAACCAACTGCCACATCGCATCCAGGCCCAGGCAGCCAGGCATTACCGGGTCGCCGATAAAGTGGCAGCCAAAGAACCACAGATCAGGATTAATATCTAATTCTGCTTCAACGTAACCTTTATCGAAGTTACCGCCGTCTTCGGTCATCTTGACCACGCGGTCCATCATCAGCATGGATGGCGCAGGTAACCGTGGGCCTTCAGCGCCAAACAGTTCGCCACGACCAGAGGCAAGAAGATCTTCTTTTGTATAGGATTCGCGTTTATCTACCATGTTTACAGTAAGCCTTTTTATAATGAAGCACGCATGTTAGCTAACACGTGTACGCTCAACAAGTCCGATCAGTTTGGACTGAACCAGCTGAGCCAACGCAGTGGCCATGGATAACGGTGCCGAATGTCTTGCGCCGATGCCTGAGCAATTCGCTCCTGTACCGCACGCATGAGCGTATTTTGCCCTTCACCATCCCAGGGCAGATTTGTTAATAATGGTAGCGCATCTGTGACGTCGTCGATGGCCCAAATTGTGAATTGTCCTTGCTCAACGGCATCCAGAACATCCTGATGCAGGCACAGGTGGCGGACGTTGGACAGGGGGATTATCACGCCTTGCTTGCCGGTAAATTCGCGCTCCTGGCAGATGCGGAAGAAACCTTCAATCTTCTCATTGAGTCCTCCAACAGGCTGCACACGCCCGAACTGGTCGACTGACCCGGTCACCGCGATATGCTGAAAAATCGGCACATTCGCCAGTGCGCTTATCAATGCGCACAGTTCAGCCATTGACGCGCTGTCGCCATCAACTTCGCTGTAGGACTGTTCAAAAGTCAGTGATGCTGAGAAGGGGATTTGCTGCTCAAGCTGCAATTCAGACATCAAAAATGCCTGCATGATCATCATGCCTTTCGCATGAATATTGCCGCCCAACTCTGCTTTGCGCTCAACGTCAGTAAATTCACCATCACCCACATGGACGACACAACTGATTCGGGAAGGTTCACCGAATGCGCGTGGATGGCCTGGGAATTCAATCACCGACAACGCGTTGATTTGGCCAACCATCTCACCTTCAGTTTCAATCAGGATTTGCTCAAGCAGAATTTCGTCCTGCATGCGCTCAGCCAGATAACCTTCACGCCATTCACGCTGGGCCAGCATTTGGATCAGTTCAGCCGCGCCGAAGGTTTCTTCTTCAGTAAAAGCGGCCACTTCACGCAGTTGACGGCCAATCCACGATGGGCACAGCGGCAGCGTTTCCTGATCACCCGTGTAACGCACCGCTTCGCGGATGAAAGCAGTCCAGGCATCAGTTGCAGGCGCAGGGAGCGCTTTAGATTTCGCGACGGCGTAAATCCACTGACACCACAATGCCATATCATCGGCAGAGGCAATTTGAAGATTTTCTTCAAACTCGCTGTAAATAGCGGAGGTTGCCAGCTCAGGTTCCATTTCCTGGAAGTCAGCCAGCGACTCGCGTTCGCCGACCAGAATCAGTTTGAGATTCAGCGGTAATGACGGGATGCTAACTGGCAACGGACGCGTTTCGTCAGGCGAAATCCAGTCAAAGCGACCCTGAATCACCATTTGCTTCAGACGTAGCCAGAGCAGCGGTTGCGCCAATACGCTACGCAATGACAGCACCAGAATGCCGCCATTAGCCTTGTGAACTAAACCCGGCGTCAGGCTAATTTCACCGGCGAACTGACGGACGCAACCAAACAGTTGCTCGGCTTCAATCCAGTCAGCCACGACGACTTCGGATTGACCAGCAAAATTGTCTTCAGCCGTCTCGGCTGGGCGTAACGTGACACGCGAGCCTTCTATCAGATAATGTCCGCCGGTCAATGTGTTATCCGGGGACCAGCAATCGCGCGCAGCGCTCGCAATAAGATTAAGGTATTCGGCTTCTTCAGCGGCTTTTACCAGCATCAGACCGGCCGAGGCTACCGGTTGGCTGAGTTGCACCAGTCCATAAGTCAGACGGGGTTGCACAGCGGAGAAAGGGGCAGTTTCGGAATCATAAGGCTGTGCGAAAATTTCCTGATAGCTTTCGGTATCAGGTACAAGTGCACGCCATTCAAGTCGATTAGTCGTCAAAGTCGCTATTTATTAATTAGATGTCAAAGGCGCGATTATACAAGAATAGGTCGAGCAGCACACGGTTTATGCGGAGCGGCAAGTTTACTTAGCTCACAGCTTTCATTTTTCAGGTAAGCGAAAATAAAAAAAACTGTTATCCTGAAATGAGTTACACGGTCACACTGAGACAACAATGAAATATCAACAGTTGGAAAATCTCGAGAGCGGCTGGAAGTGGAAGTATCTGGTTAAAAAACACCGCGAAGGCGAGCTTATCACGCGTTATATCGAGGCGAGCGCTGCGAAAGAAGCTGTTGATGAGCTGTTACGCTTTGAGAATGAGCCTGTGCACGTGTTGAGCTGGATAGAGAAGCATATGAATCCAGAACTCCACAACCGCATGAAGCAAACTATCCGCGCGCGTCGTAAACGGCATTTTAATGCCGAACACCAGCATACGCGTAAAAAGTCCATTGACCTTGAGTATCTGGTCTGGCAGCGGTTAGCAGGGCTTGCTCATCGACGAGGATGCACACTCTCAGAAACTATTGTGCAGCTGATTGAAGATGCTGAGCGTAAAGAACAGTACGCTAATCAGATGTCATCACTGAAACAAGATCTTCAGGCGATGCTTGGCAAAGAGTAGAGCGCAGTGAATTGCGACTGGGCTTTATTGTGTTGTTATGTTCCTAAATTTTAAAAACAAAAAACCCGCCGAAGCGGGTTTTTTTATAACGGTAACTTAAACCAGCTTATGCAGCAGGCTGAGTTACAACGTCTTTGATACCTTTAACTTCGATCTCTACGCGACGATCTGGAGCCAGGCAATCAATCAGTTTAGCTTTAGGAGCTACGTTATCACAGGTGTTGCCAGTAACTGGGTTAGATTCGCCCATACCGCGTGGGGAGATCTTGTTAGCTGGGATACCTTTAGAGATCAGGTAATCAACAACAGACTGTGCACGTTTGTCAGACAGTTTCTGGTTGTACTGGTCGGAACCGATACGGTCGGTGAAGCCCAGAACTACAACAGAACCATCTTTCGGGTCGAGGTTGCTCAACTGAGTATACAGTTGATCCAGTGCCTGCTGACCTTCTGGTTTCAGAGTTGCTTTGTTGAAGTTGAACAGAACATCAGACTTCAGAGTGAAGTGCTTGGTCTGTACTTCTGGAGCTGGAGCTGGAGCTGGAGCTACAACTGGAGCTGCTTCGGACTGACCGAAACGGTAAGAAACACCCAGGCTCAGCATGCCGTTGTCTGGACGAGTACCTACGGTATTCGCGTCACCGATGTTGTTAACCCACTGGTAATCCAGGCGAGTTGCGATATCACGGGTGATTGCATATTCCAGACCAACTGCTGCCAGTGGGGAAACGCCAGTGTCGTGTTCGCTACGGGTAACGCCAGTAGAAGCGTAGTTACCTTTAGAGTCTGCACGCCATACCATACCACCCAGACGAGTGTAGATGTCCAGGTCGTCATTGATTGGGTAGCTCAGTTTAGCAGCCAGTTGAACGCCTTGCGCTTTGAAAGCACCGTTATCAACGCTGCCTTTATAAGGCATACGACCTAACCAGTCGTAACCCATTTCGAAACCAACGTACGGGTTAACCTGGTAACCACCGAACGCACCAGCACCCAATTGGCTGCTGTGAGTAGGGCCGTTGTTGTTCTGGTAACCGTTACCGTAGAAACCGGTATCGTGGAACTGGGACCAACCCAACTTACCACCTGCATACCAGGTGTTATCTTTCGGTGCGGCCTGCGCTACGGTAGCGAAGCCAGCCAGTGCCACTGCAATCGCGATAGCTGTCTTTTTCATTTTTTGCGCCTCATTATCATCCAAAAAGGCCATGAGCTTTAAAATCGCTCTAAAGCCCAGGGTTAAATCCTTCGCCCGAGTTTATGCTCACTTGTTACTCTACCGATCAATCGGTGTTATGGAAGAGCAACCCTGGCGAGCTAAAGTCTACAACGTAGTTGAAAACTTACAAGTGTGAAGTCCCTCAGGCATATGAAAAAAAACGATTTACGTTCACACTTTCTAACAGATTTGTGTAAAAAATGGACTATGCGGATAGGGCGGAAGGCCGCCTGGAGCGGCTTGCAGCGCGGATTCTTGATAATTCACAATGAATTGTCAGCAGGAAAGAAAAAGTTCCAGGAATTCTCTTAAATTTACTTAATGATACAAACTAGAATGAATTTTTAGGCCAGTTCGTGGTCGATCACCTGTTTTCGAAGTACGTGTTGGACGCATAATAAAGCCAATTGCGTTACCCATTTCAGCTGCAGATGACAACTGAATATGCTCCTCGTCAGTCAATTCATCAGGTAACCAACCGATCACAACACTGTAATTTCCTGTCTGCAGTGCTTTTACCATAGCATCTACGGTGAAAAGTGGATCTAACTGGCTTACCTGCATCACTTTTGTCAGCGGAAGACCCGCAGATTGTACCCACTTACGACTCAATTTTTGCTGCGGCGTTAGCCACAACTGCCAGCGAGACTGCTGACCAAGCTGTTGCAGCAGGGGCAGGAGTACCAACTGCGTAATCCACGGCTGATCTTCACTGTAGATCACTTCACTGATCAACCCTTTTATGTTGTTACCCGCTGATGGCTGAGTCAATGAAGACGCAGAATCTGGAACATTGGCAACGTGAGTTAGAACGTTATGTGATTGCATAGTTAATCCCGCCTGATGGGTTACTGTATGAATATACAGTAATACCAGTTCGGACAAAGATCAATCTAAATTTCGGAAAGCGTATCGCAATTTCAACATGTAAATCGCCGGAAAGAGAGAATGTGATTGCCGTCGGTCATCATGTTACTTATTTTCGTGTTACTGGATGCGGTAATAAATCGTCATGGTACGTTATGGATTGATATTTAAGGATATATTCATGAAGAAGCGGTCTTATGCAAGGATTCATCAATCAAAGGAATGTTTATCTCCGTTAGGCGATATCAGTTATCGCTCGCTATTTGGTGGATATAGTTTGACCGTCGAGAATGTGGTGTTTGCCATGGTTTCTGAGGGGGAACTTTATCTCCGGGCAAGTGAACAATCGGAAGTTTACTTCGTTGAAAAAGCATCAGAGTCCCTGGTTTATCAAAAGCGCGGACGAGCAATCGCGCTCAATTATTATCATGTTGACGAAGCGCTGTGGTCCGATCGGGAAAAACTATTGCAGCTTTCAACCGATGCTTTGTATAGCGCACGACGAGAAAAATCGCGCCTGAAAGCGCAGCAACGGCTCAAAGATTTACCCAATTTAACTCACAGTCTGGAGATGATGTTATGGGAAGTGGGAATTGCTGATGTGCGGACACTTCACGCCTATGGTGCAAAACGGTCATGGATAAAATTGAGACATTTGAAGAAAGGGCTGGGTGTACGAGTCTTGTTGGCGTTAGCAGGCGCAATCTGCGGTGTTCATGAAGCGGCACTCCCGGCAGCAACGCGCCGGGAGTTAGTCGAGTGGGGGCATCTTTACGCGAAACGGCAGCCTCGTTAAACGTGTTGCTGCGAAACAAGTTGCTGAAGGCGTGATATTTCAGGCAGCAGCGCAACCAGCAGGCCAATTTGTTGAAGCACCAATGGCTCTTTGGTATCTGGTTGCGGCTCAAGCAAGTTGATACGTTCTGAAAGCCCCCGTAGCGCCTTCTGAACCCGCTCCTCATCGGCAGGCAGATGATGCAGTGCGTCATCTACGTAACACACAGCGTCATCAAGTAATAACAAGATATCCTCGTTGGTTAACTGTTCGCGGTGTGCACCTAACGCCGAAATATAGCTGTTAAAGGTGTGATTGAGACACAGTAAGCGAAACGCAGTTTCCTGCATCTCTGGCGAAACGCGCGGCTCAGATGACATATTGGACACCACTGATGCCAGCTCCGCATCTTTGTTATGTGCATCGCGTCGTGCGATTCGGTACTCAACGCGGTTATCTCGCCCTTGATGGTACTGCTCAAGAATCGCATCCAGATAGCGGCAGTTCGCGTTAAAAGCACGCTCAACGACTAACGGTAATCTGCGAAAACGCCAGTCAGGCCAAACGAAACTTACCGCTGCCCATGCAATGGCACAGCCCAACAGAGTATCGAAGATACGCGGCATGGCGACTTCGAACCCTTCACCGAGTAAGTTGAAGCACAGCAATACCAGTAAGGTGATAAACATCGTGGCATGTGCGTACTGCACGTTGCGAAACGCAAAGAAGAGCACGCCAGTAATCACGATTAAAACCAGCTGTCCTTCAATTGAGGGCACGAAGTACAGCACCGGAAGTCCTATCGCTACCCCCACTAACGTGCCGATGATACGCAATGCCAAACGGCGGCGAGTGGCGTTGTAGTTTGGCTGACAAACAAACAGGCTGGTCAGCAGGATCCAGTAGCCATGTTTTAGCCCGGTAAACTGAATGAATGCGTAGCCGACACACAACACCAGCGACATCCGCACCGCATGGCGAAATAACGCCGATTCCGGTGTTAAGTTGCGTTTCAACCGCTGCCAGACATCGCCAAACCCAGTTATACGATCATCAGCCAGGCGGTTTTCGATATCGCTTTGTGGAGCGGCAAGCGCTTGCTCGGATTCAATTGTTGCCAGTTGGGCGTCAATGGCGCGTAAATTACTGACCAGGAAGCCGAGCGCTTTAAATTCACCTGCCAGATATTGGTCGGCTTTCAGTCTTTCGATCGCGGCATCAAGATGCGTAAACGCACGTTCAAAACGCAGGTCATGTTGATACTTCTCGCGTAATAAAATTGAACGCGAAAGTTGTAAACAGGCCTGTGACTGCATGGTCAGAAGGCGTTGAAAGCGGAACATAATATCGCTGTAGCGGAACGTATCGCGTAATGCCTGGTACTGGATATGCGAAGAACTGGCGCGTTCGTGAATATCCTGCGCGACAAAATAGTAGTGCAAAGTACGACGCGTGCCTCGTTGCCCACGATCTCCACGTAAACGCGTCAATAATGAACCTTTCGTCTGATTCAGCGTGGTGACCAGTTGGCTGTTAGCCATCGCAAGTTCCAGCATTGGCGCCTGGTTTTCGTCTTCGATGTCGGGGTCGAACATCATCGCTTTGACTTCCAGATAACGAGCGAGGCTTTCATAACATCTCGCCAGGTTATCCTGGAGCGGCCGAATCGGGAAAACAAGATGTCCAGCAAGCGTCAGCACGTTGTACCAGATAGCACCTGCCAACAGCAGAATCGGTTGCTGATACCAGTGCTCGTATAAAGAAATACCGAGCATGGTATAAATGGCGATAAGCAATGCCCCGAAGGCAATGGTGGCGTAACGTTGGCCTAATCCACCCAGCAAAATAAATCCACTGGTGGAAACCATTAGCCCGATGCCAAAAAATATCGGCCACGGGAACAATAACTCTACTGATGCTGACGCAATAAAAAAGCTAACTAAGGTAATCAGAAGATTGCGCAAGCGCCCAGCCAGCCGGTCATCCAGATCTGCGAGCGCTGCGGCAACGACACCGAGTGTTAATGGGATAGTCAGCTTAACGTCACCCAGCCACCAGGGGAGGGCGGCAGTCCCCGTAAGCGCGATGAAGATACGCAAGTTATAGAGCCAGGTGCTGTTCCAGGTATAACGGCGCAGAATTGGACTAAGCATTAATACTCACTATTCTTTTCTGATTTACTGGAAACGACGTCGGGCATTGGCTTCACGTGCTGCTTGCGCAGTTTCAACAGAAACCACGCGACGGCCAACAGGCCAAAGCGCGATAGCCGCTATTTTGAAGTTAGCGATTCCAACAGGAATACCAATAATAGTGATGCATTGTGCGATACCGGTGCAGATATGTAGCACACAGAGCCACCAGCCGAAAAACACCAGCCAGACAATATTCAGCAATGTACCACCGGTATTCATCAGGGCACTTTTGCTCTGTGGATTGAGCTCATCAACATGAATGGCTTCGTTACCGTACGGTACAAATGAGAGTTTGGTTATCTCCCAGCAGGATCGGGTCAGTGGTAACGTGAAGATAAAAATGATACTGACAAGCGTGGCCAGCAACCAGGATAGGGTAGTCAAAAAGCCACCCAGTACAAAATTCAAAACGTTCAGGACTGTACGCATACTCACTCTTCGTTGATCTGAATGTAGATAAATGAATAACCACAACAATTGTAACGCGTTTTTACCCTGGAGCGTCATTCCTTCGGCAGGTAAACTTAACCACAACCTCTATATTGGATCAGGCAAAGCGTAATGGAACTGAAAGCGACCTCCTTAGGCAAACATTTAGCACAACATCCCTACAATCGCGTGAGATTGTTGGCTGCTGGTGTTGAGGTAAAGGGTGAACGTCATGAATACCTTATTCCATTCAATCAGTTAATTGCCATTAATTGCAAGCGCGGCCTGGTGTGGGGGGAGCTTGAATTTGTCCTGCCAGATGACAAAGTCGTGCGTCTCCACGGGACAGAATGGAGTGAAACGCAGCGCTTTTATCATCATCTCGATACGCTATGGCAGAGTTGGAGTGCTGAGATGAGTGACGTTGCGGCTCAGGTTTTGCATCAACAGTACGCTGAAATTACACGCCGGATTCAGCAGGAAAAGTGGTTTAAACGCAGCGATATGCAGGCATTACAACAAAATGTTCGCGCTGCATTTACCGGGTTGCCACTTCCTCAGGCACGACTAGAAGATTTCGAAAATTGCCGAGAAGTCTGGCTTCAGTGCAAAGCCTGGCTTGAGCAAGGCGAGCAACGCCGCAGTCAACGCAATACTGCTTTTACCAAACACATGCTTGAAAAGTATGCTGATTTCTTCCAGAAAATAGAAAGCTCGCCACTGAACCCTTCCCAGGCTCGCGCTGTAGTAAATGGTGAAGATTCGTTATTAGTGCTGGCGGGAGCCGGGAGCGGCAAAACTTCAGTTCTGGTTGCGCGTGCCGGCTGGTTGTTACAACGCGGCGAAGCCAGTGAAGATCAAATCTTATTGCTGGCATTTGGCCGCAAAGCCGCGCAAGAAATGGATCAGCGCATTGCCGAACGCCTGCATACGGATGCGATCTCAGCCCGCACATTTCATGCGTTAGCATTGCATATTATTCAGCAAGGCAGCAAAAAAGTACCGCGCGTTAGTGAACTGGAATCTGATACCCACGCACGCCATCAACTGCTCATTGAAAGCTGGCAGCAACAATGTCGTGAGAAAAAAGCGCAGGCAAAAGGGTGGCGTGAGTGGCTAAGCGAAGAGTTGCAATGGGAAGTGCCAGAAGGCGAATACTGGAAAGATGAACGCTTAGCCAAACGCCTGGCCAGCCGCTTAGATCGTTGGTTGGGGTTAATGCGCATGCATGGGGGATCTCAGGCTGAAATGATTGCCTCCGCACCTGAGGAAATCCGGGATGTCTTTGCGAAACGCGTCAAACTTATGGCTCCGTTATTAAAAACCTGGAAAACGGCGCTGAAGTCCGAAGAAGCCGTCGATTTTTCAGGCTTGATTCATCAGGCAGTCAATGTGCTGGAAAAGGGGCGATTTATCAGCCCATGGAAGCATATTCTGGTGGATGAATTTCAGGACCTTTCACCTCAACGCGCGGCACTACTGGCAGCATTGAGAAAGCAAAACTCGCACACGTCGTTATATGCCGTCGGCGATGACTGGCAGGCGATCTATCGTTTCAGCGGAGCAGAAATGTCGCTGACGACCGCCTTCGCTCACCACTTTGGCGATGCAGATCAGTGCGCGCTGGATACCACGTACCGTTTCAACGACCGCATTGGTGAAATAGCGAACCGATTCGTGCAGCAGAACCCACATCAACTCGCCAAGCCGTTAAACAGCCTGTCCAAAGGTGATAAAAAAGCCGTCACGTTATTAGCCGATGATCAGCTTGAAGCATTGCTCGATAAGATGAGCGGCTATGTGCAGCCACAGCAGCGAATTCTGGTGTTGGCGCGTTACCATCATTTACGTCCGGCCATTCTGGAAAAGGCTGCGACACGTTGGCCAAAACTGGCGATCGAGTTCATGACCATTCACGCCAGTAAAGGGCAACAAGCTGATTATGTTGTGATATTAGGCTTACAAGAAGGGAAAGACGGTTTCCCGGCGGTGGTGCGTGAATCTGTCATGGAGGAAGCATTACTGCCGCAGCCAGAAGATTATCCGGATGCTGAGGAGCGGAGATTGTTGTATGTGGCAATGACGCGGGCTCGTCATCGTGTCTGGCTGCTATTCAACAAAAAAGAACCGTCCAGTTTTGTCGATATCCTGAAACACCTTGGCGTGCCCGCTGCAAATCGACCGTAATTATTTCAGTCGTTCTGCAAGATAACGTGAGTAATCGGGGATCAAAATTTCTACTGACTGATTAAAGCCCGGCGATTGAATAATAAAATCGGCGGTGGATAAATTGGTCGCTACAGGAATGTTCCACACCGTCGCCAGACGCAGCAATGCTTTAACATCCGGGTCGTGTGGAACGGCATTCAACGGGTCCCAGAAGAAAATGAGCACATCAATTTTCCCTTCAGAAATCAACGCGCCAACTTGCTGATCACCGCCCATTGGGCCGCTTAGCATGGCATTGACATCAAGACCGCTGCCGCGCTGAATGAGATTCCCGGTGGTCCCGGTGGCGTACAACACATGTTGGGCCAAAACCGACTTGTGGCGTTCCACCCATTTCAACAACGCATCTTTGCAGTGATCGTGCGCAACCAGTGCAATATGCTTTTTTTCCGCCAGGGTGCGGGTTGTTAATTCCATTGGTTAATCCTGATTGATTAATATTGATTGATTAATAATGTCTACAGCTTACTGGAAGCCACTGATGCTGCAAGAGAAGGGTGTCAAAAATGCGGGAATTGAAAGGCAATTATTGGCCGGGGTTGTCCTTCACCCATTGTAAGAAACGCTCGCGAGTGGATTTGTCTGCTTGTAAAAACCAATACTTGAGCCGCTGCTCGGTCAACGTTTCAGACTGGGGTGGCACATCAAGTTCGGTTGCACGTGACAGCAACGAACTATCATCTGCCATCATCGTGGCGAAGCCTTTTATCGACGCGACCTTGCCTGATTTGTTGTAAAACTGGGTATCTTGTTCGTAATCAATTCCTTGCGGCGTTACTTTTACCGGTAAAACATCAACTTTCACAGGAATGACCGCGGCATTACCGTCCAGTAACTGAAGATGCGGGGCCAGGTCAAACTCTTCGCTCTCTTTATCGTTTTCAATGCGGGGTAAATTAAAATTGACCTGGCTGACCTCCTTAGTATCGAAACTGACTATCAAAGGAGGGGAAATATAAAGACGCTGTTCGCGGGCGTTGGCACGAATATTTTTTTCAACGCGAAACACTAATTGATGTGGGCCGTTATCCAGTTCGAGGCTATCAGCCCCTCTTAATAAAGAACTGGAAACCTTTTTCCCATCAAGCACCAGCAAATCGATATCCGTGGACAGACGTAACGTTGTCGCCCACGATTCAAGCGGCAAAAGAAGTAACCAACATATCGCGATAAAGAACACTGTTCTCATCAATTTCTCCTGCCAGGGTAAATGGGACTATCCTTGACTTAATGTATCAAAATTTTTCACAAGGTCAGTTCATTAACATATAGACATATTTCGTGAAATTGCTCTACTACCTGTGTATGGGAAAGATGGTGAGTCAGTAAGGGATGACATACAATTTTGATTACGAAGTCCCAGCGGAGAGTGTGATGAAACAGGCAGATATTCAAACTATTTTAAAAAACACCCGAACAATTGCCCTTGTGGGAGCCAGTGATAAACCGGATCGCCCAAGCTATAGGGTGATGGCCTATTTGCTGGATCAAGGATATGAAGTGATTCCTGTGTCACCAAAAGTGGCCGGTAAAACCCTGTTGGGTCAGCAAGGCTATGGATCTCTTGCAGAAATTCCGCAAAAAGTGGATATGGTCGACGTGTTTCGAAACTCAGAAGCGGCATGGGAAGTGGCGAGAGAAGCTATCGCCATCGGTGCAAAAACGTTGTGGATGCAGCTAGGTGTCATCAATGAACAGGCTGCGGTGCTGGCACAGGATGCCGGTTTAAACGTGGTGATGGACAAATGCCCGGCGATTGAAATCCCTCGACTAGGCCTGGCGAAATAATAAAAAACCCCGCATTGCGGGGTTTTTGCTAATTACGCAGGCGAGGTGCCTGAAGCTGCTGCCGTATCGAAGCCGCCAATTCATCCATCGACGGTTGTTCGGGATGCTCGTCTTGTGACTCCCCACTTAACTGGACTTCAGCAAGATAAGTATGCACCGCCTGGCCATCATCATCTTCCATCACTACATGATACCAGGGGGCACTCCGGAGGGCATCGTTAACGGCCAGATCATCTTCTGCGGGTTCATCCAGAGAGTAATCCGGGTCAATATCGACCACGACTCCCAGATAGCCCAGCAAAGAATGTCGTACTTGCTGGCCGATGCCGAATTTGCTGGCAATCATAGTCACCTCCTGAGAAACGTCGAAGCACTTTAAATTTCAATGTGCGGGCAAGTTTCTACTTTTCAAGCTACATGACGCGACAGGCAAACCCTTTCAGATACAGGCCTTCCGGGTAGGTCGCGATCACTGGGTGGTCAGCGGCCTGACGGAACTGCTCTATAAATTGTACATCACGCCCAGCATCTACGGCGGCATCGGCGATGATTTTCTGGAATAAATCTGTCGTCATTAATCCTGAACATGAGTACGTCATTAAAATGCCACCCGGATTCAATAACTGGATTGCCAGCATATTGATATCTTTATAGCCACGACATGCGCCCATCAACTGGTTCTTATTCTCGACAAATTTCGGCGGGTCCATCACGATAACGTCGAACTTCTCACCCTGGTCGCGGTATTTGCGCAGCAGTTTGAACACGTCGTCACGCAGGAATTCCGCTTTACTCAAATCGAGTTTGTTCAGCTCGACGTTTTTCTTCGCTACATCCAAAGCGTCCTGAGAGGTATCGACGCTGACAACCTGGCGACAGCCGCCCATCAGAGCAGAAACCGCAAAACCACCGGTGTAGGAGAAGCAATTCAACACACGCTTATCTTTCACATACTGGCGAGTTGCAAAACGACTGTCACGTTGGTCAAGGTAATAACCCGTTTTGTGGCCACCCTTAATATCAACCAATAACTTCATGCCGTGCTCTTCGATTGGCAACAGGTCAGGAGGCAATTCGCCGCTCACCGGGCCTTGCGTCAATTCCATTCCTTCTTTCTTACGCACTGCCACGTCCGAACGGTCATAGATTGCGCATTCTGGATAGAGATTTTGCAGTGCGGCGACCAACGCCGGGCGTTGGTATTCAGC
Source organism: Buttiauxella selenatireducens (assembly GCF_031432975.1). Taxonomy (GTDB): domain Bacteria; phylum Pseudomonadota; class Gammaproteobacteria; order Enterobacterales; family Enterobacteriaceae; genus Buttiauxella; species Buttiauxella selenatireducens. The sequence continues at coordinate 3,523,752 of NZ_CP133838.1, read as the reverse complement.
GCCAGCAGAAAGCAGTTGCAGAACCAGGAAGTTACCGAAGCGATCAATTGTCACACCGGGCAGACCATCAGATTCGCCAGCGATCAGACGATAGCTGTCCAGTCCATCACGAGCGGCCAGCCAGTTGCGCCACTGTTGTGCCTGCTGCAAACGACGCGTGAAGAATTCGATATCGATGCTTTCATTGGCATCGAAAGTCCAGACGCGAGCACGGATTTGCGATGAAGGGGAGTAGGCGGCACGTGCCAACCATTTGCCCTGGCTATCGACAACATCAATTGTTTCGCCAAGATTGGCTTTGCCTTCCATGCGTGCGACAGCACCAGAAAACACCCACGGATGACGGCGCAATAACGACTTTTCACGCCCTTTGGTTAACACTAAACGTACACTCATAATTTGCTATGCTTTCTTGCTAAGAATTTGGCGTCATTTTCCGGTTAACACCGGGTAAATGCAACGTAAGAACCCGAAACGGAGGAAGTTATGACCACAGTATGCACACTTGCCTGGGTCCACGGCCTGGTTCAGGGGGTTGGTTTTCGCTACAGCACACAGCGTGAGGCGTTAAAACTGGGTTTAACCGGTTACGCCCGTAACATGGATGATGGAAGCGTTGAGGTATTAGCCTGCGGTGATGCACCCCAGGTGGAAAAACTTATCGCGTGGCTAAAAGCAGGAGGGCCGCGCAGCGCTCGGGTTGATAAAGTGCTGACTGAGCCTCACCAACCCGATCGCCAATGGGCAGATTTTAGTATTCGCTACTAAGAACCTATCCCATTAGGCTATTTTATTTGTGAGTTTCGCCCTGGGCTGTGCTCAAAATCCTCACGTACTACGTGTACGTTCCGGTTTTTCCGCGCAGTCCGAGTCAAAACTCACTGCATCAATCACGCCTACTGGCATAGGTTCTAAATACACTTCACCGGCTTTGGCAGCCCGGCAATTTTTGTTGCCTGCTTGGCCGGCCCTTTGGGAAACAAACGATATAAGTAGCGGCTATTGCCTTTCTCTTCGCCAAATTTGGCCGCCATCGCTTTGACCAACATACGAATTGCCGGAGAGGTATTAAACTCCAGATAAAATTCGCGCACAAATCGCACCACTTCCCAGTGCTCTACTGCAAGCGTAATACCTTCTTTTGCAGCAATAACTTCCGCAAGCGGCTCGCTCCATTCCTGGCTATTTTTTAAATAACCATCGGCATCGGTTTCTATATCACGGCCTTCAAACATCAACGTCATTATTCTTTGCTCCAGACAAACTGGGCGCAGTGTAGCAAATTTTGCCGTGTCAGAAAAAACAAAGCCCCGCATTCGCGAGGCTTTGTAAGGTTTCGACTGGCTCGCGATTAATCGCGGCTTGCGAAGCCCAGAATGCTCAACAGGCTGATGAAGATGTTGTACAGAGAAACGTACAGACTCACTGTTGCGCGAATATAGTTAGTTTCACCACCACGGATGATGTTGCTGGTCTCAAACAAAATGGCGCCAGAAGAGATCAGAATAAACACCGCGCTAATTGCCAGGTGCAGAGCAGGCAGTTGCAGGAAGATGTTAGCAACCATACCGACCAGCACGACGACAACACCCGCCATCAGCATACCGCCCAGGAAGGACATGTCCTTACGGGTAGTCAGCACATATGCGGAGCAGCTAAAGAACACCAGTGCGGTGCCGCCCAGTGCCATACCAATGACATCGCCCATACCGGCTGAAATATAGGAGTTCAGCATTGGCCCAAGGATATAACCCAGGAAGCCAGTAAATGCGAACGCTGCCAGAATACCAGTCGGCTTATCTGCCAGACGATAGGTTAAAAACATCAGGCCATACATGCCGACCAGCGTCAGAATCAGGCCAGGAGACGGCAGCATCAACACGGTGCTGGCAGTTGCGGTAATCGCAGAAAACGCCAGCGTCAGGCTGAGCAGAAAATAAGTATTACGCAGTACCTTGTGGGTACTCAGCAGTGACGAACGGTCACGCGAGGAGGTAATTATGCGATCCATTCAGAAACTCTCTCTTATAGCAGGTGGTTATAGTGGCTGAGAATAATGGCCTCCTTTATTGCAAGGAAGCTATTTTACCCATCTTTACCAAGCCCGAATGAAAATAACAGACAAGACATCCGTCATAAAACTCACTTATATGTAACTGAAAATTATTGCTTAAATTCATTCGGGTGCTAAGAGTATTAACCGTACCGTCGTTAATAACTCAAATAAGGCGTGTTATGAAAACAAACAACCACATCACAGTTATGAAATCTTTTATTGCTATTGGATTGGCGAGTGCCATTTCGGGTGCCTGGGCGGCCAACGTGCCGGCAGGGACTGAATTGGCACAAAAACAAGAGCTTGTGCGCAACAATGGCAGTGAGCCAGCTTCACTTGATCCTCATAAGGTAGAGAGCAGTGTTGAGTCGGCGATTATCAGTGACTTTTTTGAGGGGCTGGTAGAAGTCCGCAATGATGGTTCCATTGAGCCAAGACTGGCTGAAAAATGGGAACAGAAAAGCAGCACGGAATGGGTTTTCCATCTTCGCCCTGGTATTAAATGGTCCAATGGTGAGCCGATCACCGCTGAAGATGTGGTCTGGAGTTGGCAGCGCCTGGTTGATCCCAAAATAGGGTCACCTTATGCAAGCTATCTTGGCAATATGCATGTAGAAAACGCGGCAGATATTGCAGAAGGTAAAAAATCCCCTGATACGTTGGGTGTGAAAGCATTAGATGATGCCACGCTACAAGTTACGCTGACTCAACCAACTGCCGCATTCCTCGCTATGCTCGCGCACACCTCGCTGGTGGTAGTTGATAAAGCCGTCGTTGAGAAGTTCGGCGATAAATGGACGCAGCCTGCTAATTTTGTGAGTAGTGGGCCATACACACTTTCTGACTGGGTGGTAAACGAAAAAGTTATCGGGGTGCGTAATAAAAACTATTGGGATGATAGCCATACCGTTATTAACAAAGTGACTTACTTACCCATCGCTTCCGAAACTGCCGATATCAACCGATACAAAGCGGGTGAGATTGATATTGTTTTAACTGTCCCGCAAACGCTGTACGCTTCACTGAAGAAATCCATACCCGATCAGGTCCATGTGACGCCTAAGCTTGCCACCTATTACTACCAATTTAATACCACTAAAGCGCCATTTAATGACCCGCGTGTACGTCGTGCGCTAAACATGGCACTGGATAAAGACATCATCGCTGAAAAAGTGTTGGGGCAGGGGCAAATCCCGGCCTGGGTCATCAGCCAAAAAGATATTGGTGGTGTTGAACTCAAATCTCCTGATTACGCCAGCTGGAGCCATGAGAAGCGTGTAGCAGAAGCGAAAAAGCTGCTGGAAGAGGCGGGATTTAATGCCACCCATCCATTGAAATTCAATCTGTTGTACAACACTTCTGAATCGCATCAACGCATTGCCATTGCCGCCAGTTCAATGTGGAGTAAAAAACTGGGGGTAGAAGCGAAACTGCAAAACCAGGAATGGAAAACCATGCTCGACACCATGCACAGCGGGACTTTTGACGTGGTGCGCTATGCGTGGATTGCTGATTACGACGATGCTGCGACTTTCCTGAATAACTTCCGCATGGGTGACAGTGAGAATACCTCGAAGTACAGCAATACCGCTTTTGATGACGCACTAAAAAATGCAGCCAAAGCAGACAATGTCGAACAGCGCGGTAAGTTCTACCAACAAGCCGAGGATAAACTGGCTGAAGACGTGCCAGCAATTCCGGTTTATCACTATGTGTTGGTGCAGTTAGTGAAGCCTTATGTTGGTGGATATGCGCCGAACAACCTCGGTTTCTACTACACCAAAGATATGTACATCAAAAAACATTAATGTCCGATTCGTTGCAAGCTGAAAAACCAGCAGCGCATTCTGATGTTAAATTACTCAAGTTGTTGGCGTTTTACTCAAACAATACAAATTTGGTGATTTATCAGGCGAACGAACAAAATCGTGCTTTACAGGAAGTATGGTGATGTTTATAGTTCGGCTCGTTGGAAGCGTGGCCGAGTGGTTGAAGGCACCGGTCTTGAAAACCGGCGATCCGAAAGGGTTCTAGAGTTCGAATCTCTACGCTTCCACCAACATTCAAGCCCTAGCTTAGAAATAAGCTGGGGCTTTTTCGTTTTAACTTTTTGATGTTTCAATTAAATAACACGATTTTGGTTATTTTTAAGGCGAACGAACAAAGTCAGGCTTTACAAGAAGTTCTGAGATGTTTATAGTTCGGCTCGTTGGAAGCGTGGCCGAGTGGTTGAAGGCACCGGTCTTGAAAACCGGCGATCCGAAAGGGTTCTAGAGTTCGAATCTCTACGCTTCCACCAACATTCAAGCCCCAGCTTAGAAATAAGCTGGGGCTTTTTCGTTTCTGGTGTTTTTACCATAAATTGACGCCTCCTAACCCTTTGTGTCCCTGCCGGAAGCAATAACTGTCATAGGCTCTATAGTTTGAGCATAGTCACTGTCTTTAGCTACTCACTACGAAGCATGGCGATGAATGCCTGAATGAGCACGGGTTCAGCGATATTGTTCACGCCAGGAAAATCATTAATATCTGCGGGCAGGTCACATCACACATAATGACCTCGATTATGATGTTGATGACAAGTAAATATAAGTTAGTTTAGATATGTCAACGAAGCGGTACTAGTAAAGTATTATTTTCAGATTTGTTTTATAAACTTTAATATTATTGATTTTAGCATGGCTTTATTAATAATTAATTGTCTTTATGATTGGTTCAATATTCGTTTGAAAAATTAAAGGTTGTTGAGGGTAATTATAAATAATTGACGGTTGTTAACTTATTGGCTTTATTAAATGTAAGGGCATCGCTTGTCTGCGCCTGCTATCACTTTGGCAAAGTCAGTCGTCGCGATTGTCCTGTGGGGGCTGAGCTGCTCTGTCTATTCGCTCATTTAACAATTCCAGGCGCGTAATTCGAGTGCCGCGTACCGGCTTCGGCTTTTCGTGCCTTTTCATAATCATTATTGAGAGAAATGAAAATGACCGATGCCAAAAAGTCTGACCTGAAATATATCCTCAAGCAAGTCTCTTTAACACAAACGGATGTCGACGACGTCAACGTCAATATATTATCCAACCATCTGCTGCCATTCGGGATGCGCACCTTCGAGGGTAGCTTTAACAACCTGGTCACAGGGCAAGGCAAGTTTGGGGCTACAGACCATTCCTTCCTGCGCTTTTATGATTCCACGTTTCAAGCGGGATACGATGGGATATGGTCGGTTATAGATCCGCCGTCATGGATTATCAGTAACCAGACCGCCAATATCTTGTCCACAGTTGAAGTGAACAAAGGTACCGATCCCATACTCTTAGCGAGCAAGGAAACGTCGAAGGATGGCGACGACGATGACGACGACAATGACGATGTCGGCGGCGACGGGGCCTTCCCGCTCAACGCCAGTGATGTCGCCAACCTGAAGAATCTCGTCAACGGGCTTGAAGGAGGTGAAGACAACGATGCGCTCGGGATCCGCGATCTCGAAGGCACCGGCAATAACCGTGTTCACCTTGACTATGGTTCGGCCGATCAGCCGTTCATACGACTCTCCGACGCGCACTACGGCGCTTACAATGAGACGACTCACAACCGCGACATCAACCCCCTGTTCTCCGGGCTGGATCCGCGAGCCATCAGCAATGTCCTTGGCGCACAGGAAGCAAACCTTTCTGGCAACGCCGCCGGCGTGAACAGCTTGTTCACGGCCTTCGGTCAGTACTTCGATCACGGTCTCGATTTCCTCGGTAAGGGAGGTAACGGAACGATCCAGATTGGCGCTCCGGGCACGGTTCCAAATCCCGCGGACCTGACTCGCGGCACCGTTGACAGCATTGATGCCAATGGCATCCCGCAGCATCTCAATAAGACATCGCCATTCGCTGACCAGAACCAAACTTATGGCTCGAACGAACTCGTCGGCTTGTTCCTGCGCGAAGGTGACGGACATGGCGGGTTTACGGGCAAGCTGTTGGAGGGCGGATTGGATCCATCGAATCCGAATTTCAAGCTGCTGCCCACGCTGAGGGAACTGATCCTGAATCACTGGAACAACAACACGCGGTTCACCGACAGCTCACTGCCGGGCGACCACAGTGTGACCTTCCAGGAGTACTTCGCCGGACTGGTCGACAGCAATGGCGTTATCAACCAGGCGATGCTCCCTGCCATGACGTCTAATTTCATGGGAAGTGGCTTTGCGCTGCTGCTCGACACCAACCCCTTTATCAACCTGCTCGACCACTACGTGGCGGGTGATGGACGGGCGAACGAGAACATCGCACTCACTGCGGTCCACAACATCTGGGCGCGGAATCACAACTTCCATGTCAACGGATTGCTCGACGCCGGATTTAATGGAACTGCTGAAGAGCTTTTCCAGGCTGCCAAGATCATCAACGAGGCTGAATATCAGCGCGTTATTTACACCGACTTTGCCGACAAGTTGCTTGGTGGCATGAGAGGCGAGGGCGATCACGGCTTCGCCGGGTACAATCCCGAAGTGGATGCACGCGTCTCACACGAGTTCGCGACGGCAGCTTACCGGTTCGGTCATTCGCTGATAGGGCAGACGCTGACGGTGCTCGACGCTCAGGGCAATCCAACACAGGTGCCGCTGTTCGACGCGTTCCTCAACCCGACCAACGATACGAGCGCGTTCAACTTCCCCAAAGCGCAATTGCCTTACTCTCCACAGCCTGGCTATGAGCAAATAGGTGTCGCCGGGATCATTGCCGGTGGTGTTGTCCAGCCTGCGGAAGAAGTTGACGTCAATATCGTCGATGCTGTCCGAAATGACCTCATTCGTATCAGTGCTGACGTGTTCGCCTTTGACGTCGCCCGCGAGTGGGACGTCGGTCTGGGTTCGATGAACCAGATCCGGGCCGACCTGATGGCCTCTCTCGATCCGTATGTGAGGGAGGCGGTCAGCTTTGCCGGCGATCTCACACCATACAGTTCGTGGGAGGACTTCCAGACACGGAACAATCTCAGCGACACCGTCATTGCGCAGTTCAAACAGGCCTATCCAGACCTCGTGCTGGAGGATGCTCAAATTGCAAACTTCCTGGCGGCTAATCCTGGCTATCAATTGGTCAACGGAAACACCGTCAAAGGCATCGACAGAGTGGATCTGTTCGTTGGCGGACTCGCCGAGAAGCACATCAATGGCGGTGTGGTTGGCCAGACCTTCTGGGTCATCATCCACGAGCAACTTGACCGGATCCAGGAAGGTGACCGGCTGTATTATCTCGACCGCGTGGAGCATCTGGACCTCTACGAGGCCATTGAGGAGCAGGGCTTTGCCGGGATCGTGGCACGCAACACGGGCCTGATCAATCTTCCAGAGAACATCTTCGGGACGAGTCAGCTCGATAATCCGCCGGTCGTTGCCTACCTCAACCTCGTCCTCAATGGTGGAAATGGCATTGACGTCCTCAATGGTGGGCTCGGCGACGACGTCCTCAATGGTGGAGGCGGAAACGACACGCTCAACGGTGGGGCCGGCAGCGATACCCTCAACGGCGGCTCTGGCGCGGATGAGATGGCGGGCGGTCTCGGTAATGACACCTATATCGTTGACAATAAGGGTGATGTTGTCACGGAAGGTCTTAATGGCGGGACGGATGTCGTCCAGACCACCCTCAACAATTACACCTTGACCGATAACGTTGAAACACTGGTGTTCACCGGGACAGGCAATTTCACCGGCAGAGGGAATGCCATTGCCAACACCATCAGCGGTGGCAGCGGTAATGACTTTTTGTATGGAATGGGAGGAAACGACCAACTGAACGGTGGGGCAGGAAATGACACCCTTGATGGTGGTGACGGTGCCGATAACCTTCAGGGCGGGGCCGGCAACGATAACATGATAGGCGGAGCGGGTAACGATAGACTCGAGGGTGGCCAGGGTGCCGATAGCATGACAGGTGGTGCCGGAGATGATGTTTATCTTGTTGATAATGTTATGGATGTTGTCAAGGAGGCTCTTGATGGCGGGACGGATTTTGTCCAGACCACCCTCACTAATTACACGTTGACCAATAACGTTGAAACACTGGTATTCACCGGGACAGGCTCTTTCACCGGCAGAGGGAATGCCATTGCCAACACCATCAACGGTGGCAGCGGTAATGACTTTTTGTATGGTCTGGGAGGAAACGACACGCTCAAGGGTGGGGCAGGAAATGACTCCCTTGATGGTGGTATCGGTGCCGATAACCTTCAGGGCGGGGCCGGCAACGATAACATGACAGGCGGAGCGGGTGACGACAGACTCGATGGTGGCCAGGGCGCTGATATCATGTCAGGTGGTGCCGGAAATGACACCTTCGTCTTTAGCGAAGGCTTTGGGCGAGACCGTATTACCAACGGTTTCGATAGTAATCCCAGCGGCGGACAGGACTACCTCGATCTGAGTTTATTAGGCATTGGTGTGGCGAATTTTGCCAGCAGCGTCACGATTGCTGGGGGAGCCGGTAATAGTACCGTCATTAACATCGGCAATCCTGCTAATGACAATGTCATTACTTTAGAAAACGTAAACTCTAAAAGCATCGATATTCATGATTTTATTCTAATCGGATAAGGAGAAGACGTTGTGGCGCCAGCATACGCCAACCGAACTAAAGGATTTATTAAAGGGCACGAAATCCACCTTTATAATGCTGTTCTTTTAGTTGTGTTAAATGTTTATGCTGGCGCCTGGGTCAAATTTTCAACGCGTTGAATACCTGGCAGAATGCTCGCTTTTTCGCCCTCATCATTTATGACGACGAATTATTCACATTCCCCAACTGATATGCACGTTCTGCAATGGACAGCAGACGATAACTGCCGCTCAATAGCATAAACAGTGATGTACCGGGTCAGGCAGTACGCTAGTTTTAATGCAGGGATGCTGGTTCAAAATCTGATTTATTCAACAAACCAAAGTGCTGTGCATAACTTGCTTTGCTATAAAATTAAAAAGTTTTAATACCAACGAATTATTATCTCCAATTCATCAGTTTATATGAGTGAATTTTCCAAAGTATTAAACTATGTTCCAATAAACATACTTGGAGTTATTTTCATGAAGCCCCTTATAATAATCGTGATGATAGCGCTCTCACTGCTTAGCTGCCATGGTACTGATGCTAATTCTGATTCATATTGGCTTAAACAGCCTGGTGATAGATCTAAGACAGTTATTATTTTTATTCATGGAGTTCTCGGTGATTCACATGAGACTTGGGCTACAGGTACGGGAAAACCTGAATGGCCAGATATTGTATTTAACGACAAACAGTTACAGCCAGTAGACGTATATGCAGTAGGTTACAAATCGGGGCCATTAGCAAGAACGTCCAACATTGAAGAAATTGCGGTAAGTATGTTGCGATCCATTGAAGATGAAAAGGTCTTTAAGCGATACGACAATGTTGTGTTTGTGGTGCATAGCATGGGGGGATTAATTGCCAAGAGAATGCTTCGCATGTTGCAGGTGAACACTCCCGAAAGTTTTCATAAAGTGAAAAGTGTGATTTTTTTCTCGACCCCTGCCCAGGGCGCAGATTTAGCAGTAATGGCAAAATGGATTAGCAACAATCCACAATTTGAAAATATGAAACCGTCAGATTTCAATCCCTTCCTTCAGGTTTTGGATAATGACTGGAATAGTTTGCTCCGTGCCCGAACCGTCGATGCCCCCTTCCCAAGAAGCTATTGCGCCTACGAAACAGAAGCTTTATGGCCAATGATTGTTGTTCCTCGCTCTGGTTCTGAACGGGGGTGTGATGAAACGCCAGTGGCGTTTGCTCGCAATCACTCTACGATTGTCAAGCCTTTGTCTGCCGATGATGAAATACACAAATATTTACGTGCTCGCATTTTGGATAGCCTTTCCACTGATGACAAAATACCTCAGCGAGTGGTAATCAAACTGGTTAAACCCGATGGATCATTAATAAAGGCGGGAGACTATGTGCATAGTGGAGATCAATATGCGATTGAAATTCATACTCGTAAACCAGCATGGTTTTATATTTTTAATATTGACAGTACAGGTTATCGGGAAAGATATTTCCCCAACGGTGATATTGCTGGTTTACAAAATGAACCCGTAACGTCTCTTCGTGTTCCCGGCGATCCCCAAAAATTCATGACACTGGATAACAATACGGGCATTGAACGCTTGTACTTTTTTGTTCTGAAAAATGCAGATCAACAGCTCGAAAAAGAACACCATGCTGCAGGTATTACGGCCAGAGTAACTCTTGATAACGCCATAGCTACAAAAACTCGAGGAGCTTATGTATCCCAGAAAAAACCATCAACCTCAGGTGAGACCATACTCTCTTCAAAAGGTGACTCCGCAACAGATATACTGATTTTTGAGCATAAACCATGATAAAAATGCTATGTCGGTTGCTAGTACTCTGTGTGGCGACAATCGGTGTTATTTTCGAATCTTCCCATGCTTCGAACTTGCCAACCATAGAACAAGATGAAATTAAAATCTTTGGCAAACTAATCCAACCGGGTGATAAATTTTCATCTTTTCAGTCAGTAACTATATTGTTATTTGTTTATCGATACTTGGCTTCCGGTCGCAGCGAGGAGGCCTATAGAATTTGCACAGCCCTGTATCAGGGAAGTGACTCAGAAAGTGTAAAAGATGGTGCACTTCAATGCATTTCACTAAGTAGCGTGATGTCAGGTCATTTTGACCGGGCTGAAACTATTATAATTAGGTCTGTGGCTGATTCTGAACATCTGACCGGGAAGGAACGCAGCAAATATGCGAGTAAACTCTTGGTTCTTGCCAATCTTTACCAGGAAAGAGGTTATTTCTTGATTGCTGATAAAGTCCTGCAAAAGGCCGAAGACGCACTTGAAAACGACGTCATTCCTCTGATACCAGAAAGCACCCAAGATCACCAGCAGGCCTCCCGCCTCAATCAGGAAGAGCAGCCTTATATGAACAAACTGGAAAAAAAAATTCAGCAGCTAATTTCTGCTGGTGTTGATGATGAAGAAAAGAATCATCAACTACAAAAGATTAATGATGAATTTCAAAAAGTGCTAACACGTTTTCTCAGCAGAAACTATGACCAGTCCACCCTGGCATTACATTTGAGTATTGTCAGAAAACGTTGGCATATTGCCAATATATCAGGAGATGCTGACAAAGCATTCTCATTACTTCGGGCAATAGTCATTTTATCAGCTAAATATGATGGGCGATTCATAAATTCATCCGAGGCATTAGCGGGTTACTATTATCTGATGAATAAAGGGGAGCCTGAAGAGGCCACAAAGTATTTAACCCTGGCAAAGGGAACAGCAAAATTAGATATTGGTTATTCCTTTGATGCTCCGGACCCATTGCCCACGACGTTTAATAATCCTGGCGCGGTGGCATTATTTGGTGACGCCAGTCACAGCAGTGTTATTGCTGGTGCCATAATGAATCTTGGGCGCGTTTATCGTGTCGAGGGGAATGTTATTCAGGCTCAGCGCTTCCTCAACGCAGCACTAAAAGGCACGCAATTTACATCCGGAGAGGACAGCAACGAGACAGCCAATATCATTTATGAACAGGCGTTAACTGAACGGCAAGAGGGTAAGCTAACAGTTTCTTTAACTCTGTTACGTAAGGCGCTCGCGATGGTTATTGCCAATGCTGAGGATGCGGCATTGTTGCCCAGTGGCAATGCTATAGAGTTGATGGGAAACAGAAATAAGATTGCACTTGAAATAATCGATTTATTGTACTCGTCGCCGCAGCTTCTATCAGAACCCCAGCGCATGCAGGTTCTGTTTGAAGCATTTCAGTGCCTGCACAGACAATTCACTGCGTCATCCATATCCTCGGCAAGTTTGCACTTGAACCAAACAAACCTCGAACATCGGAAATTACTGGATGATTACCAGACGGCGACGCGTAAACTAGCAACAACTCGTAGTTGGTATGCACGCCTGGAGTCAAATTCGTTAAACGTTGATGCCAGGCAGATCGAAGCTATTAATCTTCTTCGACAACTTCAGACTCAGCAAGGCGAAGTGATACGTCTCAGGAATAAACTCAATAAGGCGGGGATTCTGAACGCCTCTGATATAACGAGTCACAACAACTTCATGGAATTCCAGAAGAAGTTATTACCCGGAGAGGTCTTGTTACAATTTGCCTTCAACAACGTACATGGCTATGTGCTGGCTACGACACACCAGCAACAGCACATTGCTGTTATTAAAAGAGGGCGGATGGCATTTCGAAAAGACGTAGAAACTTTGCTGTATGAGGTATCTCATTTACCCAGTGATACCATGAAATTCTCCCTGAATATTGCCAATAGGCTGTATGAGCAATCGCTTGCTAATGTACTCAGTAAATTTCCGCAGGCAAAACGCTTACTGCTCGTCGCCGATGACGTATGGGATGGGTTCCCGTTTAGTGTGTTGGTGGAAGGTCGTCTTGAGCAGTCAATAGCAATTAACGATTATGACAAGGTCGATTGGCTGATACGCCGCTATGAGATTGCTTACTTACCTTCGCCCGCCTCTCTGGCCAGGTTAAGGGCCCGTCCTCCTTCTAAGGCACCTGATGATATTTTGGGTATTGGCAGCCCCGTCGGTCTGGTTCCTCGCTCTCCCACACGTGGGGCTTTTGTTGCTTCTTTGCTCCCTCAGCCAGACATACAAAATTTGACCGGAGCAGTCGCTGTTGGGGAACTTGAGCAAGTGGAAAAATTTTTCGCACCAGAGAAGCGGAAAATACTCATTGGCCCGGATGCAACCAATATTAATTTTTATAAGGCCAAGCCTGAAAACTATAAAATTCTTATATTTGCAACGCATGGTTATCTTGCATCAGATTTATCAGAAATTGGCGAACCAGCGCTGCTGATGTCCACCACTTCTCAGGACAGTAAACCCGCTTTTCTGACAGTTAATGATATTGCCTCGATGCGTATTGATGCCAATCTGGTATTGCTCAACGCCTGCAATACAGCCGGTAGTGATGGAATGCCGGGTGCTGAATCCTTAACAGGAATGACGAATGCGTTTTTCTTCTCTGGAGCTCGATCGGTGATTGCTTCATTGTGGTCAGTTAACGATCTGGCGGCGACAACGATGGGAGTTGAAGTAATAGGGCAATCTTCCAGGAAAAAGCAGTCGACGATAGCATCGCTATTACAGCAAACCATGCTGATGGCACTGAAAAACGGCCATGGACGGGAGAAACATCCCTACTATTGGGCTCCCTATGTCATCATCGGTGATCCAGCCATTGAACCGCTAAGTGCGTCCTATGAATAAAAAATCCAAGGGGCATCAGCGGGATTGAGGTCATAGTTTGGGTGCTAAATAGTATGGACATCCCTGATTAAACGGCATCAGCATGCAAAAATGGGCATGTGTCAAACTCGACCTTAAACTTCCTCGTCTAAAAACCCTGTGAAGATGAGTTCACCGGATGTTTACCTTTCTTTCCGACAAACCCAATATCGGTAATCACCAAGAAACACCACCCCTTAATGACCGTTCGGTCATTTCTATCTAAAAAACAACTCTCGCCAAAACTCTGTGTATTTATGCGATACAGAGCTTGTTTTAAGATGTTGTTTACCCCTGCGCAGTAAAAATATTACGTATTGATCACTTTTTCACAACATCTCAATTGACCGTTTGGTAACTCGAGATGTACCTTTCAGTCGTGAGATGCTTTTTTTATAGCCGTTTAATACCAGTAGCCAGGTATGAGGCTTCATTTCAGTAACGTTGGGATTTCAATCAAGGGGTAAACATGTTTATAAACAAGACAGGTGTTGCCAGTGCTGTGATGTTGGCGTTAGTTGCTTCGGCTTCAACCTTTGCTGCGGAAAAAGTACCGGTAATCGGTGTGGTTGCCATTGATCTGCAAAACTCATTTTTTGTACGGATGAGACAGGCGGGTGATGAGGCGGCAAAAGATTATGGCGTTAAGGTTATATGGCAGGGTTCTGAAGGTAGCCTTGAGAAAGAAATCTCAAATATTGAAAACTTTGTTAACCAGGGTGTCGATGTCATTTTAGTTGATCCTCTTGATCGTGCTGCTATTGCCAATGCGGTTCAAAAAGCGAAAGCAAAAAATATTCCTGTGGTTGCCATGGGTAATAAAGTCGATGGTAACTGGAATTACAACACGCTTTATCCCGACTATTCCAATATGAGTACGGTCGCCCGTGCATTAGCCAAGAAACTCGATGGCAAAGGCGAGGTGGCTCTACTGGTTGGCGGAAAAGGCAACTATGTCTCTGACACTCGCGAAAATGCGTTTCGCGATGTGATGTCAAAAGAGTTCCCTGGTATCAAACTGGTGGGAGTCGAAGCAACCAACTGGGACAGCACGCGTTCTTCTGATGCCATGCAAACATGGTTATCAACCTATCCAAATTTAAAAGGCGTGGGTTGTTTCGCCGATTCAATCTGCGTTGCGGCAAAAGCGATTGCGGATGCGAATGGCCGTCCTATTTCATTTGCCAGCTATGAAGGCGACCCTGAAATGTTCCCTCATGTCAGCGATGGCTCGAATGTCGTTGATGTATTAAACGGTGCATCTCGAGTGGGTTACTGGAATATTGCCGTTGCTGCTCGTCTCGCCAAAGGGGCGAAATACCCAACAGATCTGTTTATGCCTACCTATTTTGTTACATCAGATAAAACGGCGGCTGAATTAAAAGCTAATGGTCTGAGCTTCCCCTATATCACTCCGTCTAAGGCCGAATTGGTAGCGAAGGATTACCGTACAGAAATGTCACCTTCGAAGCCTGACTCAGCCATGACAGTCGCTGAACAGTAATAAAAACTGTTGCCCGGTGAATAACCGGGCTTTGGAGTTTCCCACGATGTCGCAAAACAGTGAGAGTACCCCCATCTCCCGGGGTTAAAGGGGCTGAGACTCAATCAGGAAATGGTTTTATTTGTCATTATCCTTATTGCCGTGGCGGTGTTTGGTATTGCTACACCCGATTATTTATCCCCGGAAAATCTGCTTAATATTGGCCAGCAAACCTCAGTGATAGCGACTGTTGCCTATGCGATAACGGCGGTCATCATCTGTAAAGGTATTGATATTTCAGTCGGAAGCGTCCTGGCAGCAAGCGGAATTCTGGCAGCACTGATTATGCAAAATACAGGCATACCAGGCTGGCTGGGTATCATAGTCGTGATTTTGATAGGTGCAGGATTTGGCCTGTTAAATGGCACACTGATTAGTGTCATTGGCATCAGTCCTTTTGTTACGACTCTTGCGGTTTATGCTTTTGCCCGTGGTGTTGCGCTGAGCTTTTCCGGTTCGCAGTCGGTAGCTGTCGATTCTTCATTATATTTATGGTTTGGTCATACCGATATTGCAGGTATTCCAGTCAGTTTGCTTATTGCTGTTGTACTGGCCGCATTATGGATGTTCTTGCTTAATCGCACCATATTTGGCCGCTGGGTGTACGCCACTGGCGGAAATACAGAGGCTGCTCATGCATCATTAATACCGGTGCGAGTCACCTGTACGCTAATTTATGTATTTGCAGGTGCCAGCGCCGGGATTGGCGCATTGCTCACCACGGGGCGAGTCGGCTCAGCACAGCCACTGGCAGGGTTTGGCCTGGAGTTTTCTGCCATTACAGCTGCAATTATTGGTGGTGCGAGACTGGCAGGCGGGCAGGGTTCTATTTTAGGTACGGCGCTGGGCGCACTGTTACTGGGCGTGGTGAATACCGGGCTCTCCTTTTTGCAAGTTTCCCAACAGGTCAATTACTTCGTCACCGGGGGATTTGTGCTGGTCGCCGTATTGCTCAGCCAGCGTGGCCTCCTGCAAGGGATGAGCCTCAAAGCGTTATTTCCGCCAAAAAACGTCAGTTTGTCTTCAGGTGAAAATATTACCCAGTCGGTTAATAGCATTGAATTAAAGGGTATTTCTAAAATATTCCCTGGGGTGAAGGCCCTATCTAACGTTTCATTGCGCCTGAATCGTGGAGAAGTGGTGGCGTTAATGGGGGAAAACGGTGCGGGTAAATCCACGCTAGTAAAAGTGCTTTCTGGGATTTATCACCCGGAAGAAGGCGGAATATGGCTCGATGATGCCGAAATCAAATTAACTTCGCCAGCAGAAAGCCGTCGGGCAGGCATTTCGATTATTCATCAGCATTTCAGCCTGATCCCAGAATTAACAGTGGCAGAGAATCTGGCACTGGCGCAGACAAAACTTCCACGGTATTTCGGCATTGCCCTTAACCGGAAAAAAATGCGCCAGCATGCACGAACATTAATTAATGAATTACAGCTTGATGTCGATCCGGATGCGAAAGTTGCAGAACTGACAATCGGACAATGCCAGATGGTGGAAGTTGCCAAGGCAATGATGGCTGACGCCTGGCTGATTGTGATGGATGAACCGACCAGTGCGTTAACTAACCCTGAACGCGATCAACTCTATTTACTGATTGATCGACTGCTGAAAAGAAACTGCTGCGTCCTCTATATCTCGCACAAAATGCAGGAAATTTATACCCTGGCCAGCCGTGCGGTGGTGTTGCGTGACGGGCAAAAAGTGGGCGAGGCCCCTTTACCTAAAACCTCAGAATCTGAGCTGATCAATATGATGGTTGGACGCGATATCGGCAATGTTTTCCCATGGCATGAAACTGTGCCGGGAGAGGCATTGCTTGAGGTGAAAGACCTGTCTGCGGGTGGCTTGCTACAAAATATCAACCTCACCGTTCGTCATGGTGAGCTGGTGGCATTAACCGGCTTGATGGGCAGTGGTCGTACTGAACTGATGCGGTGTATCGCCGGGCTTGGTCACTTTAATCACGGCTCTATCACGCTTGATGCCCAGAAGATGACGTCCGGACATGCCCGCCGCGCCAGCCAGTTAGGCGTCGCTTATGTGCCGGAGGACCGTCACAAAGAGGGCTTTATTGGCAGTATGTCACTGAAAGATAACATTTCCTTACGCTGGATTTTGCATAACAGCTTTGTCGGCATCCTGCGCAGACAAGCCATTGCCAAATTAGCAAAAAATATCATTACGCAATTGGGTGTGCGCCCATCCAATCCCGAAAACCTTGTTGCCAGTTTGTCCGGTGGTAATCAACAAAAAATTGTCATCGGTAAATGGCTGGCAACCCGTCCCCGGTTACTCCTGCTCGACGAACCAACCAACGGTGTTGATGTCGGCGCGAAATTTGAAATTCACAATTTAATTGCCGAATTGAAACAGCAGGGCATGGGCATTTTGATGGTTTCCAGCGAACTGCCGGAAGCTTTGGGTGTAGCCGACAGAATAATCGTTCTTAGCAAAGGGCGCATTGCCGGGGAATTACCCCGTGGGGCTACAGAAGAACAGGTGATGAGTCTGGCCTTTAAATATGTTTAAACAAGGAAAAACCATCATGAAGTCATCGCGTTCGCGGGTAAATCTGGTGTTGGACCTGGCTCCGATACTGCTGTTAATCATTCTGCTGCTGGTGTTCGGTGTGGTGGATAACAGAATTGTTTCATTAAATAATTTAAATATCATCATGTTACAGGCAACGTCAGTTGCGCTGATGGGATTGGGATTATTTTGGATCCTACTGACAGGCGAAATTGACTTATCAGCCGGTCACCTGGTTTCATTTTGCGCCGTCACCATGGGCACGTTGCTCTCCTCCGGGACGGGTCTGGCACCCGCGTTAGCGATTGGCTTCTTTGCGTGTCTGACCTTTGGATTTCTAAACGGTCTGATGGTGACTGTTCTCAAATTACCGTCGTTTATTGCCACTTTAGTCACGATGTTGTTCCTGCAAGGGGCAACATTGATGGTGGCGAAAACCGGCACCATTCTCGTGTTTAACCCATTGCTGCGCAGCTTTGGGGCATTTACTTCTTCACTGTGGTTTCCGCCAACCGTCGTGTTTGTCTGTTTAATGGCGCTCCTGTGCTGGTGGATTTCACGCCGTACTGCTTTCGGTTTGAAGACCTACGCGGTCGGTTCGTCAGCTGAACGCGCCGAGTTGGCAGGTATTTCTGTGAAAAAACAGAAGATTGGCGTTTTTGTTCTCTCTTCTGTGTTTGTTTTCCTGACGGCAACCGTGTTCATTTCACGTATCCCTGTCGTCAATCCGAACGTTGGCGGTGTCAGTCTGCTGCTGGATGCGATAGCGGCGGCGGTCATTGGCGGTACGAGCTTATTCGGTGGTCGGGGGAGCGTTGGCGGAGTGATTTGCGGTGCGCTCATCATCAGTTTACTCACGGCAGCACTGCGTATCTTAGGTGTCGAACCTTCCAGTCTGGATCTCTATAAAGGTGCAATCATAATTTGCATTCTTCTTCTCGATCAGAGCATTAACTTTGCTCGCAATCACCGTAAGCAGGTGTCGCAATGAAGAAATTGAACGTTGATGTCGTCGTGATTGGTGCCGGTGTTGTCGGTTGCGCGGTCACTCGCCGCTTTGTCCTCGAGGGGGCTCGCGTTCTGCTGATTGAAAAAAGCAGCGATATTCTGTCGGGGGCCAGCAAAGCCAACAGCGCCATCTTGCACACCGGGTTTGATGCTCCGCCAGACAGTACCGAATTATCCTGTATGCAACGAGGCTACCGCGAATATCTGGAAATTTCCGGTCAGCTGAATCTGCCGATATTAAAAACGGGCGCTGTGGTGGCTGCCTGGAATCAGGATGAGATGGCAAGTCTGCCTGGCATTATGGCGCAGGCCAAACAAAATGGTGTTGCAGATGTGCAAATGCTGGATCGCGCAAGCTTACTAAAACGCGAACCTTTTCTGTCTCCTGAAGTATTGGGGGATTGTTAGTCCCTGAAGAACATGTGATTGACCCCTGGAGTGCACCGCTGGCCTATTTACGGCAGGCCGTCGAGAACGGTGGCCAGGTGATGTGTGACACCGAGCTTCTCTCCGCCATAAGAGAGGGGAACGAATGGATTCTTACGACGAATCAGGGAGAGATTCGCGCCTCAACGGTTATCAATTGCGCCGGTGTTTGGGGTGATAAGGTGGAATCAATTCTGCTGGGGACATCGCGCTTTACGATTAAACCGCGTAAAGGCCAGTTCGTGGTATTCGATAAAGTCGCCTCAAGCTTGCTTAACACCATTCTATTGCCGGTCCCGAATGAGCGCACCAAAGGTGTGGTGCTCGTCAGAACCATATTTGGCAATCTACTGGTTGGGCCAACAGCCGAGGAGCAAGACGATCGTCTGCATGCGGCGGTTGAAAAGCCGATGCTTGAGCAGCTAATCGCTAAAGCAGTTTCCCTGATCCCTGCGCTGTCGGGTGTGCCGGTTACCGCGGTTTATGCGGGGTTACGTCCTGCGACGGAGCGTAAAGAGTATCGTATCTATCATGACGCCGATGTCGGTTATCTGGCGGCGGGGGGGATTCGCTCCACCGGTCTGACGGCTTCACTTGGGCTGGCAGCACATTTGTTCGACCTCTACAGCACTCAACCTTCAACGACATTAACTCCTTTGTTCGATCCTGTAGCGAACGCAGTCCCTAACCTGGCTGAACATTTACCTCGTGACTGGCAGATGCCAGGCAGTCACGAAATGGTTTGCCATTGCGAACGTGTCACACGGCGCGAAATAGACGCAGCACTCAATGGCCCGGTGCCTGCCAGGGATCTTGGGGGGCTGAAACGAAGAACTCGCGTCTGTATGGGGCGCTGCCAGGGGTTCTATTGCAGTAGTCGGGTTGCTGAGTTAAGCCGGGAAAAATGGGGTGAATCCCTCATTGTAGGAGACGTCAATGAATAACGAATTTGATGCTGATGTGTTGGTCATCGGGGGAGGGCCTGCTGGCATTTCCGCTGCAGTCGCATTGCGACGCAAAGGGATAAAACGCGTGATTATTATTGAACGCGAGCCCGAAGCTGGCGGTATTCCGCGTCATTGTGGCCATCCTCCTTTTGGTATGCGGGAATTTGGGCGCATTCTGTCCGGGCCTGAATATGCGCGCCGTTTGGTGCAATTAGCCAGAGAACATCAAATTGAAATAATGACGAATACCACGGTTATCAATGTGGAACCTAATGCGACGCTTCTGGTGAGCAATCATGAAGGCCTGCGCCGGCTTACAGGCCTGCGTGTGATTATGGCAACCGGCGTTCGTGAATCGCCACGCTCCGCGTTACTGGTTTCTGGCGATCGCCCTACAGGCGTACTCAATACGGGGGCGTTGCAGTCCTGGGTCTATTTACGTGGTCTGCTTCCTTTCAAACGACCCTTAATTGTCGGTACTGAGCTGGTTTCGCTGTCCGCCTTGCTGACCTGTCGCAAGGCCGGTATCAAACCGGTTGCCATGGTGGAAGCCAATCAACGGCCAACAGCCAGACGCCCGATGATGCTATTACCCCGTTTGCTGGGCGTACCGTTGCATTATAACTGCGAGATTGCACGCATTGATGGAATGAAGCGTGTGGAGTCAGTGCTGATTCGCCAGGAAGGGAAGGAGCGTGAAATAGCCTGTGATGGTGTGCTGTTTACCGGACGTTTTATTCCCGACTCGGCCCTTATCCGGGGGAGTCATCTACAATTGGATCCGTCCAGCGGTGGTCCTGAAATTGATCAATTTGGTCGTTGCAGCGATCCCTCTTACTACGCTACCGGGAATATGCTCAGAGCGCTGGAAACTGCAGGCTGGTCTTTCCGTGAAGGCAATCGTGTAGGCGAAATGGTAGCCAGTGATTTAGCGGGTGAAAGAAAATCATCTCAGGAATACGTACAACTGGTGGTGGCAGATAAGCAGATTAAATGGATAGTCCCACAACGTATTGTGGCGACTGAAAAAGACAGAGGCATGGATAATCTACAACTTCGGGCGCGGCAATCGGCGCAAGGAGAATTACAGCTCATCCAGAATGGCCGCGTTATCTGGAGCAAAGAAATGAAGTTATTACCAGAGCGGCGAATTTTAATACCGTTGCAGCAAATTCCGTTGACGGATTCATTCAGCAAGATAAGCATCTCACTGAAAAACAACTGATAAACAGGAAGCAATATCATATTAATGATGCTGACTATTACACAGAATAAATGCATTATCTTCGGATGATAGTGGTTCAGGCGGGATTTTCGCCTGAAGCACATTTCAAATGAAGCTGGGGTAGCTTGGGTTATTTGTTACGCTTGCTAATAATATCGCGACAGGTTTTTGGGAGGTAAGTGGTCATGCGACCTGAGCAACGACGTGCAGAGATCCTCACACTGGTCAATGAGAAACGCAAAGTGACGGTTGACTTTTTGTCGGAAAATTTCAGTGCATCGAGGGAGACTATCCGCCGTGATTTAACCGATCTGGCCATCAGTGGGCAGCTGCGCAAATTTCATGGTGGGGCAACGGTACTGGATAACTTTCATGAAGGTAAATTCAGTACCCGACTGAGTGAGCAATCACATGAAAAGAAAGCTATTTCTCAGCTGGCTGCAACGTTATTTCAGACAGGCGATTCGCTATTTATTGATACCGGAACCACGACATTAGCCTTTGCCCGAGAACTGGCAGTCAGCGCAAAAGAGCTCACGATTTTTACTAATTCTGTCTCCATTACCCAGATACTTGCATCCAGTGGTGGCAATCATCGTGTGTTCCTGATTGGCGGGCAATATCGTGATGATGCGGCTGAAAATATTGGCCCGATAGCCGTAGCTCAAATTAAACAGTTCCAGGCCGCTCATGTCGTTATGACGATTGGGGCGCTTGATACCAATGGTGTAATGGACTACGACCTGGAAGAAACGGAAATTGCCAAAGCAATGATTTCCATGGCAAAAAAAGTCACCGTTCTGGCGGATAACAGCAAACTGGGGCGCTCAGCACTGTTTTCTGTTTGTTCACTCAATCAGGTTGATCGGCTCATCACGGATGCCGTACCGGATGATGACTTACTGGCGGCGCTTAAAGAAGCGGGTGTTGAAGTTTTGACGACCAACGCGATTAACGGAAAATCCTGAACTGAGAGGGTGGTGGCTGTGCCTGCAAATAAGTTGCGGTACCGTGCACCCTCAATTTAGTCATTATTAAAAGTAATAATAAAAAGAATTATCAAAACAATCTATTACCTAAAATAGTCCACCTTATACCGGAGGCCTTATGCACATCATGACGTTTGATATAGGGACATCTTCCCTGAAAGCCGCATTGATTGATCAATCGGGAAAGGTGGTGGCTGAAGGTGGGACAAGTTATACCGTTTCTCATCCAAAACCAGGTTGGGCCGAACAAGATCCTGAAGAAATATGGAACCATATTTGTGCAACAAGTCAGGATGTTATTAGCCAAAGCGCAGTCAGTGCGAATAAAATTAGCGCGGTGGTATTTGTTGCACCATGGAAAAATATTATTGCGCTTGATGACCAGAGCAACGTTTTACGAGACAGCATTATTTGGATGGACGCACGCGCGGCCGAGCAAGCCGAACGTTTGAATCAATCCGTCGGTAAATTTGTTGGCAGCGGGCAAGAATATTGGCCGCGTTTGATGTGGATGAAAGAGCAAGAACCTGAATTATGGCATCGGGCTCGGCATATTATCGGTCTGAATACCTATTTTAAATTTAGGGCGACAGGTGAGTTTTATACCGAACCCTCGGATGATTTTATTCGTTCAGCCAATCCAGAATTAAATGATTATTATCAGGCTATATTGAAAGCCGCAGATCTATTAACGGATACAGAAAAATTTCCCGTAGCCAAAGACGCAACCGAAATAGTTGGGAATCTGACCGAAACGGCAGCGCAGCAACTCGGTATAGCTGCGGGTACGCCAGTTATTGGAGGGTTTGGAGATTTAGTCGCCATTACCTGGGGTGCTGGTAAAGCGCAACTGAACGATGCACATCTTTATTTTGGCACCTCTTCCTGGCTGGTGAGCATTATAAAAAATCGTTCAGAATTAGAGGCGCCTCTCTATTTCTCTATTAACCAGGATAAAGAAGGTGCGGTATACGCTCTGCAGACGGGATGCCTGGCGCTAGACTGGGTGATAGATCAGGTTTATCGCACTGAACGCAGCGTTTTGGGTCCCGACATCTATCGCTTTATTGGCAATGAAGTCAGCCAGATTTCACCAGGAAGCGATGGCGTTATCGCCACCCATTGGCTGACCGGGGAACTGGCGCCTTTATCTAAAAATGCGAAAGGATCGTTCTTTAATCTCACGACAAATCATGACCGCCGCCATATGGTCAGGGCCATGATGGAGAGTGTGTGTTTTACGCATCGTCGGAATATTTCCACCTTACAAGAGCGTAGCCACACGCAACTGAGCCATATTCGTGTTGTGGGTGGGGGCGCGGTAAGCGATGTGTGGATGCAGATGCTGGCGGATATTTTGAATATCCGTGTTCAGGTACCTGAATCTCCGCGATATAGCGGAACGCTTGGCGCGTATTACTGTGCTGCACAAGGGTTAGGCTGGCTTAATACCGCTGATGCCATGGGCAGTGAGGTCAATATCGGCAAAGTGTTTACTCCGAATCCAGCGCATCGTGAAATTTATGACAGAAACTACCGTGTTTATATGAAACTCCATCCGGCTCTGAAAGAAATATATAATGAACTTAATGGTGAATATTAATGAAAATTCTTATTACTGAATTCCGCCAGGAAAGTAATTCATTTAACCCTACAAACTCTACGTTAGAATTCTGGATGCAAACTGGCGAGTATGAAGGTGCCGATGTCCGTGCACAATTTGACGGATATCCCTGCGCGATAGGCGGGTTCTTACACGCTCTTGATGAGTCGGAGCATAAACCAGAAGTTATCTGTGGGACGGTGATGGCGTGCCAGAGTGGTGGAGTTGCCGAGCAATCGGTGATGGATCATTATATGTCGAAACTGATACCACAAATAACCGAAAATCTCCCTCTTGACGGTATTTTCATTTCTTATCATGGTGCGCTGGTTACCACGGAATATGATGATCCGGAAGGTGAAATAACCCGTCGAGTGCGTGAACTGGTCGGCAATTCCGCTGTGATTTCCGTCGCGACGGATCTGCATGCTTATATTTCGGAAACGTTAGTCCGCAATACCAACGTCGTGCTGGCATATCTTACCTATCCGCACGTGGATTATTTTGAAACGGGTTATCGCGTGGCAAAGTTAGGGCTTGAGTGTATTACCAGCGCGGTTAAACCGGTAACGGCTTGGGTGCCTGTGCCGATGATTGTTCCTGCCGCGGCTTATAATACGCTTAAAGGTGCGTTTAAAGAGATTATTGATTTTGGAAATAACCTTAAGCAGCAGCGCAAAATTATTGATTTCTCGGTCTATCAAATGCAGCCGTGGCTGGATATACCCACACCTAACTCGTCGGTCGTTGTCGCAGCGTACTCACAAGAAGACGCGGCAAAATATGCACAACAATTGGCAGAATTACTGTATGCCAAACGGCACGAATTTAGTTTACAACTCATGCCAATCGCTGAGGTTATTAAACGTGCCAATGATCCGCAAGTCATGAAGCCTGTGATACTGGTGGACTCCGCCGATTCCTGTAATGCAGGAGCCGCCGGAGACAATATGGCGGTAGCGGCAGAAATTCTTGCGTCAGGCTGCGAATTTCGTGCCGCGACGGTGGTGAATGATGAAAAGGCGGCGCAGAAAGCACATAAATTAGGTGTGGGCGCACGAGCTGAGTTTACCTTAGGGGCATCTCGCGACAAGCGCTCGCAGGCCGTCACGGTGCAGGCCTATGTAAAATCTCTTCATGATGGCGTCTTCAGACAAGAAGGGCCTGCCGGAAGGGGCATGACGCAGCGGATCGGGCTCACGGCAGTCCTCAGCGTGGGTAATCTGGATATCGTGGTTTGTGAGTGGATGGCCGGTAATGGCGATCCGCAACTTTATCGCGCACACGGTATTGAACCGACGTTATATGACTTAGTGGTGGTCAAAGCATCAACCTCGTTCCGGGTTGCGTACGAAAAACTCGCGGGAATTATTTGTGAAGCAAATACACCAGGATCGGCAAGTTCTGATCTGAAGCATTTGCCTTTCGAACGGTTGCCAAAAAATATCTATCCCTGGACGGATAAGAATATTTTGGATTGGTCTGTGGTATTTGCACCGATTGCTGAATAAACACGATGAGGTCATTATGCGTAAAATATTTCTTGCCTGCCCCTATAGCCATACCGACGAAAATGTTATCCACCATCGATTCCTGGCATGCAATAAAGTTGCCGCCAAAATTGTAGAGTCAGGTAATACCGTCTTTAGCCAGGTAACGATGTCACATCCAATAAACCTGGCCCTGGAAAAAACTGAAAAAGTAAACGTGGGTAAAATGTGGGCTCCTGTTGATGCTGTTTTTCTCGATGCCATGGAAGAGCTTATTATTTTGGATCTTGACGGCTGGGATAAGAGTGCTGGAATCAAAAGAGAAATTGAATTTTACCAGGGACGTCATCAGCGGGTGAGTTTATGGTCTGATGTCGCTAAAGAATTTGACTGATACAAAGAGGGGCGCGTAAAGCGCCCTCATCGTTTATGACGGCGAATTATTCACATTCCCCAACTGATATGCCAGTGCGACGACCAGTGACTGCACCAGGCACAGCGTAGCGGACTGAGAGCGGAAGGCGTCCACCTGTGCTTCCTTCACCACAAAACACAAATCGCTGAAGGTCGCGAGCGGGCTAATCTGGCTGTCAGTAATGACAATCTGCCGGGCGCCTGCATTGGCGGCGGTTTCACTCACCATCAAAGTCTCTTCTGCATAGGGTGAGAAGCTGATTGAAACCACAATATCCTGCGCCTTGATGCGGCTTACCTGCTCAGACAGCATGCCGCCCATACCATCAAGTAAAATAGGTCGGCACTCGAGATGACTTAATGAGTAGGTTAAATAGGTGGCGACACTAAACGAGCGGCGTAACCCAACGATGTAAATCGTGTCGGCCTGAGCCAACAAATCAACCGCACGTTGAAGCATTTCCGGTTCGGCGCGGGCGGCAAGTTGCTGCAACGCCTGGGCGTTGGAGCGGGCGAACTCCTGCAGGATATCCAGCGGTGTTTCCGGTATGGCTTCGCTTTCCATTTCACGAAACATTCGCGCGCGGTCGCTGTAACTTGCCGTCTCCTCAACCAGATTCATACGGAACAACTGTTTCATTTCGTTAAAACCGGTGAAGTCGAAGGCGTTGGCAAAGCGGATAAGCGTCGACGGAGGAACCCCTGCACGTTCGGCGATGACGGCAACCGTATCGAAGGCCACGCTGTTGGTGTTGTCCAGCACATAATGGGATACCTGCTGCAACCTTTTGCTCAGGTTATCGTAGCGGTCGCGGATTTGTTGCTGTAGCTCATTCAGGCTGGATGCTGTCGTCATTTTACCCCCAAGGTGTCATTCCCTCATTCTAAACACTAGACCGCATTTTTTAAATGTTGATGATTCAAAACGCGCCTAAATGAAACAACAACTTCAGCAAAGGTTTGCCTGAAATTATAAATAACGCCATCTGTGTCGCTGACGCATAGCTGTAACATAAAAATCAACTATTGATCACAATAATTAATTTATGTTTTATTTTGACTAAAAATGGAATGTTTATTTCGTATACAGTATTCAGGTCACAAACACACATCAACAGCGAGAGGTTCAGGATGGAGACGGTAGCGAATTTTATTCACGGCAAATGTACCACCGGTTCAGGTCAGCGCATCCAGGCAATTTTTAACCCAGCCACGGGCGAGCAAATTCGTCAGGTGGTGATGAGCACCGTACAGGAAACGCAGCAAGCGATCACCGCCGCTGAACAGGCATTCCCTGGCTGGGCTCGCCAGTCGCCTCTAAAACGTTCACGAGTGATGTTCCGTTTTAAAGCCTTGCTTGAGCAAAACATGGATGCGCTGGCTCGGGTTATCAGCGAAGAACATGGCAAAGTGTACTCAGATGCAGTGGGTGAGGTGACGCGTGGCCTTGAAGTCGTGGAGTTTGCCTGCGGGATCCCGCATCTGCAAAAGGGGGAGCACTCCGCCAATGTGGGAACCGGTGTCGACAGCCACTCGCTAATGCAGCCGCTGGGGGTTTGTGTTGGGATCACCCCGTTTAACTTTCCGGCGATGGTGCCAATGTGGATGTTCCCGATAGCGCTGGCGACCGGCAATACCTTCGTGCTCAAACCGTCGGAAAAGGACCCTTCGCTTGCGCTGGCGCTGGCAAAACTGCTGAAAGAGTCAGGCCTGCCAGACGGTGTTTTCAACGTGGTGCAGGGTGACAAAGAGGCGGTAGATGTACTGCTGACTGACGAACGGGTACAGGCGGTCAGCTTTGTCGGTTCGACACCGATCGCCGAATACATCTATCAGACCGCTTCGGCGCACGGTAAACGTTGCCAGGCACTGGGTGGCGCAAAAAACCACTGCATTCTGATGCCGGATGCGGATATGGACATGGCGACAAACGCCATTATGGGCGCGGCGTACGGTGCTGCTGGCGAACGCTGTATGGCGCTATCCGTCGTGCTGGCGGTGGGCGAGGAAACGGCCGACGACCTCTGTGCGCGGCTGGAAAAACACATTGCCGAATTACGTGTAGGGCCGGGTCTTGACCAGGTACCAGAAAATGAGATGGGGCCGCTTATCTCTGCGGTGCATCGCAGCAAAGTGCTCAGTTACATCGATAGCGGTGAGGCTCAGGGGGCGAAACTTCGCGTCGACGGTCGGGGTTATCAGGTTAAAAATTACGAGCAGGGCTACTTCGTCGGCCCGACGCTGTTCGATAACGTCACCCCAGAGATGACCATCTATAAAGAAGAAATTTTTGGACCGGTGCTTTCTGTGGTGCGCGTTGCAGATTACCACCGCGCAGTGGAACTGATTAACCGTCATGAATATGGTAATGGCACCGCTATCTTCACTCGGGATGGGGGCTGCGCGCGTCGCTTTAGCGAAGAGATTCAAGCCGGCATGGTAGGCATTAACGTACCGATCCCGGTGCCGATGGCGTTCCATAGTTTTGGTGGCTGGAAGCGTTCCATTTTCGGTCCGCTCAACGTCCACGGCAGCGACGGCGTACGTTTCTACACCCGGATGAAAACAGTGACCGCCCGCTGGCCCGAAATGCAACAAGATACAGGTGCCGCATTCTCCATGCCAACACTAGGCTGACAGGAGTCGTTATGAAAACCGAACGCATGACCATGGCACAGGCGCTGGTCAAATTCCTTAATCAACAGTATGTCTGTGTCGACGGGCAGGAAACGCCCTTCGTGGAGGGCGTGGCGACCATATTTGGCCACGGAAACGTGCTCGGCATCGGCCAGGCGCTGGAACAAGATGCGGGTCATCTGAAGGTAATGCAGGGTTGCAACGAGCAAGGGATGGCGCACATGGCGACGGGATTTGCCAAACAGCACCGCCGCCTGCGAATTTACGCCGTGACATCATCCGTGGGGCCAGGTGCGGCCAACATGGTGACGGCTGCGGCCACCGCCACGGCGAACCGAATCCCTCTGTTGCTGCTGCCAGGCGACATCTACGCCAGCCGCCAGCCGGACCCGGTTTTACAGCAAATCGAGCAGTATCACGATCTCAGCATCAGCACCAATGACTGCTTCCGTCCGGTTTCCCGCTATTGGGACAGGATTAACCGCCCGGAACAGTTGATGAGCGCGATGCTGAGCGCAATGCGCACGCTCACCGACCCGGCAAATACGGGCGCTGTGACTATCTGCCTGCCACAGGACGTGCAGGGAGAAGCCTGGGATTACCCGGAAAGCTTCTTTGCCCGCCGACTTCACCACATCGAACGTCGTCCACCGGACGCCCGACGCCTGGAAATGGCGCGGGAATTGATTGCTCGTAAGCGTAAGCCGCTGGTGGTGTGCGGTGGCGGGGTGCGCTACTCAGGCGCCCATGAGGCGTTGAGTGAGTTTGTTGAAACGCTGCAATTGCCCTTTGCTGAAACCCAGGCCGGGAAAGGTGCTCTGGCAAGCGATCATCCGCTGAATATGGGGGGCATTGGTGTCACGGGCGGGTTGGCGGCGAATCAGCTGGCACCGCAGGCCGATCTGGTGATTGGCATCGGCACCCGTCTGACCGACTTCACCACGGGTTCGAAAGCGCTGTTTTCACACCCGGATGTCGAATTTTTATTACTGAATGTCGCCGAATTTGATGCCTTAAAACTCGACGCCACGGCGCTGGTGGCCGATGCCCGTATCGGGTTAACGATGCTGACTACGTCGCTTACTCACTATCATAGTGAGTGGGGTAATGAAGTGGCTGAAGCCAAATCTGCCTGGCGCGACGAGTGTCACCGCCTGTGGGCGCGCGAGTGGCAGCCCGATAGCTCGCCGGAAATAGCCGGTCATTTTGATGAAAAACTGACCGAGTACAGCGAGGTGCTCAACACCCATTTGACTCAGACGCGGGTGCTGGGGCTTATCAATCAACATGTCGAAGATAACGCCATTGTGGTGGGCGCGGCGGGATCGCTACCGGGCGATTTACAACGCATCTGGCAGGTTAAAACCCCCGATAGCTATCATCTGGAATATGGCTATTCCTGCATGGGCTACGAGATTGCCGCGGCTATTGGCGCAAAGCTTGCGATGCCAGAGCAACCGGTCTACGCCATGGTGGGCGATGGCTCGTACATGATGCTCCATTCCGAGTTGCAAACAGCGGTGCAGGAGGGGATAAAAATCACCATCTTGCTGTTTGATAACGCCGGATTCGGCTGCATCAATAACCTGCAGATGGGACACGGCATGGGCAGTTTCGGCACCGAAAACCGTCATCGAAACTCACGTACTGGGCAGCTTGACGGGCCACTGGTGAAGGTCGATTTCGCGCAAAATGCTGAGAGTTATGGCTGTCGTGCGTGGCGGGTACATGACGAACAAAGCCTGTTGGCAGCATTAACCGCATCACGCGCACATCCAGGGCCGACGCTGCTCGATATCAAAGTGCTGCCAAAAACCATGACGCATGATTACGAAGCCTGGTGGCGCACTGGTGATGCACAAGTGGCGGCATCTTCCGCTGTCTGTGACGCGGCGGAACAAACCAGAGCGCAGGTGAAGATCGCTCGCCAGTATTAAGTTTCTCTCCATAACGAAATATTCATTTCATTCTCTCCATTCCTTTCAGCTTACCTCACTCCATTAAGGAGCGGGGTAAGTTACCTCCCCATCTCTGAACGCTTTCACCCCTCAAATTGCTTCTTTAATGTTGTGATATTGATAACAAAAATAACCTAGATTGTCTAAAAAGTGTTAACTCCAGCTCAAAAATAGTATTCCACTATTTATAAAAACGAAATAAATGTTTTATTTGAGGGGTAGCAAGTTCACCGCATTAACCAACACCGGGAGCCGTTATGTTTAACATTGCTTTACTGGGCGCAGGCCGAATCGGCCAGGTACATGCCGCTAACATCGCCACCCACAGCGAGACGACGCTGTGGTCCGTCGTTGACCCAAACCAGGAATTCGCCGCGCGTCTCGCGACGCAATATCAGGCCCGTATGCAGACGATCGACGAGGCGATGACAGATCCTAACGTACACGCTGTACTGATCGCCTCGGCGACCGATACTCACGCCGATTTGATTGAACTCGCCGCTCGTCATGGCAAGGCTATCTTCTGCGAAAAGCCAGTCCATCTGGATTTGGCGCGTGTACGCGATTGCCTGAAAGTGGTTAAAGAGTATGACGTACCGTTGTTTATCGGCTTTAACCGCCGCTTCGACCCGCAGTTCCGCAAGATGAAAACGGAAGTCCTGGCCGGGCGTATCGGTAAACCTGAATCGTTGCTGATTATCTCCCGCGATCCGTCGCCTCCACCGGTTGAGTACGTCCGTGTGTCCGGCGGTATGTTCCGCGATATGACCATCCACGACTTCGACATGGCGCGCTTTATCATGGGTGAAGAACCGGTGTCGGTGTACGCCAAGGGCAGCAATCTGGTGGACCCGGCGATTGGTGAGGCGGGCGATATCGACACTGCATTTATCGTCCTTAAATATGCATCCGGTGCGATGGCGACAATCGTCAACAGCCGCCGCTCTGCCTACGGATACGACCAGCGCCTTGAACTGCACGGTTCTGAAGGGCTGCTGTGTGCGGGCAATATTCTGGAAAATCAGGTTCAGCACTACGGCCAGCAGGGCTGCACCAGTGCTTTACCAGAACATTTCTTCCTGCAACGTTACAAATCTGCCTACGCCGCGGAATGGGAACACTTTGTTGCCGTTATGCGCGGTGATGCCGTTCCTCAATGCAGTGGTGATGATGGTGAACGGGCGCTCTATCTGGCGGATAAAGCGCTGGAGTCGCTGCACAGCAAGCGAGAAGTCTCCCTCTAATAAGTTTGATAGCTTCCCCTACACAGAGAGACATAAAAATGAAAAAACTGATCTTAGCTGCCCTCATCGCCGTGACATCTGGGGCGGCCATTGCCGAGAACGAGCAGATTGTTTTCAGTACGCCGAACCTGGCGATGCCGTTTGAAGTGCACATGCAGCGTACAGCGGTAAAAGCCGCGAAAGAGATGGGTGTTAATTTGCAGGTGCTGGACGGGCAGGGCAGTTCGCCCAAGCAGGCCGCCGACCTGGAAAATGCCATCACCCGTGGCGCTCAGGGGTTTATCGTCTCGCCAAATGATGTCAATGCCATCTCAAGCGCAGTAGATGAAATTCAGGATGCGAAGCTGCCGGTCGTTACCCTCGATCGTTCCGTCGACAGTCAGAAGAAAGTGCCGCACTTCGGTGCTAACAACTACAAAGGTGGCCAGGCGATTGGTGACTTTGTGAAAACTAAATTCCCCAACGGTGCGGACATTATTTTGCTGACCGGGCAGCCGGGCTCCTCTTCCAACATTGAACGTACTAAAGGCATCCGCGACAGCCTGAAGGCCGGTGGCGAGAAATACAAGATTGTCGCCGATCAGACGGGCAACTGGATGCGTTCTGAAGGGATGCGCATCGTTGAGAGCGTTCTACCGTCGCTGCAAAAGCGTCCGCAGGTGATCCTCTCGGCTAACGACGATATGGCGTTAGGGGCTATCGAAGCATTACAGGGGCAGGGTCTGAAACCGGGCGAAGTCCTGGTGACAGGTTTTGATGCGGTACCGGAAGCGCTGGCACGTGTACGTGACGGCTGGATGGCGGCGACGGCGGATCAACGCCCAGGTTTTGCTGTACAGACGGCGATGAGCCAATTGGTTGCCAGCGTGCGTGAGAAGAAAGAGATAACCGGCGCGGACTACCAGCCAACACTTATCACCAAAGAAAACCTGGAGCAGGCCGAGCGCATTAATGAGGTCGGTAACTGATTTGTCCTGGGCCGCCCGTTGTGGCGGCCCTTCTTGAAGAAGGAGCAGGTCAATGCCGCAACCTTTACTCAACGTAAGCAATCTGGCGAAAAGCTTTTCTGGCGTCTGGGCGCTGAGTAGCGCACAGCTTGACGTAGGCGTGGGCGAAATTCATGCCCTGCTGGGCGAGAACGGCGCGGGAAAATCCACGCTGCTCAAAGCGCTGGCAGGCGCGCAGCCGCAAACAAGCGGTGAAATCTGGTTCAACGGCGAAACGCTGTCGGTGGAGGATTCGCCAATAGACCGGCAAAACAAGGGCATTATTAATATCTATCAGGAATTTAACCTGCTGCCCAATATGACTATCGCAGAAAACATGTTTCTCGGGCGTGAGCCACGTAAACGCAATCTGATTGTCGATGAAAATGCCGTTAACCGGGAAGCACAGGTGATTCTGGATTACCTGCAACTGAACGTTGCACCGACCACCCCGGTGGCACGGTTAAGTGTTGCGCAGCAGCAGATGGTGGAAATCGCCCGCGCACTGACGCTCAATGCAAAACTTATCATTATGGATGAACCGTCCGCAGCCCTTAGCGATAGCGAAGTGGAAAGCCTTCACCGGGTCGTGCGTGAGCTAAAAGGCCGTGGGGTGAGCATTATTTATGTGACCCATCGTCTGCACGAAGTGTTTCAGCTATGCGATAAATTCACCGTATTTCAGGATGGCCGTTTCACGGGCACGGGGTTGGTGGCACAGACAACCGTAGAACAACTGATTCGCCTGATGGTCGGGCGTGATGTGGCATTTAACCGTCGCCCGGCCAGCGAAACCCATCACCAAGACAAACCTGTACGCCTTGCGGTAAAAGGCCTGAGCCGCGTAAAACCCCCAATGGATCCGCATGGCATCGCGCTTCACGATATCAGCTTCCATGTTCATACGGGTGAGGTGCTGGGTATCGCCGGGCTGGTGGGCGCCGGACGTACCGAAGTCGCTCGTTGCCTGTTTGGTGCAGACGGCTTCACCTCCGGTGCGTTTGAACTTGATGGCGTGGCGTACCAACCGCGCGATCCGATGCACGCGCTGGACATGGGCATCGCGCTGGTCCCCGAAGATCGCAAAAAAGAGGGCGCGGTTCTCGGGCTGTCCATTCGCGACAACCTCTCGCTCTCCTGTCTCTCCTCGTTATTACACTGGCGCTATTTTGTTAACAGCCGCAAAGAGGATGACCTCATCGAGTCTTACCGCAAGGCGTTGCAGATAAAAATGGTCAATAGCGACCAGGAAGTACGCAAGCTCTCGGGTGGCAATCAGCAAAAAGTGATCCTCGCGCGCTGCATGGCGCTCAACCCGCGTGTGCTTATCGTTGACGAGCCGACCCGCGGTATTGATGTCGGCACCAAATCAGAAGTGCATCAGGTGCTCTTTGATATGGCGAAACAGGGAGTGGCGGTGATCGTGATTTCGTCCGACCTGCCGGAAGTGATGGCCGTGTCCGACAGGATTATCACCCTAAGCGAAGGCCGGGTGACTGGCGAAATTCACGGGGATGACGCCACTGAAGAACGTCTCATGATGATGATGGCCATCAACCACAACGCCCTGAACGCGGCATAACGGAGTTCCCATGACGCAGATAGATTCCAAAACCCAGACGCCGGTGAAACGCGCCGGACGTCTTGACCTGATCGCTTTTTTCGAGCGCTTTGGGGTACTGATTTTCTTGTTCCTGCTGCTGATTTTTTTCCAGTTACAGAACAGCAACTTCCTGTCTGAACGCAATATTTTCAACATTCTGACCGAGGTTTCCATCTACGGGATCATCGCGGTGGGGATGACGTTCGTCATTCTGACTGCCGGGATAGACCTCTCCGTCGGCTCCATTCTGGCGGTATGTGCCATGACGGCGGCTTATGTCATTAAAGGGGATAACTTCACCACCGTTGATCCTGACGCCTGGGGCGGATTGAGCTGGCTGATTGGTCTGGGGATCTGCCTTGGGATGGGGACGGTGATTGGTTTTCTGCACGGTCTTGGCGTAACCCGTCTGCGCCTGCCACCGTTTATCGTCACCCTTGGTGGGATGACCATCTGGCGCGGTCTGACATTAGTGGTGAACGACGGCGCACCGATAGCCGGTTTCGATGCCGGATACCGCTGGTGGGGGCGTGGTGAACTGTTGGGGATATCGATTCCTATCTGGATCTTCGCGCTGGTAGCGATTGGCGGATATCTGGCGCTGCACAAAACGCGCTGGGGACGTTTTGTCTACGCCATTGGCGGCAACCCGGAAGCGGCGCGTCTTGCCGGAGTCAACGTCAAACGTGTGTTGGTCAGCGTCTATGTCCTGATTGGCTGCCTTGCCGGGCTGGCGGGCTTTATCCTCAGCGCCCGTCTTGGCAGCGCCGAAGCGGTCGCCGGGATCTCATTTGAGCTGCGTGTTATCGCATCAGTGGTGATTGGCGGGACATCGCTAATGGGCGGTTATGGCCGCATTGCCGGTACCGTTATCGGCTCCATCATCATGGGCGTTCTGATTAACGGCCTGGTACTGATGAACGTGTCGGCGTACTACCAACAAATTATAACGGGGCTGATTATCGTGCTGGCTGTGGCTTTTGACACCTATGCCAAGAGCCGCCGTGGCGCATTGTGAGGGAACAAAACATGAAAGACGTACGCATTGGGCTAATCGGTACCGGGTACATCGGCAGAGCACACGCCATTGCTTATGCTCAGGCGCCAACCGTATTCAACCTGCGCGGGAAACTGGTGCGCGAAATGGTGGCGGAAGTGACGCCAGAACTTGCAGAGCAGCGGGCGCAGGCCTTTGGTTTTAACCGTTCAACCGGTGACTGGCGCGAGCTGGTGGCCGATCCGAACATCGATGTCGTGGATATCTGCTCGCCAAACCATCTGCACAAAGAGATGGCGCTGGCGGCCATCGCTCACGGCAAACATGTCTATTCGGAAAAACCGCTGGCACTTAATGCCCATGACGCGCGTGAAATGGTGGAAGCCGCAAAACACGCCGGTGTGAAAACGCTGGTGGGGTTTAACTACATGAAAAACCCGACGGCCACGTTAGCCAAAGAGATTATCGCCCGGGGTGAAATCGGTGAGGTCATCCATTTTTACGGCACGCACAACGAAGATTACATGGCTGACCCTCTTTCCCCGATTCACTGGCACTGCTTCAAGGAAACGGCCGGGCTGGGAGCTTTGGGGGATTTAGCCGCGCATATCGTCAATATGGCGCACTACCTGGTCGGCGAGATTGAACAGGTGTGCGGCGATTTAAAAATCGTTGTCCCTGAACGCCCGGCGCATGCCGGTACATTGCGGATGGTCGCGGTAGAAAATGAAGACCAGGCGCACGCGATGGTGCGTTTTGCCGGTGGCGCGCAGGGGGTGATTGAAACCTCCCGAGTGGCCTGCGGACGCAAAATGGGGCTGTCGTACGTGATAACCGGCACCAAAGGGACCATCAGTTTTACCCAGGAGCGTATGGCAGAACTCAAGCTGTATCTGCACGACGACCCGGTGAATCGTCAGGGTTTTCGCACGCTGCTGGTGGGGCCAGCGCATCCAGAATACGCCGCGTTTTGCCTCGGGGCAGGGCATGGCATTGGCTTTAACGATCAGAAAACGGTGGAAGTTCGCGACCTGGTGGATGGCATCGCCGCCGATGCGCCCCTGTGGCCGGACTTCGAAGAGGGCTGGAAGGTGTCGCGCGTGCTTGACGCTATCGCTCTTTCTCACCGTGAAGGCCGCTGGCTGAACGTGATTGATATTGTCTGACGAGGGTTCAACGTGGAAAAACAGTTTGATGTGATATGCATGGGCCGGGTCGCCGTTGACCTCTACAGCCAGCAAATTGGTGCGCGACTTGAGGATGTGTCGAGTTTTGCCAAATACCTTGGCGGCTCGTCGGGTAACGTGGCTTACGGTACGGCGCGCCAGGGATTGCGTTCATCCATGCTGGCTCGTGTCGGCGACGAGCACATGGGGCGCTTCCTGCGCGAGGAGCTAAACCAGGTGGGCTGCGACACCAGCCATTTGATCACCGATAAAGACCGCCTGACGGCGCTGGTGCTGCTCGGAATTAAAGATCAGGACACCTTTCCGCTGATTTTCTACCGTGACAACTGTGCCGATATGGCGATTGTCGCAAGCGATGTGGACGAGGCATACATCGCCTCTTCGCGAAGCCTTGCCATCACCGGGACGCATCTTTCACACCCGCAAACCCGCAATGCGGTGCTGACGGCGTTGAAGTATGCCCGCCGCCACGGTGTGCGCACGGTACTGGATATTGATTATCGCCCGGTACTGTGGGGGCTGACTTCGCTGGGTGATGGTGAGACGCGCTTTATTGCCGCAGACCAGGTGACTCGTGAGCTGCAAGAGGTGCTGCACCTTTTTGACGTCGTGGTCGGCACCGAAGAGGAGTTTCATATTGCCGGTGGCAGCACCGATACCTTGCAAGCGCTCGGTCGCGTACGCCAGGTCAGTAAGGCCGTTCTTGTGTGCAAGCGCGGTGCGCTGGGCTGTTCGGTCTATACCGGGGAGATCCCATCACAGCTTGATGATGGCCTGACCGTCACTGGCGTGCGGGTGGACGTGCTCAATGTGCTGGGGGCCGGGGATGCGTTTATCTCCGGGCTTCTGCGCGGCTATCTTAATGACGAAGGCTGGGAGCAGGCCTGCCGCTACGCCAATGCCTGCGGGGCGCTGGTGGTATCGCGCCATGGTTGTGCGCCCGCCATGCCGAGCAAAATCGAACTCGATGATTATCTTTCCCGGGCAAGCGAGGTGCCGCGTCCCGATCTCGACGCGCGTCTTAACCACCTGCACCGGGTCACCACCCGCCGCCGCGAGTGGCCGGAACTGTGCGTGATGGCTTTCGATCATCGCAGCCAACTTGAAGAGATGGCACTGCAATGTGGTTCCAGCCTCAAACGCATACCGACCCTGAAAACACTCATTCTGCAAGCCAGCCGTGAAGCGGCTGAACGCGCCAATCTTGAGGGGAAAGCCGGGCTGCTGTGTGACGGCACCTTCGGCCAGGACGCGTTGAATTCGATAACAGGAGAGGGCTGGTGGATTGGGCGACCCATTGAGCTGCCAGGCTCACGTCCGCTGGAAATGGAGCATGGCAACATCGGCACTCAGCTGATCAGCTGGCCGCAGGAACATGTGGTGAAATGCCTGGTTTTCTTCCATCCGGAAGATGCGCACGGTTTGCGCCTGGAGCAAGAGCAAAAGGTGGCTGAGGTCTATCACGCCTGTTGCCAGTCAGGGCATGAACTGTTGCTGGAGGTGATTTTGCCTGCCGGGATGCCTGCTCGCGACGATCTCTATCTGCGAGCCGTCACCCGTTTCTACAACCTGGGGATTTACCCCGACTGGTGGAAACTGCCGCCGCTTGCCTCTGATAGCTGGTCGGCGCTGAGTGAAATCATTGAACGCAGGGACCCGCATTGCCGCGGCGTGGTTATTCTCGGGCTCGATGCGCCAGCAGAACAGCTTCGCATCGGGTTTAAAGCGGTAGCCGATCACCCGTTGGTGAAAGGGTTCGCCGTCGGTCGCACACTGTTTGGCGATGCCTCCCTCGCATGGCTGAAACATGACATCAACGATGCGCAGCTCGTCGCGCGTATTCGGGACAACTATCTACAGCTTATCGCCTGGTGGCGCGAGCGTGGGCAAGCATAATTCAGGAGAAGACTATGACTGTGCAATTAGGTATTAACCCACTGACATGGACCAACGACGATCTTCCATCACTGGGTGCTGAAACATCGCTTGAGACCTGTTTGAGTGAAGGTAAACAAGCCGGTTTTGCGGGTTTTGAATTGGGCAACAAATTCCCACGTGAAGCGCGCCTGCTGGGGCCGATTCTGCAAAGCCACAACCTGCAACTGGTGTCCGGTTGGTACTCGGGTCGCTTGCTGGAGCGCAGCGTGGAGGAGGAGATTGCCGCCGTCCAGCCGCATCTGACGCTACTTCGTGAACTGGGGGCTAAGGTGCTGGTGTTTGCCGAGGTCAGCCATTGCATCCACGGCGAGCAGCAAACCCCGGTACATCTGCGCCCGCGTTTTCCGCAGGAACGTTGGGCGGAATATGGCGAGAAGCTGACCGCATTCGCGCGCTACACCCAGCAGCAGGGTGTGCAGATTGCCTATCACCACCATATGGGCACGGTGATTGAATCCGCTGAGGATGTCGACAATCTGATGACTCATACCGGTGAGGAAGTGGGACTGTTGCTGGATACCGGCCACCTGACTTTTGCCGGGGCCGACCCGCTACGGGTTGCGCAGCGTTGGGCTTCGCGCATTAATCACGTCCACTGCAAAGATGTGCGTGCTGAGGTGTTAGCGGAGGTCAAAAACCGTAAAACCAGCTTCCTCGATGCCGTACTCAACGGTGTCTTTACCGTACCTGGCGACGGCTGTGTGGATTACGAGCCGATCATGTCACTGCTCAAAGAGAACCATTATCAGGGCTGGTTAGTGGTGGAAGCCGAGCAGGATCCGGCCATAGCGCATCCACTGACGTATGCAACGCTCGGTTATAACAATCTGAGCCGCTTTGCACGTAATGCCGGGCTTATCTAAGGAGGTCATATGTCGCGTTTATTATCGCGCTGGCAGTCGCCGGATGCACAAGGACGCACGCAATGTGTCACGCCGGAACGTGCGGGCTGGGGCTATGTTGGCTTTGAGGTTTTTGAGCTAACCGAAGGGCAGCAACTGAACTTGCCTGCGGTGAGCGAAGAGCGCTGTCTGGTGTTGGTGGCCGGACGGGCTTCCATCAGCACATCGACGGCAAACTTTGCTGATATCGGTGAGAGGATGAGCCCGTTTGAGCGTAAAAAACCGTGGGCGGTCTACGTCACGCCCGGCGAAAGCGTGCATGTGCAGGCGCTGACCCGCATTGAGTTGGCGGTGTGCGCAGCACCTGGCAAAGGAACCTGGCCGACACGGCTTATCGCGCCGCAGGATATTAACGCTGAAGCCCGCGGTAAGGGGCATAACCAGCGCTATGTACACAATATTCTGCCGGAGGATCAGGCAGCCGATAGTCTGCTTGTGGTGGAGGTCTGGACGAACGAAGGATGCACCAGTTCGTATCCCAGCCATAAACACGACACTGACAATCCGCCGCAGGAAACCTACCTTGAGGAGACCTATTATCATCGCCTCAATCCGGTACAGGGATTCTGCATGCAGCGCGTATATACCGATGACCGGACGCTCGATGAGTGTATGGCTGTCTACAATCGCGATGTGGTGATGGTGCCAAAAGGGTATCACCCGGTGGCAACAATGGCGGGGTACGACAGTTACTACCTCAACGTGATGGCCGGGCCGGTACGCAAATGGATGTTTACGTGGGAAGCGGATCACGCGTGGATTAATCATGACTATCCACATGATTAAACGCTGAAAGGGTTTTAATGATCGCCCTCTTGTCAAAAGAGGGCGATTGATCAGATGGAACCCAAAACTTGATAGTTATTCCAACACAACCTGCTATTTATTCAGGCAATCGGTAATTCACAACCGGAAGTAAATAACAGAAATTTAATTTATTCCCCACCAACCTTAATTTAACCTTAATTTATTCACTTAAAACAGTTAACTTCTCCTCACTCCCCGCAGATGTCTGAAAGATGAAAGGATTCTTGCAGTTATGTGAATTTGTGACAAATTTGAGATATCCGTCACTTATTTTAATCAGGCAAATTTATTTATTCCAGTCTCCCCATTCTTAATATTGAGCTAAGAAATCTCTGTTAGGTTGTTTTTAATTTAGCTGCGGTTTAGATAGCAGCTTGTTGAATCAGTCATGTTGTCCTTTTATTTATATTGTTTATTACATGATAAATGCCTTCATGCGTTTTCTTAATGGGATTATCCAATGAGTGAATTTCTACCGTTCTCGCGTCCCGCTATGGGGCCAGAAGAGCTGTCCGCTGTCAGTGAAGTTTTGCAATCAGGCTGGATAACCACAGGGCCAAAAAATCAGCTGCTTGAACAGGCATTTTGCGAACTGACCGGGAATAAACACGCGATAGCCGTCAGTTCCGCCACGGCGGGGATGCACGTCGCTTTGATGGCGTTGGGAATACAGGCGGGTGATGAGGTGATAACACCTTCGCTGACCTGGGTTTCGACCCTGAATATGATTGTACTGCTGGGCGCTGAGCCGGTGATGATCGACGTTGACCGCGACACGCTGATGGTGACCGCAGAAAGTATTGAGGCCGCGATAACCCCGCGTACTCGCGCAATTATTCCGGTCCACTATGCCGGTGCGCCAGTGGACATTGACGCTATCCGCGCAGTGGGTGAACGCCACGGTATCCCCGTGATTGAAGACGCGGCACATGCTGCTGGAACCTGGTATAAAGGCAAACATGTGGGTGACCGTGGGACGGCAATATTCTCGTTCCACGCCATTAAAAACATGACCTGTGCCGAAGGTGGATTGATTGTCACTGACGATGAATCGTTCGCAAACAAGATGCGGAGCCTGAAGTTTCACGGTTTAGGTGTTGACGCCTTTGACAGACAAACGCTCGGACGTGCGCCTCAGGCTGAGGTGATTAGCCCAGGTTATAAATACAATCTTGCCGATATTAACGCGGCCATCGCATTGGTGCAGTTAAAAAAACTGGAACAAAATAATGCACGCCGCACCGAAATAGCTGAGCGTTATCTGGCTGAACTGGTCAACACGCCTTATTTACCCCTTATCCACCCAAACTGGGCGCATAAACACGCCTGGCATCTTTTTATTATTCGTGTTGATGAAGCTCGCTGCGGTATTTCCCGTAATGATCTTATGGATGCTTTGAAAGCAAAAGGGATTGGCACCGGTTTGCATTTCCGCGCCGCCCACACCCAGAAATATTACCGCGAACGCTACCCGGCCCTCTCTTTACCTGAAACCGAATGGAACAGTGAACGTATTTGTTCCATTCCTTTATTCCCAACGATGACGGATGACGATGTTACTCGCGTGATTACCGCCTTACGCGAAGTGGCAGGAAAATAATATGACCAAACCCGAAGCCATTCACAAAGTGTCTGTGGTGATCCCGGTTTATAACGAGCAGGAAAGTTTGCCCGAACTTATCAGACGGACAACGGCTGCCTGCGAAACCCTGGGAAAAGATTATGAAATTCTGCTGGTAGATGATGGCAGCAGTGACAATTCTGCGGACATGTTAAGCGATGCGGCCGAAGCGCCGGGCAGCCATATTGTTGCCGTCTTGCTCAACCGAAATTATGGGCAACACAACGCGATTATGGCGGGCTTTAGCCACGTCACCGGAGATTTAATCGTCACACTCGATGCGGATTTGCAAAACCCGCCAGAAGAAATCCCACGCCTGGTGGCAAAAGCCGATGAGGGCTACGACGTGGTCGGCACCGTGCGCCAAAACCGTCAGGATACCTGGTTCCGTAAACGCGCCTCACGCCTGATTAACCGCCTGATCCAGAGCACCACCGGTAAAGCGATGGGCGACTACGGCTGCATGTTGCGTGCCTATCGCCGCCATATTATCGACGCGATGCTCAACTGCCACGAACGCAGCACGTTTATCCCGATCCTTGCCAACACGTTTGCCCGTAAAGCCACTGAGATCCCAGTGCATCACGCCGAACGCGAGTTTGGTGATTCGAAATACAGCTTTATGCGCCTTATTAATCTGATGTACGACCTGGTCACCTGCCTGACGACCACGCCGCTGCGCATGCTCAGCGTATTCGGCAGCATCATCGCGGTAATGGGATTTGCGCTTTCGGTACTGCTGGTGGTGTTACGCCTTGCTTTCGGGCCGCAATGGGCGGCGGAAGGGGTGTTCATGCTCTTTGCCGTCCTGTTTATGTTTATCGGTGCGCAGTTTGTCGGCATGGGGCTGCTCGGTGAATACATTGGCCGTATTTACACCGATGTCCGCGCCCGCCCTCGTTACTTTATTCAACGCGTCGTTAGCCATGATGTTAGCCGCGATCCCGTTTCAACTTCTTCAGAGGAAAATCATTAATGAAAGCTGTCGTTTTTGCTTATCACGACATGGGGTGCGCGGGCGTTAACGCACTGGTCGCCGCCGGTTATGACATTGCCGCGATTTATACCCATCCTGATTCACCTGCTGAAAACCATTTCTTTGGCTCAGTGGCGCGAACGGCTGCGGAACACGGCATCCCGGTGTATGCCCCGGATGACGTGAATCATCCGCTGTGGGTTGACCGCATTCAGTCGGCTCAGCCTGATGTGATTTTCTCTTTCTACTACCGCAACTTGCTGTGTGATGAAATTTTAAATAGCGCATCCGTTGGCGCATTTAATTTGCACGGTTCGTTGTTGCCTGAATATCGTGGTCGTGCACCGCTGAATTGGGTACTGGTGAATGGCGAAACTGAAACCGGCGTTACGCTGCACCGCATGGTTAAACGTGCCGATGCAGGTGCGATCGTGGCACAAAACCGGGTGAAGATTACCCCGGAAGACACGGCATTAACGCTGCATCATAAACTGACTAAGACGGCGTCTGACTTACTGAAAGA
Source organism: Buttiauxella selenatireducens (assembly GCF_031432975.1). Classification (GTDB taxonomy): domain Bacteria; phylum Pseudomonadota; class Gammaproteobacteria; order Enterobacterales; family Enterobacteriaceae; genus Buttiauxella; species Buttiauxella selenatireducens. Next base: position 3,480,815 of record NZ_CP133838.1, on the reverse strand, counting down.
CATTCTGCCCGTTATCAAAACCGGGCATTTCCCACAGTTCGAACAAGACCACACGAAAGCTACCGTGGTTGGCCGCAGAACCCCGCAGGATGGCTGCATCAACTGGCAATCAACCGCCAGTGAAATTAACAACCTGGTGCGCGCGGTCACTGACCCGTGGCCTGGTGCCTTTAGCTATGTCGGTGGCAGCAAATTCATCGTCTGGAAAGCGCGCGTGCTGGAAGGTTTACAGGCAGCGAAAGCGGGAACCGTGCTGTCTGCAAGTCCGTTAGTGATTGCCACCGGCGGCGGTGCGCTGGAAATCCTGACCGGGCAAACCGAAAATGGCGTTTACATGCAGGGTTCACAACTGGCGCAAAGCCTCGGTCTGGTGGCGGGCGCATTGCTCAGCAGCCAGCCGGCCTCTGTCATTAAACGCCGCACCCGGGTGTTAATCCTCGGTGTGAACGGGTTTATCGGTAACCACCTGACCGAGCGTCTGTTGCAGGACGATAACTTTGAAGTTTTCGGCCTGGATATTAGTTCTGATGCAATCAGCCGTTTCATTGGCAATGCGCGATTCCACTTTGTGGAAGGGGACATCAGCATTCACTCCGAGTGGATTGAATATCACATCAAGAAATGCGACGTGGTTCTGCCGCTGGTGGCGATTGCCACGCCAATTGAATATACCCGCAATCCGCTGCGCGTGTTTGAGCTGGATTTCGAGGAAAACCTGAAGATTATTCGTGACTGCGTGAAGTATCAAAAACGCATTATCTTCCCGTCCACGTCTGAAGTTTACGGCATGAGTACCGACAAAGTTTTCGATGAAGATAACTCGAACCTGATTGTCGGGCCTATCAACAAACAACGCTGGATTTACTCGGTTTCCAAGCAGCTTCTTGACCGCGTGATTTGGGCATACGGCGAGAAAGAGGGCTTACGCTTTACGCTGTTCCGTCCGTTTAACTGGATGGGGCCACGCCTGGATAACCTGAATGCGGCGCGTATCGGCAGCTCGCGCGCTATTACACAGTTAATCCTCAACCTGGTAGAAGGATCACCGATTAAGCTGATTGACGGTGGCCGCCAAAAACGTTGCTTCACGGATATCAGCGACGGTATCGAAGCGCTGTTCCGCATCATTGAAAACAAAAACAGCAACTGCGACGGGCAAATCATCAATATCGGCAACCCGGATAACGAAGCGAGCATTAAAGAACTGGCTGAAATGCTGTTGGCAAGCTTTGAAAAACACCCATTGCGCAGCCACTTCCCGCCGTTTGCTGGCTTCCGCGAAGTAGAAAGCAGCACCTATTACGGCAAAGGTTATCAGGACGTGGAACACCGTAAACCGAGCATTCGTAATGCCCAACGCTTGCTAAACTGGACTCCTGGGGTCGAGATGGAAAAAACCATCGACGAAACGCTGGATTTCTTCCTGAAAACAGTTGAACTGACGGAACCTCAGGCATGAGAAAAGTTGGCCTGCGCATTGATGTAGATACATGGCGGGGCACCCAGCAAGGGGTCCCGCATCTTCTTGAGATCTTAAGTTTGCACAGTATTCAGGCCACATTTTTCTTCAGTGTCGGCCCGGATAACATGGGCCGACATTTGTGGCGGCTGGTGAAGCCACAGTTTCTGTGGAAGATGCTGCGCTCAAAAGCAGCATCGCTCTACGGTTGGGATATTTTGCTGGCCGGCACCGCATGGCCAGGCCGCAAAATCGGTGAGGGGAACGCGGAGATTATCTCAGCCGCGGCGGATCACCACGAAGTGGGCTTGCACGCCTGGGACCATTTTGCCTGGCAAACCTGGGCGGGTGTCTGGGACAACGCGCATCTGGAAAAACAAATCCGCCTCGGGCTTGATACGTTAAGCGCGATTATCGAACAACCGGTGATGTGTTCAGCCGTTGCCGGATGGCGTGCTGATCAGCGTGTGGTACGAGCGAAGGAGTCGTTTGGTTTTACCTACAATAGCGATTGCCGGGGCACCGCGCCGTTTCGTCCGTTATTACCCGATGGCAGTACCGGGACGGTGCAAATTCCGGTGACGCTGCCCACCTGGGATGAAGTGATTGGACCAGACGTCAGCCGTGAAGGTTACAACCGTTTTATCCTGGATCGCATCAAGCAAGATACGGGAACCCCGGTGTACACCATTCACGCCGAAGTGGAGGGGATTGTGATGCGCCGGGACTTTAGTCAATTGCTGACCCTGGCCGCGCAGGAAGGTATTCAGTTCTGCCCGTTAAGCGAATTATTACCGGAAGATTTAACGACTTTACCGCTAGGTAAAGTGGTACGCGATGTGATCCCTGGCCGTGAAGGGTGGTTAGGTTGCCAACAGAACATTAAGAGTTAAACGGATGAAATTAGCTAAATACTGGGTGGTTCTGTTACTGGGTTTTGCTCTGCTTTACCTGCTCCCCCTTGAGTTTCGCGCCCTGTGGCAGCCGGATGAAACCCGCTATGCGGAAATCAGCCGCGAGATGCTGGCGGCAGGAAACTGGATAGTGCCGCACTTTCTGGATGTGCGTTATTTCGAAAAGCCGGTGGCGGGTTACTGGATAAACAACATCAGTCAGTTAATTTTTGGCCATAACAACTTCGCGGTGCGGTTTGGTTCGGTCTTTTCTATTACCTTAAGCGCGCTGATGGTGTCGTGGCTGGCGTTTCGTTTGTGGCGCGATAAAACCGTCGCCGTCATGTCGGGTGTGATTTTCCTGACCTGTCTGCTGGTTTATGGTGTGGGCTCTTACGCCGTACTCGACCCGATGATCACGCTGTGGCTGGTGGCCGCAATGTGCAGTTTTTGGCTTGGGGCGAATGCGCAAACGACAGCGGGAAAGGCGGGCGGCTATATTCTGCTGGGACTTGCCTGCGGAATGGGCGTCATGACCAAAGGTTTCCTTGCGCTGGCTGTGCCTGTGCTGGGCGTGTTGCCGTGGGTTTTTGCACAGAAACGCTGGAAAGAGGTTCTGCTGTTTGGACCGCTGGCGGTTATCAGCGCCACGCTGATTACGTTGCCGTGGGCGCTGGCTATCGCCAAAGCGGAACCTGATTTCTGGCACTACTTCTTCTGGGTTGAGCATATTCAGCGTTTCGCGGAAAAAGATGCTCAGCATAAAGCGCCATTCTGGTACTACATACCGTTCCTGATTGCCGGGTGTTTGCCATGGCTGGCACTGCTGCCTGGCGCATTAAAACGCGGCTGGCAGGAGCGCAAAATTGAAAGCGGCTCGCTGTACCTGCTGGGTTGGGTCGTCATGCCGTTGCTGTTCTTTAGCATCGCGAAAGGTAAGCTGCCGACCTACATTCTGCCGTGTTTTGCTCCTCTGGCTATTCTGCTGGCACGTCATGCCACGCAGTTACTGGCCCCGTCGCGGACGCTGAAAATCAATAGCTGGATTAACATGATTTTTGGCGGAATCTGCACGTTGGTGGTGCTGATAGGGCTGGCACCGTGGGGCGTGGCAAAGCATCCGGTTTATGCCAATCATGAAGTGCTGAAGGTGATTCAGGCGAGCGTTGCGTTTCTGGTGTGGGCGCTGGTGGGCTACCTCACGTTGCGAAATAACAACAGGTTCTGGCAGTGGGCGGCGTTATGTCCACTTGGCCTGGCGTTATTAGTGGGCGGCGTTATCCCTGACAAAGTTATCGATTCCAAACATCCGCTGGTCTTTATCGACGTGGTACGCCCGGAACTCGAAAGCAGCCGCTACATTCTTGCCGATAGCGTAGGCGTGGGCGCAGGTATTGCCTGGGAATTAAAGCGTAGCGATATCACGATGTACGCCAAACCCGGTGAGCTGAATTATGGCCTGACAAACTTTGATGATGCAAAAGACAACCTGGTTTCCCGTGAGGATTTCGCCCGTTGGCTGTCTGTTCATCGTAAAGAGGGGAATGTCTCACTGGTGATGCTGCTGTCGAAAGATAAACTGCCGGAAGACCACTCTGTACCAGAGCCCGATCAGCTTTATCGTAAAGGGCGCTTCGTGCTCTTCTTCTACGAAAAAACACCATGAGTTATCTGTTGATTATGCTGGCCAGCCTGCTGAGTTGCGGTGGCCAGCTTTGCCAGAAACAGGCCACCTGGAAACGAGGCAGACGGCATTTATTGGGCTGGCTGGCGTTCAGTGTTGTGCTGCTCGGCTGCGCCATGCTGCTGTGGCTGCTGGTTTTACAGCGTGTACCGGTTAGCGTTGCTTATCCGATGCTCAGCCTTAATTTTATCTTTATTACGCTTGCTGCCCGTTTTATCTGGCATGAGCCTATTTCCCTGCGACACGGGTTGGGCGTGGTGCTGATTATTGCCGGGATCTCCATCCTCGGAGGGGCTGCCTGATGGGATACTTCTGGGCATTGATGAGCGTGCTGTTAGTCAGTTGCGCACAGCTCATTATGAAATGGGCGATGATGACGTTGCCTCTGGTTAACCGACCTCATGAACTGCTAACGGCATTTTTAGCCCTCAGCCCTGGTGCTGTGGCGCTGTTGGTTGGCCTGTTTGCTTATGTCTGTTCGATGGGCTGCTGGTTTCTGGCTTTGCGCCGAGTGGCGTTGAGTAAAGCCTATCCGTTGCTCAGTTTAAGCTACGTGCTGGTGTGGGCTGCCGCGATCTGGCTGCCGTGGTTGCATGAAGGTTTTAGTATGGGGAAATTGGTTGGGGTCGGCGTCATTTTTCTCGGGCTTCTGCTGGTGTGCCTGCCACAGAGAAAACGCTGAGATGAATTTAATAATTTCAGGGGCGGTCATTTTCCGCCCCTGAAAGCGTTAGGCTTTTGGGAAAATCCAGACATGTTGCTCTGGTAACGCCAGATGACAATGTTGCGGGTCACGAACCTCGCGACCGTAAGCCCGGATAACAAAATCGTCGCCTGAAGTACGGAACAGATATTCCCAGCGGTCGCCGAGATACATGCTGGTCAACAGCGGCAATTCAAGTTGATTTTCTCCAGGACCGTCCACCAGTTCCACACGCTCCACACGGATAACGGCGGTGCCTTCCTGGCTGACCTGTACGCCTGCGCCTGCCTGTCCCCAAAGACTCCAACCCTTTCCTTCAATGCGGGCCTTGCCGTCGCGAACCTCAGTCACTTTGCCGTGCAAGCGGTTGTTACTCCCCATAAACTCGGCGGTAAACAGGGTTTTCGGTGAGCCGTACATTTCCTGCGGCGTACCTTGTTGCTCTATTTTGCCGTTGTTAAGCAGCAGAATGCGGTCGGAAATCGCCATTGCTTCGTTCTGGTCGTGCGTCACCATCAGCGCCGATAAACCGAGTTTAATAATCAGTTCGCGCAGGAAGACGCGAGCTTCCTCGCGTAACTTAGCATCGAGATTCGACAGCGGCTCATCAAGCAGGATAACCGGTGGGTTGTAAACCAGTGCCCGGCCAATCGCCACGCGCTGTTGTTGCCCGCCCGAAAGCTGATACGGATGGCGCTTGCCAAGATGCCCGAGGCCAAGTTGATCCAGCACCGCCTGCACTCGCTGGGCGATTTCAGCGGTCGGCACTTTGCGCAGTTTCAGCGGGTAGGCGACATTCTCAAACACGGTTTTGTGCGGCCATAACGCGTAAGACTGAAACACCAGCCCGAGATTACGTTCCTCGGCAGGAATTTCACTGCGCGGTGTGCCGTCATACACTTTGTTATTGCCAATGGTAATGGCACCCTGCGTCGGCTTTTCAAGGCCTGCGACGGCCCGCAGCAACGTGGTTTTTCCGCTACCGGAAGGCCCGAGCAGAGACACCACTTCGCCGCGTTTCAAATTCATCGAAACGCCTTTGAGCACCGGGTTGTCGCCGTAGGTTAAATGAAGATTGTCGACCGATAATTCAATCATGTAATTTGACTCCAAAGCGAAGGGCAATACCCAGACCTACCACCACCAGCAGGATGTTAATAAACGAAAGCGCTGCGACAATATCAATGGCACCTGCGGCCCACAGGGACACCAGCATCGAACCGATGGTTTCGGTTCCCGGTGAAAGCAGGTACACACCCGTTGAATATTCACGTTCGAATATCAGGAACATCAGCAGCCATGAACCAATCAGGCCGTAACGCGATAACGGGATGGTGACGTGGCGAGTGATTTGCCCGCGAGTCGCGCCGGTGCTGCGCGCGGCTTCTTCAAGCTCCGGCCCCACTTGCAGCAGCGTTGAAGAGATGAGCCGTAAGCCGTACGCCATCCACACCACGGTGTACGCCAGCCAGACGCTGAAAATAGTGCTGCGCAGTGAACGTAACCAGACCACCAGGTTATCCCGCAGCCATTGCGACCACGGCATACCGGAAAGCCAGCCAGATTTAAGCGCGCTATCGAGCCACATTGGCAAGAACAGGAACACCCACAAGAATGCCAGACCAGCCAACAGCCCAGGAACCGCGCGGGGTACGAGCACGCTGTAATCCAGAAAACGCGTAACGTTGTCAGGTTTGCGATGCATGGCGATACCGATAAACAGGTAACAGGCCACGGCGAGTGCGCCGCCGATAACACCAATCGCCATGGAGTTGATGATGGCGCGCAGCAAATTGGGTTGTTCCCAGATATTGCGGAACGTGTTGAGCGACAGCTCATCCCAAAGGGAAACCCCAACGCCCCAGTTGGAGATAAAAGCACGCAGCACGACACCCATCAATGGAACGCCAATGGTCACCGTCAGCCAGAATGCGACCACCGCACCCGCCACCCAGCGCCATTTCCCCAGCGGCAATGCACGCGCCTGCGACGCTTTACCTTTGACCGTGACGAAGCGGTTGGCGGTACGCATCAGGCGACGTTGTAACATTACAAGCGGAATAGTGATGCAAATCAGCACAACGGCAACCGCAGCCATCAAGTGATATGACGGCGTGCCGAGCTTATTGGTCAACTGATACAAATAAGTCGCCAGCACCATGTTGCCTTCAGGATCACCGAGCACCAGCATCAGCCCGAACACTTCCAGACCGAGGAAGAACAGCAAAACCGAAGCATAGAGAATCGACGGGCGCACCATGGGCAAACTGACTGCCGTCATGACCTGTAACGGCGATGCCCCGGCGATACGCGCCGCTTCTTCAACATCGGAACCCACGCTGCGCAGTGCAGAAGAGATGTAAAGATAGGCGTGCGGAACGTGTGTCAGGCCCGCGATAACCACGATGCTCGACATGTCGTAGATGTTCCATGGCACGAAACCGAGAACCGACTGCGCCCACAGCGAGAAGAAACCTACTGGACCTGCGGCGACCACATAGCCAAACCCCAGCACCATTGGTGAGACAAAAATGGGCACCAGGATCAGCGGCTCAATCAAACGTCGGCCGGGTAAATCGGTGCGCACCATCAGAAACGCCAGAATTCCACCAAGCGGAATGGCAATAATCACCAGTCCGAATGCCAGAATAAAACCACTTTTCAGCGCTTTGAAGAAATCAGGATCGGTAAAAATAAACCCGAAGGATTCGAGGCTCCACTCTTTTGACGGCGCAAAGAATGGCGCGGAAAGAAAACTTTGGATAACGATGAACGAGAGTGGAATGTAGATAACGAGCGCGGTTATCAACACCACAACACCGCGCGGCAGGCTCTGCCACTTTCTGAGTAATGGACTCATACAACTTCCCTTCGGTTAGGAATCCACAGGTAAGTGGTTCGGGTGAGCGAGTGCGGTCAACGCACTCGCAGCTTGAAGGATGACGGGTAAATTATTTTTGAGCCGCTTCACGCCACTGCTTGATGTAATCGAGACGCTTTTTAGGTTGCAGATACTCAAGCAGGCTTTCATCGACCGGGATAGGTTTGAGCGCACTGCCTAACATTTTGGTCATGCCATCAATATCGTTTTTGCCTTCGATATCGTTGCGGATGGACGGGATATCAGCCTGATTTGCCAGAATACTCTGCCCTTTTTCAGACAGCACATAGTCCAGCCACAGTTTCGCAGCGTTGCCGTTTTGCGCTTGCTGGCTGATGAACGACACGCGTGACAACACCAGGGTGTAATCCTTTGGATAAGAGATGCCGAGTGAAGGATCGGTTTTCGCGCGGGCTTCAGCGTATGAGCCAAGGATGTTAAAACCAATCAGGTTTTCGCCGGATGACACGCGTTCCATCATGGTGCCGGTAGAAGACTGCACCGCTAACCCACCTTTGGCGACGTCAGCCAGGGTTTTGAAATAGTTAGGATCGGCTTTGGAGTCCTGAACGGAAAGCATAAAGCCCAGGCCCGATTTCTCGATATCGTAGGTGGTGACTTTTTTGCTGAACTTGTCGGTCTGGCTGGCAATCAGCTTCGCCAGTGCGCTATGGGAATCAGGCACTTCGCCTGCCGGGATCAAACGTTTGTTATAGATAAACACCACCGGTTCGTAGGTGGTACCGTAGGCTTTATCCTTCCACATTGCCCATTTTGGCAACTGGCTCTGCTCAGGGGATTTATATTCTTGCGCATAGTCCACCGCCAGTTTCAGCGCGGTGTCCATTGAAGAGCTCCAGACCACGTCGCCACTGTTGCCACTCGCGGCTTGTTCGCTGATATAACGGTTGTACAGTTCGGTACTGTTCATGTCGTTATATTCAACTTTTATTCCCGGATAAGCCGCTTCAAACCCTTGAATAAGCGGGCCTGCGGCTTTTGTGTCGGTCGTGGAATAGATAACCACTTTCCCTTCTTTGGTCGCAGCATCGACGATTTTTTGATAGTCGGCCGGGTAGCCTTGCGGTAAAGCAGACATTGCAGATGAAGACATAAGGACAGCGGCAGTAATCAGAGAGATGCGTAATTTATTCGACATTATTTTTAACCTTCTAGTTACATTTGAGAAACTAAAGGTAAACATAACGCAAGCCATCTTTCAGGCAATGGGGGGATTTTTATATCTTTCTGAATTGTGATTCGGGGCTTTTTCCAGGCAATTAACACCATTAACACCACGGAAAGTGGTTTCAATCAGACCACAAAAGGGGGCTTTTATGCCCCGATTTTTTTGCGGTAAAGCCGTCGCGGATGGCCGATATTGCCATACTGCATCTCCACCACGATAAACCCCATTTCGACGCAATACTCCAGATAGCGGCGACCGGTCGTTTTGCTGATCCCCACCTCTTGCACGACCTGCTCTACGGACCAGGAGATATCAGGCTTATGGGTAAAAACAGCCTGTACTCGCTCAAGCGTATTGGGTTCAATCCCTTTGGTTGACGAGGCTGACGGGATATTAATAGCCGGAAGATTAAAAAGCCGGTCCAACGCTGTTTGATCCACAACCTTCACATGGCGCTTTGTTTCTACCAGTTGCATAAACCGTTCAAGCGAACTGCGCAGACGGTGGAAAGAGACGGGCTTTATGATGTAGTCAAACGCGCCGCTGCGCATGGCCTGGCTGCACGTTTGCATGTCGCTTGCGGCTGTAATGAAAATCACGGAGCAATCGAAGCTTTTCAGCAAGGGGCTATCAATTAACTCCACGCCTTGTCCGTCGGGTAAAAAGTTGTCGAGCAACACCAACGGAGGTTGATGTAATTCCAGTAGCGCACGAGCCTGTTCAAGCGTTGCGGCAATCCCCACCACGCGCAGTTTGAAATTTTGCTCGATAAAGTCACGATGCAAACTGGCGAGATAGGGTTCATCTTCCACGATGACGACATCGAACGCGCTGCTTTTACTCATGGTGTTGTCCTGTTGAAACGCTCCCGGGGAACGGAATAAAAACAGAAAATATCGTACCTTGTGGCGAATTGTCTGTGACTTCGATACTGCCGCCGGCCTGATTGATATATCCCGCAGCCAGATACAGGCCGATGCCATGATCCGAGCCTGCCATCTCATGCACGTCTGAAGGTTTGCTCGACACCCCTTGCTCAAAGATATGGGGTTTTAATGCATCCTCAATTCCGACACCCTGATCGGCGACTTCAATCAACAATTCCTGATTTCTGTCCGAAATATAAAGCTCTACAGGCGCTGCACTATTGTGGGCTTTTAGCGTGGCGTCGACCGCGTTATCCAGCAAATTGCCAATCACTGACATCAGTGCCGTTTCGCTGATACCAGTGGGAATGCGGGTGAGCTGGCAGGCTGGATCGAACGCCAGCTCAATGCCTTTTTCCCGCGCGCTGACGAATTTTCCCAATAACAGGCCGCACAAACATGGGGAAGTGATGCGCGTGGAGACAAAATCCAGCACCGCCTGTGCGCCTTCGGATTGCGCCTGAATGTAGCGCATCGCATCGTCATAACGCTGCATTTGTAGCAGACCGGCCAGTGTCGCGGTCCAGTTCAGTTGCTCATGGCGCATGATACGCAGGTTGTCGGCATAGCGTTTCACCTGGCTCAACTGGCTGCTCAAGGTGTTGATGTCATTTTTGTCGCGAAAGCTAAAGACCCAACCCCTTTCAGCGCCGGGTTCCACTTCAATAGGCACGCGGTTGACGATCACTTCGCGTTGATTCAATACCGTGATTTGATCGTGGAGGCTGCGGTTATCTACCACACTCGTTGGGTCAAAAAAAGTCAGCGGGGTTTGCACGATTTGCTCAATGGGTTTGCCAATGAGTTCATTTTCGGGCTGGCGAATATCCAGTAATTCCCGTGCGGCACGGTTAATTAAGATCAGCTGTTTCTCGGCGTTAACCGCAAATATCCCTTCATACATCGCTTCCAGCAGCGCTTTTTGTTGTAGCACCAGCAATGCGATCTCTTTTGGCTCAAGCCAAAACATCTGCCTTTTGACGTTGCGGGTAAACATCCACGAAAAAATAAACAGCAGTATTAAAAGCAACAGGCCATATAAACCGGCTTGCCAGAGCAGACGAGCATTAATATTGGCGATATAGGAGGTGAGGTAGCCGACCGAAACAATGCCAATGACCTGATTGTTGGCATCGAGAATAGGGGCTTTGCTGCGCAATGAAACACCGATTCCCCCCTTACGCATGGAGATAATGGTTTTCCCCTGCAAAACCTCTGCGTTATCACCGCCAATCATCGGCAGATGTAGCCGCTCCGGTGATTCGGAGTGATAGAGATGCTGTTCACGCACGTCGCCAATCACGATATAACTGGCATCACTTTGATTGCGCAGGGGTTGAATCAAATGTGCAATCCCTGACACATCCCTGGCGGCGACTTTCTCAGCAAGCCCCGGCATCAATGCAATCTGAGTGGCCTGAACCCGTGCGCGCTGGCCTAGATCTCGATGAAGTTGGCGGTCAAGAACATGAAACAAGATCGCCCCCAACAGGGCTAACAGCAGGCAGGAAAACCCCACCAAAGATAAAAAGAGTTTCACCTGAAAAGGTAATCTGCGTTTCATACAACCTGCTGTGGGTACACATTGAGTCACGTGGAATGAGCGTAACACGCGACACCTACATGAATGCACAGCCAGTCTTACAAAGTAAAACCTCCGTCACCAACCTGTGCCAGCGCGTACCACTTCATCATCTCAGTTGTTCCTTTTTCACCCTCGGCGGGTGCCCAGGAGACATAGTCTTGTTCTGCAACGGGTTGATAGCCACCTTGCTTCACTTCAAAAATCACGCCTCCATGATCCAAAGACAGAACCGTATGCCAGGTGCCGGCATCCATCTCCAGCGCTTTGCATTCTTCGCCCAACACCACGCGATGAGTCACCGTCCCGTTGTCATCAAAATTCAACACCAGGAAGCGCCCACGGAGTGCAAATAACAGCTCAAAAGTGTGTGGGTGGCGATGCGGTCGAACGTAAGTCCCCGGTTCCATGGCAACAGCCAGTCGCTGTACGGGATCGCTTAATTCAGGGTGAAAGTTTCGGTGCGCGCGCAGGCGTGGAGAGCTTGCTGCGGCTTCGCTCTGTTTTTGCATGTCATTGAGGGTGATTGATTTCATATGAGTTGCCTGGTTCGTTGGACTGTCACTGGATAATGTCATTGATATGGAAGCTTTTCCGGGATTTATACGGCAGATTCCTTAATCTCGTCATCACTTTTCTTCGGAGAGTTCATTTATCCAGCAACTGATTAAAGTCCGTATGGGGGCAGCAGAACGATGTTGAGCAGAGCGCATTTTTGCGGCACTCATGCTCTCAGGCATGGGGGGGATGACAAAGATTATGGGAAACGAACGATCAGCTTCTCTAAAACTTTATGGTTGTGTTTTGCACCAGCAATAATTTCCTGTGTGCCTTCCTCGTCGCCGCTAAAACTCGTCACCAGCGCGCTATAGCAGGTGAGGGCATCGTTTGCATAGCCTGTGTGGGCCAGGGCGAGTGCGCGATTAAACATGGTTATCGCAACATATTTAGGGCTTGCTTCACCGCAAGCATTAAAACCGTTAGGGTCAGTTTCCTCTTTTTCGAGAAGTGTATTCTTCAGCCGCTCACACTTGACGATATGCGGGAAGGAAGACGCTAAGGCACACTGGGTTTGTCCACAGGCTTTTTTCGTCATGTTCATGCTTACGACCTCTGGTTTTTAACGCTTGTGGTTAACTCCGGAACAAATGAGGAGTTACACGAATTTAATGAATAACCAGATAGTAAGCTGCTGGTGATAAATAGCTCTGAAAGAGCATTTTCTGAAAATTAAAATAAGCAGTTTTGCGCACGTAGATTTTAAAATTTAAAAGTACCATTTTGGTATGATTTATTTATTTGGCAATTATTATAGCTTGATTCTATTAAACACAATTGTGTGTGGTTATTGATGAAAAGCGCAACAATTCATAGTGTTTGGTTACGGCTATGCCACTGGGTTAATGTCCTGGCAATGCTCATTATGGTGACCAGTGGATGGCGCATTTATAACGCCTCGCCGCTGTTTGATGCCATGTTCCCTGATAACTTAACGTTGGGCGGGTGGTTAGGCGGCGCAATTCAATGGCATTTTGCGGGTATGTGGCTATTCGGTATTAATGGCGTCGTTTACCTGTTGATCAATATATTCAGTGGCCGCCTGAAGAGGAAGTTTTTCCCGTTAACTATTCAAGGCATCTTTGCTGATTTTAAAGATGCACTTCGCGGAAAACTCGCTCATGCCGATCTAAGCAAATACAACATGGTTCAGAAACTGGCTTATTTGTTTGTGATGTGTGATGGCGTGTTATTAGTGGTTTCCGGTCTGGTGGTATGGAAATCGGTTCAATTCCCGTTACTGAATACGTTAATGGGTGGCTTTGATGCCGCAAGATATGTTCATTTCTTTGCTATGTCGGCAATGGTCGGCTTCGTTGTTATCCATTTAATTATGGTCATGCTGGTGCCTAAAACACTGTTAACCATGCTACGTGGCCGCTGAGATAAAAACATGAGCGAAAAAAAGAAGAGTATTAATTCTGCACTTGACACCAGGGCTTTTATTAACGAAGCGAACAATATTATTGCCAAAAAATTAGATGGCGAAAAGAGACGCTTGTTCCTGAAACAAGGCTTAACGCTTGGTGGCATTGTTATGCTTACCGGATGCGATATCAGTGACAATAGCAGCGTGGATAAAGCGTTGACGACAATGTCAGGTTTTAACGATCGTGTTCAGGCCTGGCTGTTTGACGGGCAGCGACTTGCACCGGTTTACACAGAATCGCAAATGACCCGACCGTTTCCTTTTAATGCTTATTATGGTGAAGATGACGCACCGGTAATTGACCCAAATAATTACGAATTAGACATTGCTGGACTGGTGTCGGATAAACGCAGCTGGACACTGCCGATGTTGCATAAAATGAGCAGCGTGAGCCAAATTACCCGACACATCTGCGTTGAAGGCTGGAGTGCCATTGGTAAATGGGGAGGGATTCCTTTTGCGGACTTCCTTAAAATAATTGGTGCCGATTTGACGGCTAAGTATGTCAGCTTCAAATGTGAAGATGATTATTATACCAGTATTGATATGGCAACAGCGTTGCACCCACAAACGTTGTTGGCATTAACCTATGATGGTCAGATTTTACCGCGAAAATATGGCTTCCCTATGAAATTAAGGATGCCAACAAAGCTAGGTTATAAAAACCCTAAGCATATTAAAGTGATTGAAGTAACGAACCAATATCCAGGCGGATATTGGGAGGACCAGGGATATAACTGGTTTGGTGGAAGTTAATTTATTATTTACATGTGTGTTCAATTAATCGAAAGGTGCTCTTATGAAAAACATCTCTGCAATTATGATGGCAAGCGCTTTGGTATTTGGTGTCACCACCGTTCATGCTGAAGATGCGATGAAAAAAGACGAAATGGGCCAGATGTCAAAGAAAGAGGCAATGGGCCATATGTCTAAAGATGAAATGAAAAAAGACGAAATGAGCCACATGTCTAAAGACGGCATGAAAAAAGACGAAATGGGCCACATGTCTAAAGACGGCATGAAAAAAGACGAAATGGGTCACATGTCTAAAGACGGCATGAAAAAAGATGATATGGCTAAGTAATCGCTATTGATTCTGTATTTTTATTATCAATAAAATAAATAGGGACAGTTATAATGAAAAGAATTGCAGTGGCAACCGCTTTATTCATGGCAGCAGGTTCTTTCTCAGCGTTTGCTGCGACGACCTCAGAAATGGCTCCAGCTCAGGCTAAAGAAATCACCAAAGTTGCATTGAAGAAAGCTAAAGAAGATATGATGGGGCATAAAAAAGTTGGCACCATCAGCGGTAGTGCATCCACCAGCGATGATCTGGATGCTAAATTCGCGCGTGCTGCAACAGAAATGGGGGCAAAATACTTCGTTATTACTTCTTTGAATACCCATACTGAAGCATACGGCACAGCGGATCTTTATAATTAATATTATAAAGTAAAGCACTTTAGAAGCATAACTGCCTGTAACAGCAGTTATGCTTTTTTTTTGTCTAAAATACACCGTGCTAACATGAAGTGAAAATAGCTATAGAGATAGATGAAGGCAAAAAAAATCCGGAAAATTATTTCCGGATATCTTTTTGTCAATGGCGAGAATAATAGACTCTAGTGCATGTAGTCATACAATTCGACTAAACCACGAACTTTAATTTTCCTGAAGAGACTCCGTCGATGACCGCTGGTGGTCTTGGGTGCAATATCAAGCAGTGACGATATTCTTGCATTGCATTTTCCCTTCATAATGAGACTGAGTATGATGGACTCCCGCTCGGTTAGCCTTGGCAAGGTGCTGATGTTTATCTGTGTTTTGTCAGAGTAATCGATCTCTCTGTCCAGTGCCGGTACGTTCCACTTAATGCATTGGATTTCTTTTATTATTCTCTCAAGCGGGGAGAATATGAAAGTGTGTTTCTTATCAATGTAAGTGCGAGTTAAGTTTTTAAAGTTGTATTCTCTGCCACTAGCCAAGGAAAATACTTTAATGTCAGGGTTTAGTTTTTTTATGAGGTAAATTTGTTTTTTGGTCTGTTCTGCACCTTCATGCTCATCATAAAAAATGAGCTTGGCTTTTTTTACCTGCCTCAATGCTGACAAATAGGACTGGCATTGGTATACCGACAAATCATACGTCTGCCTGTAGGACTTAAATAATGAAGTCAGGCCTAACCCCACATAATGGTTCTTACTGTAAATAATAACATCAATCATTACATGCTTCCTGGAATATCAATGCCCATAGCAACAGCAAGGGGAGGGCTGAAGGTTAAATAGCAATTAATGAATGATTTTATATTTACTGCCAATAATAAGCATTTAAAATGTATTTTTTAATGTTTGTAATTTCATGCAGATCTCTTATTTAACAATGAAGTACAATTTTTTATTTTAAAAAAATTATTCATAAGTTAACAAGATTGTTGCAGTCGCCGTATACGGTGCAGCATTCGGGGCGACTTCTGAGCCTGAATTGGTTGGATAAGCCTTTAACTTCAGCGTATCGGTTATGGTTGAAAGTCCTACATTAACTTTGCCAGCCTCGGTATTGGGAGGAATAATTGAGCCATTACTGTCTGTCACAATAACGGAGACATCCGGGCTTGATGTTGCAAAACCCTGGCCCTGATCGTCTGCGTTTCCAGACAACACAACATCAAGCGCTGCGTTGGCAAAATCACAGTCAAATTGCAGATTAACGGCACGGGGTGTGTAGGATGTTGGCGGCTCGGGGTAAGGCTGACCAACGAATTGTGTTTGCCGGGTTTGGCTTCCCAGATCGATATTCAGCGTACTTCCTGCCAGTAAAGTACAACCTTCCGGTACGGTGATATTAAGGTTGAGATTAACCATCATCTCGACGGGGTCGGCTGGGTTGATGTAATTCGCCTTCCTGTAGTGCCACATTTTTGCCACCGTACCGTTGAAGTTGATTTGTCCAACGGCAGGTTTAATAATTTTTATAGATACCGTCCCTCTGCTACCAGAGGCTGCAGACCCGCTCATACCACATTTTTCAGATACTTTATTGCTGATACCGGTAAACGGTACGGCGTGCATATTATTGCCACCGGAATTATAAATATATAACTCAACGCTTGCGGCCAGGAAGGGGCTTAATTGCTGCCAGGAGTAGCCATTAGAAGAGGTATAAGGGAACATACCCTGAGTGGACCACCAGTGAGAAACACTTGTATTTGGGCTGGTACAGTCACACGTGAAGCTAACACTACCGGAACTGGTGGTACTTTCTTTATCTACTAAAACGGCATTCGCCATGTTTTCTTCTTTAGTCAGCGTTTTGGCAATGGTAAAGTTCTGCTTGCCCGGTGTGCCAGATGAGGGATAGCAAACCTTATCTGCTGCGGCAAATCCATTTGTCGCATAGCCCAGCACAATCACTAATAGTGCGATAATTTTTTTCATTAATTCATTCTCATGCCAGTGAAATCCTTACATCGCAAAACAATCTACGTTAGTTTATTTTTTTTGACGTTTTACTCACGGCACCGTAGTCATCCAGATAACTCAGCGTTGCTGACGTCGCATTATTGTTGCTGACTTTGAGTTCTACCGTACTGAAGGGGGCGAAAGTCCCCAGCGCGGTCCGGGTATAATCTTTTCCACCCACGGAAACTTTAGAAATCGCAAAGTAGTAAGGCGTCGGGTTCTTGAAACGCAATCCGCCGGACGTTTTTGATATCTCAATCTTTTCTTCAGCCTGCTTACGCGCTTCTTTTAATGCGACCGGGCGCACCAGCACTTTGATTTTTGTCCTCACCGCCAGTGAAAGCTGATTGCGACCGGTATCGGGCCCTTTTGGCGGGATCTCCTGCACATTCAGGAAAAACAGCTGTTCCTGATTTTTGTCCGGTGCAAACGAGAGCAGACGCAACACCGCTTTTTGTTTGCCTCCCAGAGCCTGAAACTCAGGGGTGACGACCAGTGCGCGGCCAGGGTTTTTCCCTGCGCTGTCTTCAACCCAGGACTGTACGCCGTAACGGCTGCTGGAACCGTTAATCACTTCGACAGAATTCGAGGATTGACCATCAATAATCACGCGAGTATTACTGAGCGACAGGGCCGCATTTGCGTAATTCATACCCAATAACAGTGCCAGACTTACGCCTGCTGGGATTAATTTTTTGAACATGTTAATTCTCCGGCATTAATAAAGTCTTCCTGGAAGTTCTTTTTCAAAACGCCTACAGGAAGAGTATAGCTACAGCCAGTATCGCTGCTTGTGAAAACCATTTTTTTCAATTCTTTCTGGGACTTAATGGCCAGCTGTAATAACAAACCGCCACCATTTCCTAAGTAATATTCCTGACCATCATCCGTTGAAATTTGAGAGCCAAAGCCCATCTCTTTACCTTGCGGATCAAGCAAAACGGCACGCACGTATTTCACGCGTTTCGCTGAGAAATCCATTTTCACCACGCTGCCACGCTTTGGTCTGATTTTAATTTGTGACTTATCGAGCATAATATTGTTCTGCAACGATGAGGTATCCACCGAAACATCCTGTGCATCGAAGCTGTCATTAAGAGGAACCAGCGCGTAACCGTTGCTCTGGGTCTGAATACCATTCACCATCGCACCTTCTACCCCGTCCATTTTGACTAACGCCATGGTTGAGGACTGGCTGCTGCTGGTGACAAAATGCCCGTCGGCAAACGCGACTGTGCCGCTGACTGAACCCGAGGCATACATTGAGCTGGTCCCTACGCTGGAACTGATCTGCGAATTAATGCGGTCGGTATGTTTACTGTAACTACCGGACAACGTGTTTTCATGTGATCCGCTATCGTGCGAGGCCGCAACGCTATAACTTGAATCAGCGTCATAGCTGTTCATCCCCACTTCGGTGTTATTGCTGTTATTGTTCTGGTTATAACGGGTATAAACACTTTTACCGTTGTTTCCGAATGGAATATCAATCGACAGCGCAAGACTCGTATCAGGCTTATAGTCATCAGTATATGATTTAGACAAAGAGACGTTGTAGCTGACGCCATGGGTATAGCCGCCATAGTTCACGGAATAAGTATTACGCTTTCCTTTATTCGCCCAATAACTGTCACGTAAAAAGTTAACTGAAATCTGGTTATCAAAAATAGGTTCCTGCGCCATCACGGTCGCCGTAAAACGATTACGCACTGAACTGTGATTCTGGCTATCGCTACGCTTGGCTTCCATCGCTTCGTTGAAGGTGTAGTAATCCCTCGTTGAATATCGGTAACCTGCCAATTGGATGTTTACCCCATTGGTCATATATTTTGCATAGTTGATGCTGTAGCTCTGGCCGGTATCTTCTTTATCATTATGTTTAAATTTAGAGTTGGCTACGGCCAGACCGACAGCACCAATATGCTGCAACGGGACTGCCGCACCCAAAGTAATATTTTTATAATCGGTCGAAACAATGCTGCTGATAGTCGGCGTCCAGTACGCAAAACCATGAGAATATTCACCTGAAACGAAATTATCACCCATGCTGTTATCGTTAAAACGATAGCGACCCGAGCTAACTTCATAATCATTAATTCCGGGGGTTAACAGACCGGGAACAATCGTATTCTCATAATAGAAAGTGTGTTCTGAGCCATTAGATTCTTTAACGACCACGCGCAATGTCTGGTTAGATAACCCCTGAACTTCATCAATCACAAACTTACCAGCTGCGACCGTTTTGGTGTAAAGCAGGCGCTGCTCCTGATAAACCTCTACTGTGGCGTTGCTGTTGGCAAACCCCGTGATGCTTGGCGTGTAAAGGCGTTCACGGCGGCTTAAGAGTTCATTGACATGATTTAATTGAGCACCAATGAAACTGAAACCTTCACCATAGCGGCTGCTGGTGTAAGTTTGTCCGGCAGTGACTTCACTGTTAATTGACGGCAACAGGTGAGAGACGCTCAGGTTATCAACGCTGACTCCCTCTTTAAGTACGTCCGAACTTGAGAGATCAAGGTTAATTGGAAAGTCGTACATTCCCAATTGCAGATGGCTGCTGAAAGGCAATGTGGTTTGCGACTCGCCGGTTTTGCGATTGCGATAATAACTGCTGCTCATGTTGTAGCTCATCATCGCGGCATTGATGGATTGGGCAAGTTCCATATTGCTGCTGTCGGCACGCACCATATCCTGGTCGTTAAACCAGATAGCCAAAGATGATTCGCTGGTATTCTCCTGAAACTTGTAATCTTCAGAAGTCGCGTCTAAAGAGAGATTTTTTTGTAATTCTTCGAGCCGCTCTTTTTTGACTAATGGAGCAAGCGTCTCCAGAAAGTCCTTGGTAAAAACCAGGTCTTGCATTTTTCGGCTAAAATAAAAATTACCGACAAATTGTCCATTTACGTCGACAGCATAAATAGCACTTTGATTTAAACCTTCATCAAGTGCCTTGCTAATAGCAGTTTGGTTATATTTCCCTACAATAAAATCAGTATTAAAATCGTCCCCTTCACTGGCAAAAGCCGGAGTCAAGGTAATTAATAATGAAGTACCAAAGAGTGTGAAGGAAATATAACGCATTCTTAATACCTATAAATAAAATTAAAAGGTCACCCAATTAAGGACAGAGTTGTACGCAGGCCAGCAGGCTGGCCTGAAAATTTGCGACGAATCTATTAATTAAATGGGTGAGATATTTTATTTAATAGAATACTTAGAGGTAGGCAACGGTGTAAGAAACAGAACCACCAATGATGCCTGGGTTTACGCTTGCCGCGATGGCATAAGGCTGTGCGGTGAAGTGAATAGCGCCTGCGGCGTCGAGATCGGCAGAACCAGAGGTCAGAGAAACGCTGCCGTTGTTGACCACATTACCGCCACTTGCCAACTGGAACAGCACGCCAGCATTGGTGGTTGTGGTTTCAGCAGAGGTCACAACACTAGTGTTGGTGGCATCAGTTTGTGCGGCAGAAATCTGTACCAGGGCATCTTCACCCGCTGGAGAAATATCGCAAGTCGCTTCGTCTGGAGTCAGCGCCAGGTCGACTGCCGTACCGAAGGTACCCACGGCTGTAACATCACTTGCTTTATGCACGCCTAAATCAACAACACCCGTTGGGGAGACAATACCGTTTACGGAAACGTTCATATCACAGGTTGCCGCAGAAATAGCGCCGGAAAATTTAATAATACCGGTATTAGCTGATGCGGTAGATGCTGCACCAAATGCGCCAGCGACTAACAAAGAGGTCAAAGTTGCTACTTTAGTAAAATGGTTCATAAAAACTCACAGGTAATTAAAAATGATGTTTGAAGATAAAGAAATTAAAATTGATGATTAATTTCTTTTTGATTGTCGACGTCATGTTTGTCGATGGGAAGATAATAACGTAGGGGGAGTAAATAATCGATGGCTGCAATTAGAAACGAAAATTTCGATTTTTAGAATGCTCTAAAACCCACTGTTAAGTGATTGAAGTTAATGCTTATTGTTGCTGTGCCTGGTAGGCTACTTGCCTACCAGTTTGTTAATTTCTTTCAATAATTTACTGATATATTGATCGCTGAGTGATTGATTATGAAAGTGCAGGTAGACATCAACGCTGATATCCACATCGAAGGGCAAATCAAAGATATTGACGGGAAGGATTGATTGCAGGAAAGGCGTAAATAACCGCGGGGTCAGCATAATATTATCCGTTTGTGCACACAGCATCATCATATTAAGAGATGATGCGCTGGTAACCAGTACGGCCCGGCGTTCCCTGAGTTCATTGAGAGTCACCGCATCACCTAACAAAGTCGTTTTGCCGTAGTCGTCTCTGAACCAGACCAAATGTTTATAATTATGCCAGTCTTCAAGGGTCAGTCTGTTCTTAATAGCTGGGTGGCGATTACTCACCATAGCCTGGGTATTCGTCGTAAATAATTTATAGGAGGTGATGGATTTATCTCTTGGTAGCTCAGAACCAATATCAATATCCACTTCCCGGCTACGTAACTTATTGATCCTCTCTTCTGACGAGAGAGGATGTGTAGAAAATTTAAGTGCAACGCCGTCTCTTTCAAGCATACCGCTATTCAGAGAGGTCATCGAAAGCCAAAACTCGATAAACGTATAAGTACTTATACTGATCTCTTTGCTAAACCCCATTTCGCTTTCACTAAAATGACCAACCTCCAGGCCTCCATTGATCAGCGACATCGCTTTCAGATAGCGCGCATTCAGATCCAGAGCAAGCGTGGTGGGAACGACTCCACCTTTGGAGCGGGTAAAAATGGGGTTGGCAGTCACATCGCGAAGTTTATTTATCGCATAAGTCACCGAGGAGGGCGAAAGAGAGAGCAATTCGGCGGCGGCCGTAACGCTTTTTGTCTCCAGTACAGCATTAAGGATCCCTAACGACTTCAGCTCAATCTTTTCACTTTTCATGGCTTACCTGCTGAGTTTATATAATGTCTCTGTATTGACTATATACAGAAAGCCCGAATTCACCAGTCGATATTCTGCTGTATAAACATTCGCTTAAACTAAAAAAGCCTCGACGTCTTACGTCGAGGCTCTAACAACGGCAACTTTTGCTAGTCGTCATACGAAAAAGACGCTGACCTGCACATGGCTTAACAGTTGTAGTGCCGAATAACATTCAGGAAGCCTTCCACCACGGAATCTTTCAGCGAAGTGGTATGCGCATGGACATACAGTGACGATTCCATACTGTTTGGGAACGGAATATCGAAGAATTTAACCGGCAATATTTCGTCAATGCAGCAACAGAAATACTCGGGAATCAACATCAGTGAGTCACTGTGGGCGCACATCATCATCATATTCAGAGAAGAGTCTGAAGTGATGTGAGTTTCGCGATCCAGCATTTCCTCGATGATCTGAGCATCGCCCATCATCGAAGACGTCTCGCTGTTAATCCGGTTCCAGGTGACGTGCTTGTTGGCAGACCAGTCTTTAATGCTCAATGAATCTTTAATGGTGGAGTGATTTTTACTGACCATCACTTTGAAGGCAGAGCTGAACAACCGGTACGAAACAATCGACGGATCGTTTGGAAGCTGCGCGCCAATATCAATATCCACTTCCCGATTACGTAACTTCATCAGGCGTTCGTCATTGGTACTCGGATGCGTCAGAAAATTAAGAATGCCATTATTAATAATGCTTTCTTTTTTGAGCGTCATCTGCGAAATCCACAGTTCAACGTAAGTATAGGTGCTGATCGTGATAGTTTTTGACACATCAGATTGATTGTCTTCACTATCAATCCCTAACCCTTCGTTGATCATGTGAACCGTTTTTTTATAACGCGTATTAAGTTCGTGGGCGAGGGTGGTCGGTTTAACGCCCGTTTTAGAACGCGTAAAAATTGGGTTATCCGTTACGCGACGTAACTTATTTATGGCATAGGTAACGGATGACGGTGAAATGGACAGCCGTTGTGCAGCAACAGAAACGCTACCGCTTTCAACCACTGCGTTAAGTATGACCAAAGAGTTAAAATCTATCTTCATAATCGAACTCGCATTAGCTTAATTTTTTTTATAAACAAAATTCAACGCAGGTGTAACTTCTATTGATGCGTTGGTTGGCGTAATTTAAAAGGCTGAAAAATGTCAGCGATGACATGGATTAATTCTCATTCAGCGTATTTTAGTTTTTAAAATAAACACCAGTAAAAAATAGAAATCACCAGGAATATCTTTTATCCGCTATTGCACGAGTGATGGTGTTTATTTCTATCACGACTCTGGTGTGGATTTCCCGGTAAGGTGCCTTGTGTCACCAGATAGTGTCGGCAATCTAGTTTCGAAGTGAATAAATTACAATGAAATACAAAATTCTAATTTTTAGAAAGCGCGAAAATTTAAAGGTTTTGTATTTTAATATCAGGCTGATAGAGGAGAGGGTTTTCACGTATAAAGCAGAGCATTCCTATTTATAAATGCATTGAATTTATACTTTTAAGTATAATTGGTAGTCAAAACGAAAGTATTTTATTTCGATTGTTACTTTGGAATAATGTAATAAACATTTCTAAAAAATAAATAACTCTCTTTGGTCATTTTTTTAATGATGTGATATCAGATGCTTAAGCTGTGTTTCGGTGTGATGCGTTCTGGTTTTTATCAATAAATCCAACGTTTCTAAAAACTAAAATTTGTATTTTTATTGCTATATGTAACATGGCTACTTATTATCCGCACAAACAAGCGGGTTGTCGTGTTTTTACCCGCCACAATTCAAAACTTCGCACTTCAAGCCAAGGAAAGGATAAATCCAGAAATACGTTTTTCCACTGGAAAGGAAAGTCGGAAAGAATTAATAGCTCGGTCGGCAGTCCGTGACACATTTACTGCGATAAGTTTTTCGAGCTTATTCAAATATCTTTTGTCGATATTCCACTGAGAAATATTAACCATTATGTGATGCTTTCCGTTAAGCGACGGATAGCGTTAGTTTTCTGCTATTCGCACGAAAGTGCGAAATAAATCTCTTGAGAGACAAAATGAATAAGGTTTTCAAAGTTATCTGGAATCACAGTCTGCAATGTTTCGTTGTGACTTCCGAGCTAGCCCGTAACCTGGGCAAAGTTAAAAGTGTTGTAGCCGACACAGAAAACTCTGTAGCGACCTCAGCAACACATTCAGGGCCGGCACGCTCGCTATTAGCCCTACTCGTTGCTTCTGTGCTTGGGTTACATGCCACGGCAGCTAATGCTATTGAAATAACGGTAAACACCACCAATCCAGAAGACACTAATATCGGGACAGTCGTCACTGACATGTCTGATTTAATTGGATCTTTTGGCTTCATTAACCGTGGGAAACCGGGTTTTACTGATAAGACTTTGGGGCAAGCCCGTGACGAAGGAATCATTGTGAATCCTGAGCAGGCAGCCTATGTTGATTTGAATATCTTCAAAATTGGCGATAAAACTTCAGTTATTTCCCTTCCTGACACTGGTGGCACAAATAACACTGATACGTTTAAAGTTTTCGACAACAACAAAATGTTGGTTTCACCTGCTGCAGACTTTAAAATTACTCCAAGTGAAGCTGCGGGCCCGAATGGGCAATATATCGATAAACGCTTCTGGGAAGTGAAGGACGGCGGGGATCTGACCGTACATGCTGGGCAGGCTGGTAGCGACTGGACTAATGATCCGGCGAATCAGTTCAAGGCCTATCTGAAAGGCACTCAATCAGGGGTTACTACCTCGTCTGCATTCCTGGTTAATGCGGGCTCTACGCTCAATTATGACACCAAAACAGTTGTTCAGGCCGGTGACAGTCGTAGCAACATCAAAGACCCAAACACATATATCGCATCATTTGTGTCAGATACTTTTGTCGGTAAATTTACCAGTATTCTGGGTGAGCGTACCGTCAATACTCTCGGTGAATTCCAGCAATACAACACTGATCTGATCAATGCCCTTCAAACAGGAGCGGTGAAACTGGATGAAACGCAATATGAGAACGAGTTAAAGAAAGCCTGGGATAGTTCATTACGTCAGATTTTTGTCGATACTGGTATTCCTGCTGTTGACGCAACCAGGGCATCAGTTGACTTTGATCGCGTGGCCTATATTCACGGTAATGGGGCGCAGGCTGCAATCAACATCAGCAAAGACTCTAATATCGAAATTGTCAGTTCCGATATCAGCCTGGTGCGCGTTGAAAATGGTGCCTCGGTAGTCAACGAAGGTGTGCTCGGTAGTGCAGGCTCAAAAGTCAGGGGTTCCGTTCTGATTAAAGCCACTGACAGCGGTACAACGGTGGTTAACAATGGTGTGCTGGATGCTGGCACCAACCCGGACATGCTCAACTTTATTACCAACTCGCAAGGCACTCAATACACCGCAGCGACAATGGGCGGTGAATCCCTTCAGGCAATGCGCATCCTGAATGGTGCTTCAGCGCTGAATAACGGCGTGATTAACGTTGCCTCACATGGTATCAACTACGCCAACTATGCCGTCTTTTTGAGCAATCTGGCTTCCTTTACCAATACAGGTTCAATAAACATTGCGGCTTCACCTGATGCAACTGCAGCGGGTGCTGGTGTAATCGACTATGGTATTAGTATTGAGAATAATTCGGCGGCAACTAACGCCGGCCAAATCTATATTGGACGAAATCCTCAACGAGCCGTTTCGGACGCATCGCCCGATCTAGCCAGCATCCAGCCTTCTATTGGCGTGAATGTGAAAAGTGGCACTTATACCGGCCTGGATGGCTCTAATATCACTATTGGTTCGTTGACCAGTAACTCTACTGGCATTGCTGCGAAGAGTGCTGCCGCTCATGTAAATAACGGCGGAGCAATCGATATTAATGGCCAGCGTGTTGATTCACCTAGCAATATCGGTATTTTAGCGCAGCTAGGTGCAACCGATGTTGTTAACTCCGGTACCATCAATCTCAATGGCGTTAACGCCTCCGGTATAAAAGTTCTTGCAGGAAGTGCGGCGGAAAACACCGGTACTATCAATATCAACGGTGGGCTTGATCCTGTTTCGAAATTAGCTAACTACGGCATGTATGTAGATGGTGTAGATGGTGGTGGTGCAAAAGGTAAGCAATCAGGAACGGTAAACCTGGTGGGGGCAGACACGATAGGTGTGCATGCTCGTAATGCTGGCGCATTAACCATTACCGATGACGCAGCTCTGACCTTTAGCGGTGGTGAAAGGCAGTATGGTTACTTTGTGATCGATGCTGGGACCACCATTTCAAGTACTGCTAAGGGGACATCGGATGTTAAAACAAAAAATTCGACCTTATTCCGTATAGAAGACGGTGCTAAATTTGTCCGCGACGCAGCAGCAGCAGGTCGTTCCACATCTATTGCCTCAGGTGAAAACAGCGCCATTATGCAGGTCACTGGTAAGAGCAGTGATGTTCATGCGGCAGGCGTTGATGCCAACATTACGGGTAAAAATGCCACCGGGATTAAAGTGGAAGGTGGGGCGAAAGGAACGCTTGAAGCTGATGTAAAAATGAAGCTTATGAACGAAGGCGCAACGGCTGGTGTTGTTGATGGGCGCTATTACGATCTGGCAGGCATAGAGAACGAAGCTAAAATAGGCGACTCTGAACTGACCAGTTTTGCTGAATTGTTGAGTGATTCTGGGGACGTAGCTTCAGGCGCATATGGATACAAAGTCCTGACGCGCGGCAAGCTTATCCATGAAGGCACAATTGATTTTAAATCTGATGACAGTACCGGTGTGCTGGTTAATGGCGGCACCCTGGAAAACCGCCGTAACATTACGGTAAATGGGACTGGGGTACACGTTACCGGTGATAAATCAATAGTAAACAATACTGCGACGGCGACAGTTAACGCAACGGATGGCAAAGCGGCCTATGTGGTTGATGGCGGCGCATCGCTGGCGCTGACGGGGGCAGGTAAAACAACCGCTTCCGGCACAGCGCACGGCATCTTGCTTGATGACGGTGCTGTGGGTCTGACCGTGACGGGGGCGACCATCAATATGTCTGCAACAGGCACGGGCAGCGGCATTGAAAACAAAGCCGGTGTGGCGGGTATCGCATTGACCAACACCACGATCACTGTTGATCAAGGGATTGGTGTGCACACCGCAGCATCTATGGCGGCTAAAAACAGCGGCACTATCACCGTTAACGGTAGCGGTGCCGGGATTCGGTTCGAAAAAGTTGGCGTTGGCGGTGGTACTACCGATCAAGCGATGGATATGTCCGACTCTAAGGAGCTGGTCATCACGGTGAAGTCTAAAGATGGCAAAGGATTGGTGACAAATTCTTCAGCAGATCTGAAGACGGGCGTAAGCGTTAACGTGGACAATGTTGAGGGCGGTTCTGCGGTTATTGTTAACGGTACGACCAAAAACATTGAGCAGTCTGGCACGCTGACCTCTACATCGACCATCAGCAGCGTGGTCGATATTGATAACGGTGCGGTAACCACCTTTAAAAACAGCGGCACTATTCAAGCGGCGACTAAAGCTCAGAAAGCAGTAGAAACGCTGACCGGCCCTGGTGTGGTCTTCACCAACCTGAAAGATGCCGTCATTCAGGGCCATGTGAATCTGATGGAGGGTAGTAACACCATCAATCTGGAAGCGGGCAGCCAGGGAACTGATTTCACCACCGACGAAGGTGACGATGTCTTTAACCTGAATCACCTGAAATCAGCCGTAACAGGGGTGTTTGATACACTTACTGCTGGTGCGGGAACCGATACGCTGAATGTTATTGATACGAACTACATTCTGAGCAGTGCGGGCGTCTTCAGTGGTTTTGAAAAGATCAACCTGAAAGAAAAAGCACAGTTGGTACTGAGCGGGACCTTACTTCCGCTGGGCGACGATAAGGCTGATGCTGCGGGGACGGGCTTTAATATCGACGGCGAAAGTATGCTCGAGATTAATAACGTTAATAACGTGAGTTTCGGCAGTCACCTGGCAGGAACAGGTCTGGTGAAAGTCGGGCTGATGGATGATAAATCTTTCGACTTCACCGCGAACAACGCGGGTGACAAATTCGCCGGCACCGTGGCTCTGACGCACGCGAAAATGGAATTGGCTGGCCTTAACACCCAGGCGCTGTCGGATGCGACCCTGCGTCTGGACGGCTACAGCAATACACACGTCGGTGACGGCGAGCAGACCATCGCTGGCCTGAAATTCAACGGTGGTACGCTGAAGTTTGACAGCGGCACCCCGGGCGAAACCGTGGCCAAAGGTAGCGTACACACCACCAAATCTATGGATCTGAGTGGCACCGGTAACGTGCAGGTTGCCAAAGGTAGCGTGAGCAACGATCACCCGCTGGCCCCGACACTGCTGGATCTTCTGGCGCAGGACGATGCCACCACCATGGTGCAGTTGGGTAAATCAGACACGGCGACCATCGGTAGCGGCGGCGCCCTGAAGCTGAAAGACCAGGACGGCAACATTATTACCGACAGCACCACGGCAGATATTGCCCAGAACGGCAGTACGGTGGCGAAAGGCACCTATGACTACCGTCTGACCAGCGGTGATGCGGCTGACGGCCTGTACATTAACTACGGTCTGACCCAGGTTGACCTGCTGACGGCGGGTGCTGATGCACTGGCGCTGAATGCGGCAGGCCTGAGCGGCAACGCGGCTGACCTGAGCGCGAAAATCACCGGTACCGGTGACCTGGCGATTGACACTGGCGCGGGCAATACCGTGTCGCTGTCTAACACGCTTAACGATTATGTCGGGAACACCGATATTCGTTCCGGCACCCTGAAAATGATTGCCGATAACGTACTGGGCCAGACTGATGTGTTGTCTCTGGCAGCGGATACGGCGCTGGACATGAACGGCAAGGCACAGACCGTGGGCACTTTGCAGTCTACCGCGGGCTCAACCGTTAACCTGAACGGCGGGGCGCTGAGCCTGAGCCATGGCGGCGTGTCTGACGGCGCACTGGCAGGCAGCGGCGAACTGAACGTGCTGGCTGATACGCTGACCGTGAACGGTGCAAACGCAGACCTGAGCGCGACCACCACCGTAGCCAACGGTGCCACCGTGGCGCTGAATGACGTCGCGGGTCTGGGTGTGGGCGATATCGTCAACGCCGGTAAAGTGATGTTCAGTGATGCGGCAGGTACCGTTGCCAACAACATCCGTGATGGCGTGGCAGCAGCGACTCGTGCACTGTCTGCTACTGCAGGCAGCGTAGACCTGGTGAACAGCCAGTTGACGCTTGACGGTGACAACAGCGGCTTCAGCGGTGTGTTTAACATCGACGCAGCTTCACAACTGACGGCTACGGCGGCACAGCAACTGGGTACTGCGGACATTGCTGATGAAGGCGAACTGGTACTGAACGCGGCCGATAACTGGGCGCTGACCAACAACCTGAGTGGCGCAGGCAACCTGACCAAACAGGGCGCTGGCGTGGTCACGTTGTCCGGTAATGCAGCCTATACCGGTCTGACCGATATCCAGGCAGGCGGTCTGATGCTGGGCAGCGAAGCGGCACCGATCACACTGGCAAGCAGCCAGGTTAACGTGGCACAGGATGCGTTCCTCGCCGGTTACGGCGGTGTGGCAGGCAACGTGAACAACCTGGGCACCCTGTATGTGGGCGCACAGAATGAAAGCGGTGCGGCACAAACCTTTACCGTCGGTCAGGACCTGGTGAACAACGGTACGGTGAATATCGCTCACGGCAGCGTGGCGGGTAACGTACTGAATGTTAACGGGAACTACACCGGTAACGACGGTCTGATTAACTTCAACACCGTGCTGGGCGACGACAACTCCGTCACCGACAAAATGGTCGTTGCGGGTAACACCGCAGGCACCACTAACGTCAGCGTGACTAACGCAGGCGGCACCGGTGCGCAGACCCTGAACGGCATTGAGCTTATCAGCGTGGGTGGGGCTTCTGACGGTGAGTTTAAGCAGGCCGGTCGTATTGTGGCCGGGGCGTATGACTATGCACTGGTACGTGGCGCGGGCAGCAACAACGCCAACTGGTACCTGAGCAACGCCGTTGATGGCACAGTGCCGGTTGATCCGACTGCGCCGGTTGATCCATCGAACCCAACCGATCCGGCGGCACCATCGGCTCCTGAGCAGATTATTCGTCCGGAAGCGGGTGCATACACAGCGAACCTGGCGGCAGCCAACACCATGTTCCTGAACCGCCTGCACGATCGTCTGGGTGAAACCCAGTACACGGACGCGCTGACGGGTGAAGAGAAAGTGACGAGCATGTGGATGCGCAACGTGGGTGGTCACACTAACTCACGTGATAACAGCGGCCAGCTGAAGACCCAGAGCAACCGTTATGTGTTGCAGATGGGTGGCGACGTGGCGCAGTGGAGCACCGATGGTCTGAACCGCCTGCACCTGGGCGTGATGGCGGGTTACGGTAACAGCCACAGCAACACCCGTTCTCATGCGACCGGTTATTCGGCAGACGGCTCGGTTGACGGTTACAGCACTGGTGTGTACGCGACCTGGTATGACAACGACGCGGAGAAAAACGGTCTGTATGTGGATACGTGGGCGCAGTACAGCTGGTTCAATAACCACGTGAGCGGTGAGAAACTGGCGACGGAATCGTACAAGTCGAAGGGCGTGACGGCGTCGGTAGAAACCGGCTACACCTTCAACATGGGCGAGTTCAAAGGCAGCAAAGGCACCACCAACACCTGGTACATTCAGCCACAGGCGCAGGCCATCTGGATGGGTGTGGAAGCTGACGATCACCGTGAAGCGAACGGCACGAAAGTGCAGGGCAGCGACGGTAATGTGCAGACCCGTCTGGGCGCACGTGCTTACCTGAAGAGCCATGATGCAAGTGATAACGGTAAAGATCGTGAGTTCCAGCCGTTCGTGGAAGCGAACTGGATCCACAACACCAGCAACTTCAGCTCAACGCTTGACGGCGTGAGCAGCAGCCAGGCGGGAACGCGCAACATTGGTGAAGTGAAAGTGGGTGTGGAAGGTCAGCTGAACAAAAACCTGAACATGTGGGGTAACGTTGGCGTGCAGGTGGGCGACAAAGGTTACAACGACAGTGCGGCGATGATCGGCGTGAAATACAGCTTTAAATAATAATAAATAGTACTTCTGCAGGTAATATTTGCCCCGGGCTTAAATCCGGGGCTTTTTTAACTCAATAAAATCAGGAATTAAATAAAATGAATCATCATATTCTGCGTTGTGTATTTGTTTGGCCTTAATGCTTACAGCTTGTTTTTTCAATGAGTGAGACAAAACGGGGTGGCTGAAATCAATCAATAACAGCAAGCCATCCAGTTTCTAAGTATTTGTTTTAAAACTGCCTGTCATCAAGATTTGGAGAATCAGAAATGCAAAAATTAATTATTATCGTGGTGGTGATAATATCCGTGATTGCTTATTTTGCCGTTAAGTTTGTTCGTAGTGTTAAAAAAGAGGAACAAGAGAAAGAGCAACTTTATAGCCAGCATCAACTTCCACCTGAAAAGGAGAGCCTGCTTGCGTTCGGAGCCCTGTTAACCCGGCAGAGAGGTGAGGTTCCTGGCATTTTACCGGTGCGTAAATTAGACGAAACGGCTGATGGTTTAGCTGCTCAATGGGATATTAACGATAGCCAAAGTGCTCATTCCACTATTGAGGGATTATTGCATCACTCGGAAGAAAAGACAGAGTGGAGAGCATATTCAGAAAATCTGTTAATAAAACTAAGAAACAAGGATATTCAGGACACAGAGGAGACAGCCGAAGAGGTCCGTTCCTCGATTAATAACTACCAGGCCGCGACGACGGCATTTAAAACCGATCTTGATTATGACGATAGCCTGTCTGTAAACACGGATCTGAGAGCGTGGGATCTTGAACGTGCAGCATTTCTGGCCAGGTGTAGTCTGGCGTTAGGTTATATTACTGAAGACGAAGCCTGGTCATATATAAATGAAGCACAGCGTCAGGCGAAAGAAAAATACGCAGACTGGAAGGACTATTTTATCGGCTTTTTCCTGGGGCGTAGCCTTGAGTATGCTGAGTCATCGTATGAAATATCCAGATTTTACGGAGAAATGTTCGAGGCAAATAGCCTTTGGGTTAAATATCCGTTAAAAAGTGTTTCGAGCCAGGAATAAAAATAGACAGTTGTAAAGCCTCGTAGAAGAGCCCCGTCGTAAAATACGGGGCTTTTTTTATTTATCACAGATGCACGTGAATGCAATTTCACAAGGTTAAAACAAGTACAAAAGCAGTGAATGCGGGTTGTTTATTTCGAAAAATAGAAAATGCAATTTGATTGCCTGTTTGAACTATTCTATCTATTATTGGTTCCATGAATGTTTGTGGTCGAACTCTGTCATATTGACTGATTTGTGTGAATAAATCAGCCTCTCCTAATTCAATAAAACCGCAATCTCCTGGGTGTTTTCACTCAGTTATAACGATGGCTCTAATGCTAAGCGCTTATTTTATTGCGTGTTAAGGGCCGCTTTTCTCAAAATTTAGGCTGTGACATCTAATTAATCATCATCCATGGTGCGGGGTTTTCATTTCTGAAAATACCTCCAGAGTCGTGCGTATTTACTCTTTGCCGCATCGCAATATTACTATGTGAGTGAAAAATGAATAAAATTTTCAATGTTGTATGGAATCATTGCTTGCAATGTTTTGTTGTGACGTCTGAATTGGCTCGCCGCTGTGGCAAGGTAAAAAGCACGTCATCTAATGACGGCAAGAAAAATACCCGCTTAACCAGCATGGGTACTTGCTCCCGTAAATTTTTAGCGCTCGTCGTGGCGCAGCTATTTGCTATTCCTTCCTATGCTATTGAAATAACCGTCGAGGAAACCCGACCTGAAGATGCCAGTGTGGGTAGATTTATAAACGGATTCAACGTATTGACCGGTTCATTTGGCATGATTAATTCAGGTCATATGGGATATGAACTCATGACGTTGGGGCAGGCCCGTGACCAGGGATTGATAGTGACGCCTGAGCAGGCAAGCTATGTTGATCTCAACGTATTCAAAATTGGCGACCAGACGAAAACGGTCTCTTACATCGACCCTATTACCCATAATACGGTGACTGTCCGCGTCTATGACAATGGCAAAATGACCAGTTCATCTGCGGCGTCTATCGGCATTGCGCCGAGTATTGCTGTTGGCGCGAACGGGCAATATGTCGATAAAAACCTCTGGCAGGTGAAAGACGGTGGTGAGTTGACCGTACAGGTTGCTAAAGAGACCGCAGACTGGACGAATGATACGTCATCACGCTTTTATGCTTATCTGAAAGGGACGACGCCGGGCGCAACCACTTCCTCAGCATTTCTGGTCGATGGAAATTCGACGTTAAATTACGATACCAAAACGGTCGTCATTGCGGGTAATAACGCCAGCAATATTAAAGACCCCACAAAATATGTTGCAAACTTTACCGCAGATACCTTTGTTGGATCATTCACCAGCGTGCTGGGGAAAAGAAATGTCACAAACATCGCTGAATTCAAACAATATAATAGCGACTTGATTGCTGCGGTACAGCAAGGGAAATTAACGGAAGCGCAATATTCCGCCGAACTGTTAAAGGCCTGGGATAACACGCCACGCCAAATATTTGTTGATACCCATATTTCACCTGATGATGCCGTCAATGCGATCGTTCGCTTTGACCAAGTGGCTTATATTCATGGGGATGGCGCACAGGCAAAAATAAATATAAGCAAAGACTCAAACATCGAAATTGTGAATTCCGATATTAGCGTGGTACGCGTTGAAAATGGGGCTTCATTGGTAAACGACGGCGTATTAGGTAGCGTGAGCGGCAAAGTTTATGGTTCGGCTGTGATTATGGCGACGGGTGCTGGCACCAGCGTGATTAACAATGGGGTCGTCGATGTTGGGACTAACCCGGATATGTTGAACTACAAACTCCCAGACGGCAGTACTTATACTCTGAGCAACCTGGGGGGCGATGGTTTGTATGGTCTGCGAATTTTTGATAGCTCTACAGGCGTGAATAATGGGGTCATCAACCTGGCATCCCATGGGGTGTCGACCACCAACATGGGTGTTTTTGCCAGCACCGGGGGGATTTTTACCAATAACGGTTCACTGAATATCTCCACTTCACCGGATGCTCAAAACTCGCTGGCGGGCATGTATAACTATGGCTTTGTGGTAAATGGTAACTCGACGGTAAAAAACTCGGGTGAGATCTACATTGGCCGCGAGTCGCAAAGAAAGACGACTGATATCACGGCAGATATCGCTATTAACCAACCTTCGGTCGGTGCCAATGTCTCGTATGGTCATTTCACTAATATGGCCGATGGGACCATTACCATTGGTTCATTAACCCGTAACGCCACGGCAATTTCGACCCAGGGCGTTAATCCTCACTCGCTGAACCAGGGCACGATAAATGTTAACGGTAATACCTCTGGTGGCGCGGTCAATATTGGCATGCTTGCCCAAAGTGCCGCGACGGATGTCGTCAATGCCGGCACCATTAACCTTAATGGTGTGAATGCCTATGGCATGAAAATTACGACCAACAGCGCAGCTGAAAACAGTGGCACGATCAATATTAACGGTGGGCGTGATCCTGTTTCGAACGAAGCGAACTACGGAATGTTTATTGATGGCGCTACGGCTCGAGGGAAGTTTTCGGGGCAGATCAATCTTAATGGTGCCGGAACGATTGGCGTCCATGCGCGTAACAAAGGCGCTTTGACGATTGCTGATGATGCTTCCATGACTTTTGCTGGAGGCAATAAACAAATTGGTTATTTCGTTTCGGGTGCCGGGACAAAAATTACCAGTACCGATCGTGGCAGCGTAGATATTGCTACCGACGACT
This sequence comes from Buttiauxella selenatireducens, assembly GCF_031432975.1. Taxonomy (GTDB): domain Bacteria; phylum Pseudomonadota; class Gammaproteobacteria; order Enterobacterales; family Enterobacteriaceae; genus Buttiauxella; species Buttiauxella selenatireducens. Next base: position 3,446,186 of record NZ_CP133838.1, on the reverse strand, counting down.
CAATGCTTTTCCGCATTGAGGACGGCGCCACATTTGCACGCACAACACCTGTACAGGCAATGATCACCGCTTCTGGCAAAAATAGCGTGGTGATGCAGGTGACCGGTAAAGGCAGCGACGTACATGCAACCGGTCTTGGCTTTACGGCTGCGGGAGAAGATAGCACCGGCATCAAAATTGAAGGTGGCGCGAGCGGAACGTTAGAGTCTGATGTAACGATTAAACTTCAGGGTAAGGGTGCGACTGCGGGCATCGTTGACGGAAACTATTACGATCTCAATGGGGCTCTGGTCGCAAATAAAAAAGGGAACTCAATCCTGACTAGCTATGCCGAGTTGCTCGGTAGCAGCGGTGAAATGGCCGAAGGCGCTTACGGATACAAAGTCCTTAATGGCGGCAAGCTTACCCACGAAGGGACAATTGATTTTAAATCTGATGACAGTACCGGTGTGCTGGTTAATGGCGGCACCCTGGAAAACCGTCGAAACATTACGGTAAATGGGACTGGGGTACACGTTACCGGTACCGCATCAACGGTTACCAATACCGCGACGGCAACAGTCAATGCGACCGATGGCAAAGCGGCTTATGTGGTTGATGGCGGCGCATCGCTGGCGCTGACGGGGGCAGGTACAACAACCGCTTCCGGCACAGCGCATGGGATACTGCTCGATACCGGTGCTGCGGGTCTGACCGTGACGGATGCGACCATCAATATGTCTGCAACAGGCACGGGAAGCGGCATTGAAAACAAAGCCGGTGTGTCGGGGATCGCTTTGACCAACACCACGATCACCGTTGATCAAGGGATTGGTGTGCACACCGCAGCATCTATGGCGGCTAAAAACAGCGGCACTATTACGGTGAATGGTGGGGGGACCGGTATCCAGTTCGAAAAAATGGGTGGCGGCACCACCAGTCAAGCGATGGATATGTCCGGCTCTCAGGGCCTGGTCATCAATGTGAACTCGTCGAATGGTAAAGGTCTGGTGACAGATTCTTCAGCAGATCTGAAGACGGGCGTAAGCGTTAACGTCAATAACGCAGCGGGGGGTTCGGCGCTTATCGTTAACGGCACCACCAAAAACATTGAGCAGTCTGGCGTGTTGACGTCGCAGTCCACTACCAGCAGCGTGGTGGGTATTGATAACGGTGCGGTAACCACCTTTAACAACAGCGGCACTATTAAAGCGGCGACTAAAGATCAGAAAGCGGTGGAAACGTTGACCGGCGCGGGTGTGACTTTCACCAACCTGAAAGATGCCGTCATTCAGGGCCATGTCAACCTGATGGCCGGTAACAACACCATCAATCTGGAAGCAGGCAGTAAAGGGACTGATTTCACTACGGGTAGCGGTGATGATGTCTTTAACTTGAATCACCTGAAATCAGCTGTAACAGGGGTGTTTGATACCCTGACAGGCGGCACAGGTAGCGACGCGCTCAATATGGTGGATTCGTCTTATGTGCTGACAGATGTTGCAGCACTTAAACAGTTTGAAAAAATCAATTTGTCAGAGAAAGCAGACCTGACGCTGCAAGACACCTTGTTGCCGCTGGGTGATGCGCAGGATGATGCAGCAGGCACCGGATTTGCGATCGCAGCTGACAGTGCGCTACGTCTTCTGAACGGTAATAACGTTGATTTTAACAGCCACTTAAGCGGCAGCGGTTTGCTGCAGGTTCAACTGGCACCTGAAGGCGATAAAGCCTTTAACTTCACGGCCAACAACGCAGCGGACAAATTTGCCGGAACAGTGGCGCTGGCGGATGCGACCTTTGAGTTAGCGGGTCTGAACACCACCGCTCTGTCCGATGCAACTCTGCGTCTGGATAACGGCAGCACCACGCACGTGGGTGACGGCGAGCAGACCATCAGCGGCCTGAAGTTCAACGGCGGTAAGCTGGAATTTGACAGCGGTACACCGGGCGAAACCGTGGCCAAAGGTAGCGTACACACCACCGAATCCATGGATCTGAGCGGATCTGGCGTAGTGCAGGTAGCCAAAGGCAGCGTGAGCAACGATCACCCGCTGGCGCCGACGCTGCTGGATCTTCTGGCGCAGGATGATGCCACCACCATGGTGCAATTGGCGGTATCTGATACCACGACTATCGGTAGCGGCGGCGCTCTGGTGCTGAAAGACCAGGATGGCAATGTGATCAGCGATGGCATCACAGCAGATATTGCCCAGAACGGTAACACGGTGGCGAAAGGCACCTATGACTATCGTCTGACCAGCGGTGATGCGGCTGACGGCCTGTACATCAGCTACGGTCTGACCCAGGTTGACCTGCTGACGGCGGGTGCTGATGCACTGGCGCTGAATGCGGCAGGCCTGAGCGGTAACGCGGCTGACCTGAGCGCGAAAATCACCGGTACCGGTGACCTGGCGATCGATACTGGCGCAGGCAACACCGTGTCGCTGTCCAATACGCTTAACGATTATGTCGGGAACACCGATATTCGTTCCGGCACCCTGAAAATGATTGCCGATAACGTACTGGGCCAGACCGATGTGCTGTCGCTGGCAGCGGATACGGCGCTGGACATGAACGGCAAGGCACAGACCGTGGGTTCCCTGCAGTCTACTGCGGGCTCAACCGTTAACCTGAACGGCGGGGCGCTGAGCCTGAGCCATGGCGGCGTGTCTGACGGCGCACTGACCGGTGCAGGCGAACTGAACGTGCTGGCGGATACGCTGACCGTGAACGGTGCTAACACTGGCCTGAGCGCAACCACCACCGTAGCAAACGGGGCAACAGTTGCCCTGAATGACGCCGCGGGTCTGGGTGTGGGCGATATCGTCAACGCCGGTAAAGTGGTGTTCAGCAACGCAGTGGGTACGGTCGAAAACAGCATCCGTGACGGCGTGGCAGCAGCCACCCGTGCGCTGACGGAAACCGCAGGCAGCGTGGACCTGGTGAACAGCCAGTTGACGCTTGACGGTGACAACAGCGGCTTCAGCGGCGTGTTTAACATCGACGCAGCTTCACAATTGACGGCTACGGCGGCACAGCAACTGGGTACTGCGGACATTGCCGATGAAGGCGAACTGGTACTGAACGCGGCCGATAACTGGGCGCTGACCAACAACCTGAGTGGCGCAGGCAACCTGACCAAACAGGGCGCTGGCGTGGTCACGTTGTCCGGTAATGCAGCGTATACCGGTCTGACGGATATTCAGGCAGGCGGTCTGATGCTGGGCAGCGAAGCGGCACCGATCACGCTGGCAAGCAGCCAGGTTAACGTGGCGAAGGATACCTTCCTCGCCGGTTACGGCGGTGTGGCAGGTAACGTGGACAACCTCGGCACCCTGTATGTGGGCGCGCAGAATGAAAGCGGTGGGGTACAGACCTTTACCGTCGGTCAGGACCTGGTGAACAACGGTACGGTGAATATCGGTCACGGCAGCGTGGCGGGTAACGTACTGAATGTGAACGGGAACTACACCGGTAACGACGGTCTGATTAACTTCAACACCGTGCTGGGCGACGACAACTCTGTCACCGACAAAATGGTCGTTGCGGGTAACACCGCAGGTACCACGAATGTGAGTGTGACTAACGCGGGCGGCACCGGTGCGCAGACGCTGAACGGCATTGAGCTTATCAGCGTGGGTGGGGCTTCTGACGGTGAGTTTAAGCAGGCGGGACGTATTGTGGCCGGGGCGTATGACTATGCACTGGTGCGTGGTGAAGGCAGCAACAACGCCAACTGGTATCTGACTAATGCCGTGGATGGCAGTGTGCCGGTTGAACCCACTGACCCAGGCATACCGGTTGATCCGACGGCGCCGGTTGATCCATCGAACCCAACCGATCCGGCGGCACCATCGGCTCCTGAGCAGATTATTCGTCCGGAAGCGGGTGCATACACAGCGAACCTGGCAGCAGCCAACACCATGTTCCTGAACCGCCTGCACGATCGTCTGGGTGAAACCCAGTACACGGACGCGCTGACGGGTGAAGAGAAAGTGACGAGCATGTGGATGCGCAACGTGGGGGGGCACACTAACTCACGCGATAACAGCGGCCAGCTGAAAACCCAGAGCAACCGTTATGTGTTGCAGATGGGGGGCGACGTGGCGCAGTGGAGCACCGACGGTCTGAACCGCCTGCACCTGGGCGTGATGGCGGGTTACGGTAACAGCCACAGCAACACGCGTTCTCATGCGACCGGTTATTCGGCAGACGGCTCGGTTGACGGTTACAGCACCGGGGTGTACGCGACCTGGTATGACAACGACGCCGAGAAGAACGGTCTGTATGTGGATACGTGGGCGCAGTACAGCTGGTTCAATAACCACGTGAGCGGTGAGAAACTGGCGACGGAATCGTACAAGTCGAAGGGCGTGACGGCGTCGGTAGAAACCGGCTACACCTTCAACATGGGCGAGTTCAAAGGCAGCAAAGGCACCACCAACACCTGGTACATTCAGCCACAGGCGCAGGCCATCTGGATGGGTGTGGAAGCTGACGACCACCGTGAAGCGAACGGCACCAAAGTGCAGGGCAGCGACGGTAATGTGCAGACCCGCCTGGGCGCACGTGCTTACCTGAAGAGCCATGATGCAAGTGATAACGGTAAAGATCGTGAGTTCCAGCCGTTCGTGGAAGCGAACTGGATCCACAACACCAGCAACTTCAGCTCAACGCTTGACGGCGTGAGCAGCAGCCAGGCGGGAACGCGCAATATTGGTGAAGTGAAAGTGGGTGTGGAAGGTCAGCTGAACAAAAACCTGAACATGTGGGGTAACGTTGGCGTGCAGGTGGGCGACAAAGGTTACAACGACAGTGCGGCGATGATCGGCGTGAAATACAGCTTTAAATAATAATAAGTAGTACTTCTGCAGGTAATATTTGCCCCGGGCTTAAACCCGGGGCTTTTTTATGCTGCGGCTGAATGGGGGGCGAATTTTGAGCAAAAAAAATCCCCGATTATTTCGGGGAAAGACACAAACACAAAGAAAACAATAACTCGTAATTGGAGTATCAACCTGCCCGATTATGATAGAGCGCAAAAATTAAATTTATACAGCACAATTCCTAAAAACAGCGAAGGCAACGTTTATTGGCGACCTTACGTCAGTCATTGCAGCGAATTCTTGTTACCTATTTTTAACGTCAGCGATAAAAGCGAGAAGAATCTCAAAAAGTGTATACGTGTAGTTTAATTCTTTACAATTAAATTCGATGTTTTAGTATTGCGTTGTTTATTATGGTTATTTTTATTGGGTATTTTATACCTGCGTTTTATTTTTGCCATTTCTATAATAAATGACTATCAATTTGACGAGTTATCATAAATATCAAGGAAGAGAATTTTGAAAAACATCATGACCGCAATGCTTGTTTCAGGTGCACTATTTATTTCTGTGGGTGCCCACGCTCAAAATATGCCATTTGACAGTGGTGGTGGATACTGGACTCCATGGTACACAGTTTCTAAAATGAATCTTTACCTGCCTTCTCTTAATATCTGTAAGTATGAACGATATCGTTACAAAAACGGTAAATTGTCAATTCAAAGGAAAGGTGGCTTTTGCTAGAAACACAATTTATATCCGCTGTTATCGGTAGGATAAGGATATGTACGCTTAATTAAAATGGAGCACTAATGAAAAAAATTAAATTGGCTATGATTGCTGCGGTTGCCAGTCTGGTATTCTCAGCAGGTGCGGCGGCAGTGAATTTATCAGTGGATGGCTACACGTCTAATAAAACGGTATATGGCCCTTGGATCAAAACCTCTTATACATGGGGGTTTGTTATTCCCAGGTGCAATTACAAAAGAAATGTTTATAAAAATGGGAAAACTACTGTGCAGTATAAAACTGACACTTGTGGTGCAGGCGCTAAATAAAAAACTCCCTTAATTTTATCTTATGGTGCTGTGGATTAAGAGCAGTGCCATATTCCGCATCGCATGCACAAACATGTGATTGTCACATTTTGAAGCTTAGAGAGTTGCATACAAATGAACATTCATGAGGAGGGGAAAGAAAAAATAAACGCTTCAGCCTTACTAAAAAAAAGAAAAAGAGTGTGGGTGTCAGGCTGTGCGCTGTTAATTTTTATTATCACTGTCGTGTGTTTCTTCAATAGAGATAACCCTATGCCAGTGTTAGCCAGAACTATCGATAAAGGCGACATTGAAAAAACGGTACTGGCAAGCGGTGTACTCAAACCTTCTGTACAGGTGAGCGTGGGGGCTCAAGTCAGCGGTCAGCTAAAAAAACTACATGTCAAAACAGGTGACCGAGTGGTAAAGGGTCAACTGCTCGCTGAAATAGACCCAACCTTGCAGCAAAATGAACTTCAGAAATCGGAAGCTGAATTGCAAAGCGCCAGGGCGCAGATGCAAAGCGCACAGGCCTCATTAAAGCAAAAGCGCCAGGCTTTAACGCGGCAATTGGCGTTAGACCGCGATGGTTCCGGTATTAAAAGCAATCTGGAAGATGCCCAGGCACAATTCGATATTCAAGTTGCCCAGCTTAAAGTTAATGAGGCACTCATCGTCCAGGCTCAAACCGCATTAGATACAGCCAAAGCCAATGTGGGTTACACCCAAATCACCGCCCCTATTTCAGGAGAGGTGTTGGGGATTGTCACTAAAGAAGGGCAAACCATTGTTTCATCACAGATTGCGCCAACTATCTTAGTCCTGGCTGATGTCGATACCATGACGGTTCATGCCTCTGTTTCAGAAACAGACATTTTGAAAGTTCATGCAGGTCAGCCCCTATGGTTTTATGTCGCAGCGAATCCCAGCCAACGTTTTGACAGCGTAATGGGCGAAATTCAGGAAGCTCCACTTGCTGCATTGATCGAAAATGATCAGCCCGGCTCACAAAACCAATCCAGTTCAGCCGTCTATTACACCGCAGAATTCAATGTGGCGAATCAGGCTCGCCTATTGCGCAGCTCAATGACGGCACAAGTTTTTATTATCACGGCGCAGGCCAAAGACGTTGTCAGGATCTCGACGGATGCGTTGGGTGAACCCAAAAGCCCGGATCACTATGTGGTTAACGTCAGGGTGGATGAAAAAATAGAACCGCGCGAAATCGTGACCGGGGTTAACAACGGCGAGTACGCGGAAGTGAAACAGGGTTTATCCGAAGGTGATCAAATTGTGATGCCTGTTCCAGACACTGAGAGTGAACAGCATGAATACCCGTAATGATATTGCCATCGAGCTAAAAAATATCTCCCGCTGTTTCTCCTCAGGTACTGAGAAAATCACGGTTTTAAAAGAGGTATCGCTCTCTATCCAGCGTGGGGAAATGGTGGCAATTATCGGTGCTTCCGGGTCTGGTAAATCCACGTTGATGAATATTGTTGGTTGTCTGGACAAGCCGACATCAGGGGAGATGAAGCTCGGTGACGTAGCCACCCCATCAGCCACTCCTGAGCAGCTTGCGCAATTACGCAGCCAGCACGTTGGCTTTATTTTTCAGCGTTATCATTTGATACCGTATCTCACTGCCGCAGAAAACGTTGCCATGCCGGCACTGTATACAGACATGTCTGTCGCCGAACGTAACCAAAGAGCACGTTCTTTATTAGCGCGACTTGGACTGGAAGAGAGGCTTCATCACAAACCTGCGCAACTCTCCGGTGGGCAGCAGCAGCGGGTGAGTATCGCCCGCGCATTAATGAATGATGCAGACATTATCCTTGCGGATGAACCCACTGGGGCGCTGGACAGCACTAACGGCAAGGCGTTGATGGACATCCTGCATTCATTACACCAGGACGGCCGCACCATTATTATCGTCACCCACGATCGCGCAATCGCGAATCAGGCGCAGCGGATTATCGAAATCAGTGACGGAAGCGTTATCAATTCGCCATCGGAACGTCATGCCGTCCGTACTCCCATAACGTCGGCATTACCGATTACGCAATCCATCGCTCGGCCAAAAGCCTGGCATAATCTGGGTGAAACGATACGTGGTGCACTGCACTCTTTATTGGGCCATCGCCTGCGTACCTTTCTCTCGATGCTGGGCATTATCATCGGTATTTCTTCCGTTGTTTCCTCAATTGCCTTAGGCAAGGGAGCGCAGAAAGACATTCTCCAGCAGATTAGCCAGTTGGGGAGCAGCACCCTGGAAATAAGACCGGGTCTGGGGTGGGATAACCCGCGTCCGGATTTTGAAAACTCGCTTACCCTGGCGGATGTAAAGCTATTAGCCAGACAGCCGTATGTTGATAGCCTTTCGCCTGTTGTGAGCAAAGTCACTGAGATATCCCGTAACGGAAAACAGGTTCCTGTTCAGCTTTCTGGCGTCAGTAATAGCTATTTCCGTGTCCAGGGGATGCATTTTTCCGCGGGCAGTAACTTTACCCGGCAAGATATTGCAGCGCGTGAATCGCTGGTGATTATCGATGCTGAAACCCGCAGAACTTTATTTGCACGGCAGGAGAATCCTGTCGGTCAGATAATTCAACTATCGGGTGTTCCCTTTAGAGTTGCAGGTGTTGCTTCCCAGAACACAGCGTCCTGGTCTGGTGGCAATTTGTCTGCATGGATGCCTTACACATCGCTTATTGAGCGCCTCTCTGGCGAAATAACCATCGAGTCAATTCTTGTTCGTGCTGGCGAACGTGAGTCACTTAAACAGATTCAGGGCAGTATTGAACGGCTATTAATTCAGTCTCATGGGCAGAAGGATTTTTTTACCCTGACCAACGACCAAATGACAAAAACTATCCAGGATGCTTCAGATTCCATGGCCCGCTTTATTGCTGCGATTGCAGGAATATCGCTTCTGGTGGGAGGCGTGGGGGTGATGAATATAATGTTGGTGTCTGTCATAGAGCGTACTCATGAAATAGGTATTCGCCTCTCCGTTGGTGCCAGACCTGCCGATATTATGCGCCAGTTTCTGATTGAAGCCGTGGTGATATGTCTTATTGGTGGAATGCTGGGAATAGGGCTTTCTTTGATTATTGGGTTGATCGTTAACGGGCTCAGCGACAGCATTACGTTATTGTTCACATGGCAACCTCTGGTCCTGGCTTGCGGGACTTCTGCAATCATTGGTCTGTGCTTCGGCTTTTTCCCTGCCCGAAGTGCCTCTGCTCTTCAACCTACAGAGGCTTTAGCACGCGAATGAAGCAAATCATTAAACTCCCGCTTTTCTTTATTATTTTACTCACCGGCTGTGGCGCCTGGGTAAAAAGTGACTATCAGAAACCAGTGATATCTATTCCTTCTCAATGGCGAGCTGAGGTGACAGGTTCTGCCTATCTGAAAAATAATCTTCACTGGTGGAACAATTTTAACGATCCTCAACTCTCAATGCTTATCGAACAAGCACTGACCAGTAATAATGATCTTGCGAAAGCAGGATTGCAGTTACAAAAAGCGAGATTGCAGGCGGGTTTAACCAACACCAACCAGGCTCCTGATGTCACGCTGAGCAGCTCGGCTAATAATAATAAAAACCTCAATGAAAACACGGCGTCGAATAAATCATTCAACACATCACTGGCACTGAGTTATGAACCAGACCTGTGGGGGAAATTAGCCCGAATTCGCGAACAAGCTGAATGGGAAACTAAGGCGTCAGAGCAAGACAGACAAGAAATTGCACTAACCCTAATAGGGAATACCGCACAGTATTATTGGCAGATTGCCAATTTAAATCAGCAAATTAAATTGCAAGAGCAGGGAATAGCGATTGCTCAAGATACTGTCAAAATAACCACTTCACGTTATAACGCCGGTGATGTCACACAGCTTGACGTCTTAGTTGCTGAGCAGTCGGTTATTGAAAGACAGAATCAACTTAATATCTTACAGCAACAGCGCGAGGAGACTCGCAACGCGCTCGCGCTGCTTTTTAATCGTCCACCGGGTGACCGTCGCCCGGAACGGGAAATGCTGGATACCCGCCAGGACGTGCCTGTCGCGCAACGAACGCCATTGGAAGTGATATCACGAAGGCCAGATGTCAGCTCATCGGAGTCTCAGTTGCGTGCGGCTCTTGCAGGCTCGGATGCCGCGAGACTGAGTTTTTATCCTTCTCTGACTCTTGATGCTTCACTGGGGGCCGCGAATGCAGTGTTTCAGCAATGGTTTGCTAACCCTGCAAGCGCAGTGGGAGGCACTTTAGCGCTTCCTTTTGTGCAGTGGAATAAAGTCCAACTCACCATCGACCAATCCCGTGTGGATGTACAAATAGCCGCGCTTAATTTTCGCGCCAAAGTTTACAGTGCATTGTCGGATGTGGATAACGCAATGTCTTCACGCCTGAGTTATCAGCAGCGCAAGAATGAACAACAAAAAATATCATTGCTGGCTGAAAAAAGAGTGTCTCTTGCAAAGAGTCAATATTTGGCGGGTGAAGTTTCATTTCAGACATGGCTGGATGCACAGGACAGCTTGCTGAATAGTGAAACGACGCTTTCTGAACTGCAATATAACTATCTTTATTCGACGATGAAACTGTGGTTAGCGCTAGGAGGGTAATAGTCAGTAAACGAACCGTACTGTAAATCACCGATTAACGTGTGCGGTGGTCTTGTATACTATTTTTATTCTATTGAAATTAAAGGAAGAAATTGAAATGAAAAAGGTTTTATTATCATTGCTCGTATCTGGTGTGATATTAGGGGCAACGTTACCGGTTCAGGCGCAGAATATGCCTTTTGATGCAGGCGGTGGTGGGAAGACTATTTATGGGCCATGGAAGAAATCTCCCACTGGGCTTTTTGGCTACGTTTGTTCTCGTACTATTTACTATAAAAGTGGCAGTAAAAAGGTCGAGCAGAAATGGATTCCGCTTGGGTTTAAATGCTAAAAGAATCGCCTTTTTATGGCGTTAATGCGAAATCCAATATTTGGTGAAATTTGCACGATAATAAAATGATATAAACTGTTAAGGACGATATTTAAATGAAAAGTAAAATTCTGTCAGTCATTCTCCCTGGGTTAATTTTTGGTGTTCTGGCATCGGGTTCTGCCTATGCCCAAAACATGCCATTTGATGCGGGTGGTGGTGGGAAGACTATTTATGGGCCATGGAAGAAATTTCCAGGTCTGCTTTCTGTAACATGCCACAGAACGGTGTATTATAAAAATGGGGATCAAAAGAGACAAACCAAATTAGTTTTTTTAGGTGCTAAGTGCTAAAAGAATCGCCTTTTAATGGCGTTAATACAAAATCCAATATTTGGTGAAATTTGCACGATAATAAAATGATATAAACAGTATAAGGACGATATTTAAATGAAAAGTAAAATTCTGTCAGTCATTATCCCTGGGTTGATTTTTGGTGTTCTGGCATCGGGTTCTGCTTATGCCCAAAACATGCCATTTGATGCGGGTGGCGGTGGGAAGACTATTTATGGGCCATGGAAGAAAATAACTTACCCTTTCGTTTCTGCTGAATGTAAACGAACAGTGTATTATAAAAATGGTAGTAAGAAGACAGAAACTAAGCATATTTTATTTTTTGCGAAGTGCTAAAAGAATCGCCTTTTAATGGCGTTAATACAAAATTCAATATTTGGTGAAATTTGCGCGATAATAAAATGATATAAACAGTATAAGGACGATATTTAAATGAAAAGTAAAATTCTGTCAGTCATTCTCCCTGGGTTGATTTTTGGTGTTCTGGCATCGGGTTCTGCTTATGCCCAAAACATGCCATTTGATGCGGGCGGTGGCGGTAAAACCATTTATGGTCCATGGAAGAAATATCCATTCGGTTTCACTTCTATTATATGTAAACGAACTGTGTATTATAAAAGTGGTAATACAAAGGTAGAAAGTAAGCATATTACATTTTTTGGGAAGTGCTAAAAGAATCGCCTTTTAATTGCGTTAATGCGAAATCCAATGGTTGGTGGAAATCGCACGATAATAAAATGATATAAACAGTATAAGGACGATATTTAAATGAAAAGTAAAATTCTGTCAGTCATTCTCCCTGGGTTGATTTTTGGTGTTCTGGCATCGGGTTCTGCTTATGCTCAAAACATGCCATTTGATGCGGGCGGTGGTGGTAAAACCATTTATAGTCCATGGATAAAAGTTTCAGGTTTTTATTCTGCAACATGCTATAGAATGGTTTACTATAAAAATGGAGATCAAAAGAGACAAAGTAAGCGTATTTTTTTGGGTACCAAGTGCTAACGGATCTCCGTATCATTAAATAACGGTGAACATCAAGACTCTCATGCATGCATGAGGGTCATTCTGTACGAGCGATACTCTGTATTTTAATATTTAGAATTTCAATTTCAAAATTGACGCATGGCTAATGGGGGCTGAATTGGTTATTATTTGCTCGCTGTCTACATCGCTCCACATGACTGGTTATAGCCAGATACGAAGGGGCTTTCTGTTTCGCACTCTAGATTTTTATGACTACAGGGCCGTTAGATAAAGATGCAAGTGCCAACTACTTGGGTACTGTTGAATGATTTCCCGTCTGATTAAATTTGTATTGTTTTTGATGTTCCTCATTTCTCCTTTTTTTGCGCATTACATTCATGCTGAACCGCTGCCAAGAAACCAACTTTTTGCTGAGCTTACCCTCAGGCCTTCAGATATCAGCCAGAGCAAAGTGTCTCAATTCTATAGCAAATGGAAGGGCGTGAAGTACAAGTGGGGCGGGACTTCCATGGCGGGTATCGACTGCTCTGCGTTCACTCGCGAGGCTTTCAAAAAGCTGCACATCAATTTGCCAAGAACCACGACAGAACAAATTAAACACGGCACAAAGGTGCAGAAATCGAATCTTAAGATTGGCGACCTGGTGTTCTTTAAAACCACGCCACAACAGCGCCACGTTGGTATTTATGTTGGCAACGGCAAATTTATGCACGCTTCAAGCAGCAAAGGCGTAACCATCTCCTCGCTGGATAACCCGTATTGGGTGCAGCACTACGAGCTTTCAAAGCGCATTACTTCCTGACTTTAGCGGTGACAAAGTCTTAGGTATGCTTCACTTTATGGAAAGAGAAAGGTCATCATGTGAGGGCTTTCAGAGGGAAGTGCGATGATGATTTTGTAAGGGGGAAAAAAGTCCCCAAAAAAGAAAATCCGTATCATGAGTAATTAACCCGAAAAAGAAACGACTTTTTTGATGGATTGCTTGTGGACGGAACTGGCAATAGCTATTTCCGGCTTCAGGCAAACCACGCGTTAAACCCTCCTCCTCTCAGCGCATTCTCTTGTCGGACTCTAGCTATGTGGCTCCTTGAGCTATCTGCGAAGATTTATGATGTGAAAAATGGCAGTTTATTTCTGTCAGGAATTAAGAGACTGCTAGAACTCTACATAGAATGCATATTGCAACGCGATATTTCTCAAATATCTCTTGTTTAGAGTTTTTTTGATGGGATTTCTTGCGGAGAAAACGATTTCTATCATATCTGGATAAATATAGAATGATTTGTTTATGTAATGAGCAATTAAACCGGGAAAGTTCTTATTTTAATTGGCTTTAAAAATGGCGTTTTTATTTGTCAAAGTATTTTATTGATACGAGAAAAATTGAAGGGGAAGTTGATGTAATCAATACAAATAAATAACATATCTGTTTGTTTTGTAATCACTCCGGAGTGAGGTTTACCGTGAAGGTGAAAGTGAGTGTGGAGTTAATTTTATGATTTATAGATGAAATTTAATGTGATTTCGGTCTAAGCAATGTCTATTAGAAGTGTGGGTTTATAAAAAATAAAAACAAGAAAAGCAACTTTCAAATGAAGTTATGAATTGTTACGTAAGAAGTTTTTTTATGGATTGAATTAATTGTAATTGATTGATCTTACTATTTTATTCTTGATTGTGATGTTTATGTTAACTTTTACCTTCAACGTTATTCCTGCCATTTGCATAAGCGCTAAGATGTTTATATAAATGGCCCGCCAAATAAATTGCGGATGGAATAAAAAATGAAGTTTCGGAAAGCAACGGTAATTTTGCTTGGCCTTTCTTTATTCTCTGGAATATGTGGTGCAAATTCTTCTCAGGTTGTCATTGTTAAAGGCAGTGTCTATAGCGAGGCGAACCAGGGGGGAGTTGCATTAACGAACATAGGCTCGGTTTTAGGGAATGGTAAGCAGAACGTTACTGTGGACGGTGTGTCGCAAACCGTTTCCATTGGCGGTTCAGTTGTGAATGTATCAAAGGGCAAAGGCTCTAAATCTGAAATCAATGTCAGTTCTATAAACAATCGATAATTTATCAATTAATAAGAGAGAATCATGAGTTTAATTAAATCAATCTTTACTGGACTAGTAATGACTGTTGCTGTTGTAACGACTGCACAAGCAGATGTCACCATTAAGGGAAATAATAAACAGACGGTAAACGTTCAGGGTGCGGTCGCGAACTCCGTAGTTGGGGCAGCTTCAAAAGCAAAACAATCATTAGCATCAAACGTGGGTAACGTGACCGTTAAAGGTAACAACACGCAAACCATTGCCGTTCAGGGCGCAGTAGCGAACTCAGTAGTGGGTGCCGCTTCGACGGCAGAACAACATTTAGGTTCCAACGTCGGTAACTAAATTGTCTGACAATGCCAGCATTCAATTGCTGGCATTCCGAAGAGGTAATGGAAATGAAAAAAATAATTACCCTTATTTTTATGCTTGCGATTTCAGGTGATGTTATTTGCGCACAAAGTAGTGTCGTCCAGCGCAAATCTTTAGATCCTAAAGATGCTGCGACAGTAAAATCGCTTGAAGCAAAAAAGTGGGTAGGATTTGGTCTCAAGCAACAAACAAAGGATTCGGTTAAATCAAGCAATAACATCGGCAGCGGTGTGAATTGCACAACAACGGTAGGGAATGCTCCTGACCCTTCTTACCCCCATCCACTGGGAAATTCTAAAACGCAGCCAAGCGTAGTGGTCGTTACAGGCAATGTAATCAATGTCTGTGGATAAGAGTTCCAAGGATAACTAATGGCATTTGTAAAAAAAACAGTTCTTTCATCCATTGTTTGCCTCGTATTAAATGGTTGTAATACTTCGCCTCGCGGGGAGATTCCTTTTTTTGAAACTTCCCTGGTAGAAAATCAATCATTAATGAAACCTGTGCGCTCAATTTCAAATTTTGACGACAGTCTTTCTTGTATGGATAAACTTTTACTGAAGAACAATGTGCCGTCTACCTACATCACCAGTAAGTTAATTCCTGATGCTTCAGGAAAGGTATTTGTTTCAGTAAAAGATATGATTGTGACATCACTTTCTAAAATGTCCCGCTCGAGCCATGCTTTCGAATTTGTGGATTTTGAAACAGATCCATTAAAACAAGATACCGTGCAAAACATTACGACCTTGCTACTCAATAGTGGCGATATGCATATTCCTAAACCGAAGTTGTATGTTTCAGGCGCAATAACGAGCATGGACCAGAACGTGATGACTAAGGGAACCGGTCTGGGTATTGCAAGCGACGATTTCGAGTTAGGCATGACAAGCGATTTAATTGCGACTAATTTCAGCCTTGAACTCCATCTTGGTGATTTTGATACCCGAACGATTCTTCCTGGTATTGAGTCCGCGAATGAACTGGCGATTGCTGGAAAAGGAGATGCACTGGATGGTGGTGGCAGAATCAGTAAAGCGGGCACTCAATTTAGCCTGAGCGCAGCTTATAGTCAGGGGGTTGGACCAGCAACGCGTGCATTGGTTGACTTAGGAATGATAGAAGTCATTGGCAAATGGGCAGAAGTTCCTTATTGGCAGTGCTTATCTTTGGATCAGACACATCCAGAGTTTCAGCGTGAAATGCACGACTGGTACAGGGAGATGAGCTCCTCCCAGCAAATTGAATTTTTTGCCAATGCTCTGCATTCCGGTGGGTATCTTTCCACTCGTGAAACGGAAGGCTTATCTCAGGAACTTAAACAAGCTATTCTGACTTTCCAAAAAGATGAAGGTATTGTGATTACTGGAATACCTAATTTTGAAACCTATGAAAAAATAATGCGCCATTACGTTACCATTGATAATAATGGTCGTTTTAAAAGCATTGGTTGGGATGATTCAGAAAAACGCAACAAGGATAACGACAATATTTGGCCAGATTCAAAGACTAATGAAACTAACCCCTTAATGATAAATGTAGAGCTTCAGCCAGAAAGAAAAGAGTATTCAGTAAATGAAAACATTGCATTCTCTGTGCAGGTAAATAGAGAAGCCTGGTTGTACTGCTATTATAAGAATAGTAATGGGGTGTTAACTAAAATTTATCCTTCAGTTTTCCAGTCTGCACCAAAGGTTGATGCCTCTCGTTTACATACAATTCCGCCAAATAATAATGCGGATTTGTTTGCGTTGACCATGTCTAAACCGGGGCAAGAATCCGTGCTTTGCGCAGCAACAGCACAGAAACTTGCAGAAGAAAAGATACCCGATCTGTTTAAAACCGATTTCACTTCGGTTAACGCAGCATTTGATAATATCTCTTTGCAAAACACCCTTAAAGGTTTAAGCACTGGGGAAATTACATTTGGTACAGTTAACTGGACGGTTAAATAATGATTTTCCAGTGCAGTTGTGCGTTGCAAAGGTGGCGCTGGTGTTTTATTTCTACATTCGCATTCACATCATACATTTCATATGCTGATGTCATTGTTGATGGTGTCAATATGAGCAAGAAGAGCAGCGGTTTTTTATTGAATGCAGATGAAAAAAATCCAGGGAAAGATGTCTCTGGAGGTTTGCAGCAAGAAGAAAAAAACGCTCATGAAAATGAAGAGACTAAAAAAACAGATGTTAATCATAATGCTATTGATAATGCGACAAGTGAAATAAAAGCAAAGCTTTCAATGCTCGTTTTAAAAGCAGAAGCAGGAGATAGTACCTCTGCGTATCGTCTGGCCGTGATATACCATAAGGGGTCTTCGGTACCCCCTGACTATAGCAAGGCTATTTATTTTTATAAGTTAGCCGCTGCAGGAGGAAGTTACCAGGCTCGAAAAATGATGTCGCTAATATTGTCAGGTCCAAAGGATAAACAGGGTAGTGTAACGCCACAGTGGATGCTATTACTTGCCGGTTCAATTCCAGAAGCAAAAGAAGAAAAAGAAGCTTCACAAGGAAAAGTAATTGAGGATCAAAATAAATAAATGAATCTATTAATGTAGGTGTAACTTATTGTATGAATGATAGATTACTCATGCTGGTGTTTTCTGTGTTGTCATAAACAACCTGGTGTATTCCCCTCTGTGCATGTGTTTTTAATAAAATGAAAAACACTTTCTCAGTGACTTTCTCTGTGTGTGGAATAAAATAAATCGATAGTAATTCTCTGGTGTTTTATTGTCAGGTGTCGGGTTGCTTAATTGTGGAGGGCTTGGTGTTCCTCCAGCAAAATAATTTGTATTTATTCTGTTAATCAGTTGCCGCTGAAGATATTCAGTGAGCAGCTATATTATTTCTTAAAATTAGGTGTTGTCATGTCTTTTATTAAATCTGTAGGTATATCTTTACTGGTTATGTTTTCTCTCTCCGCGTGTTCGGAGGCTGAACCTCAGGGGACTAAAGTGCTGGATGGGGAAGCTTATATTACGTTCCCGGCAGGCTATACAAAAATGAGTGATGAAATGCGCAAGACTAAATTCCCTGTGCAGACACCACCAGAGGCATACTCTACTGCGGATACGACTGCAGCGTTTGTTTTCAACAAAACTGCAACACCGATGCCTGAAAAAGATCTCCCTAAATTCACAGAAGTTATGAAGAAACAGTACGCCGCTCTTTCTCCTACTTTTACTGATATGGACATTGATGGTCATAAAGTGGTTGTGTTGAAAATGACGACGCCTGCTGCAGATGGAAACGTCAAAAATGTCATGATGTTTACCAGCTTAAACGGCAAACTGACCATTGCATCGTTTAACACGACTGAAAAAAATGAAGCTAAATATCTGGCTGATGGCGAAAAAGCGCTGATGGCGTTGAAGTGGAAAAAATAACGTCGGTTTTCAAATGGAGTGATGCAGTTTAAATGTCATCCGTTTGCTTAAGCTGAATTATTCCGTAAAAAGCCCGCAGCTCAAAGAACTGCGGGCTTTTACGTTTTTGTCAGATGACGCGCTGTTTATCTGACTTATCATTCCTTAGAAACGAATTTTCATCCCAATTGACGCATTGATATCGCTGCTGATGCTGGTATCGCTGCCACCGTTGCTCCACATTTTACCCACTTCCGTATAGGCTTCGGCGTTTTTATAAATGGTCCATGTTGCGCCAACGGCGGCTTCAGTGGTGCTGTATTTCTGGTCAGCGGTAATGACCGATTTACCTGCGTTATTGGTGGTGTTTTCAAACGTGGCGGTATCCTGCCCGTCGGAAAGCTGTTGCCACAGGTTAACCCGCACGTACGGTTTGACTTTGCCTACGCCGGTTTCATATTCCGCCGTGAGGCGTGCGCCGATACGCCCGATGATGGCATCGTCAGCATCCACCGAAGCGCGCGTTTTTGCGTCGCCCTGCAAAATCACGCTGTCGAAATCGCTGTGCTGCCAGATGAGCTGCGCCTGCGGTTCAAATGCCCAGTTGGTGTCACCAAAGCGAATCGGGTAACCCGTCTCGACCGAGGCCACAAAGCTGTTGCCGTCCGGGCTGTAGCTGTTGCGATTTTGCGCATTTTTCAGGTCGATACTGTGGTTGCCATATTGCAACACGTTGTCGACGTAGAAACCGCTTTGTGCGGTATATGTCGCATAACCGGCAACATAAGTGGAGAGGGTGGAATTGTACCCCGCAGTGCCATAGCCGCCAGAGTTCGCTCCCTTGATACTGGTGTCGTTATCCACAATGGCGGTGTACATCCCCGCACGCCAGTTTTCATCGACGTACAAATCGAAACCAATCTGCATGCCGTTGATATTGCTGTCTGTTTGTGAAGCCGTGGCATCATTAAACGATTGATGGGTGGATTGAGCGATATACCGCGCCCAGAAGCGCTGGTCGTTATCCTGAGTGACGTTGGTATTCCACGGTTGTTCGTCACCGACGCGCTGGTGCAGGGTGCCAAGTACCGCCAGGTCGCCCTGACGAATCGTTGACGGAATGGTCACGAAGATCGGCACTTCAGGACGATAAGAGGTGCGCAGGAACCAGTCTTCGCCTTCTCCCAGCCCGTTACCGGCAAACAGGCGGTATTCCCACGCGCCCGCTTCCAGGTGATCCGCGCCAATGGTAAACGCGTCTTTGGTAGTCTGCGCGGTGGTGGTGGCACCGTTGACTGCGTCAACCACCAGAATACCGTCGCCTTCGGTTTGTTCACCCAACTGGCTGACGTCGATATCGAGTAACGTTTTGCCTGTCGCTGTGCCACCGTTAATCACCAGATGGTCAGCCACGCCTGGGCTATGCTGCTGGGCGGCGATTTTCAGCACGCCGTTAAGCCCAACATAATCGCCGTTGACCGTCAGCGTAGAACCGACATCACCGCCACGCAGGTTCACCGTACCCTGGTTTACCAGCGAGTTGACAGTCTGGTTTTCTCCTCCGGTATCCAGTGTTGCGCCGCTGCTGACGATATGGCTTGAAGCCGCGCTAAACCGGTTCGCCCCCTGCGCCTGTAACGTGCCGCGTTCCACCAGTGTGATACCCGAATAAGTATTCGTTCCGCCCAAAACGGTGGTGCCAGAACCCTGCTGCCATAGCTGGCCGGTTCCGGAGATATTGCCCGTCAGTGCAAGCTCATTAGAACGGTTAACCTGGAGCACGCCGTTATCGACGATATTGCCGATAACGCTACCCTGTTCGCCGCCGGTACCCAGTTGCAGATTCCCTTCGCTGATGGTGGTGCCACCCGTGTAAGTGCTGTCCTGGGTCAGGGTTAACGTGCCAGCACCGGCTTTGGTCAATGCGCCGCTGCCGGAAGCTGCGCCGAGCAGCGACACGTTATTACCGTTGGTATCGAGTGTGCCGCCGTTTGCGGCAACGGTAAGGTTGCGGTCGGTATTGAATGCCGCACCATAACGGAACGTCCCGCCGTTAAGCGTAATTCCTGTTCCAGCCTGGCCCAGATTCGCATCTTGAGAAACCTGTAACGTACCGTCAGACACCGTCGTGCCGCCGCTGTAGGTGTTATTGCCGTTGAGCAGCAACGTCCCCACGTCGGCTTTATCAATACCGCCCGTACCCGCGATGACCGAGTTGATGGTTGCGGTGGTGTTGGCACTTTGCACGGTGCCATCGCCGACGCGAATCAACGTGTCGGCGGTGTTGGTGGTGATCGTTCCGTCATTGATGACATAGCCGTCGGTGGCAAATTGCGCGCCGCTGATCAGCACTTCACCCAGGCTGTTATCCACCGTAACGATGCCTTGTTCGCCGCCAAATACCGCAAACGAGCCGTCGCTGAAGGGGGCGTTAAACAGCCCATCCGGGTCAGTCGCATCGGTTGACCAGTTGTCGTTGCCCCGGCTGTTTTGCCAGATGCCGTTACCGCCGTCTATTCCGCCGTTATTTTTAGAGACGGTAAGGTCACCATCCCAGAAACGCAGGACTACGCCCGTTCTGTTGACCAGGTTGACCTGGCCTGCAATCGACGTCTGGACATACAAATCGTCGGCCGCGTCCGGGGCGGTGCCGATATCCATAATGTTGTTAATCAAATTACCGGTGTAATTAAACACGCGGTAAATCCCCACGTTGAACGCGCCGCCCGGCGTTTGGGTGATGTTGAGTTTACCGTCGAGGTTCAGGTCGCCGTTGATATTAATCAGATCGTTAAGCGGGCCGCCCGGTGTAAATGCCTGGCCGTACTGGAAATCGACCTGAGCATTGTTACTCAGCGTCAAACCGCCAAGCGTTAACACGCCGACGCTTGCCAAATCGGCACCTGCGGCAAGATGCGCGTTATCTGCCACGGTGACTTTGCCGCCTAATGTTCCCGCGCCGCCGAGAGTGGAAAGGGCATCGACGGTAACATCCCCGGTTGCCGCTTGTTGATTACCGTTCACCAGTAATACGCCTTGCTGCACGGAAGTATTGCCGGTGTAAGTGTTATCGCCGGTCAGCGTTAATGTGCCGCTGCCGATTTTGGCGAGCCCGCCGTTTACGCCCGAAATCACGCCGCTGATGATATCGCTCAGGTTAAGCGAACCTTCGCTCAGCGTTTGTGCACCCAGCTCAACGTTCCCGGCACCTGAGAGCGAGCCGACCGTGGTACCACTGGTGGAACTGGCGATATTCACCACGCCGCCCGTGTTGTTCGCGATTTTCGCATTCTGCGCCTGGGCATTGCCGGCGAAAGTCACCAGACCGCTATTCGCGACGGTCGCAGAACCGGCGTTAGCCGTATCGCTCAGATTAAGCGATGTGCCTGCCGCCAGCGTAATGGCTGAATTGCCGCCGTTGGCGGAGCTTGCGAAATTAACATCGGCACCGTTTGCCGCGTTAATCACGCTGCCTTCCGCCGTCGCGCTGCCATTGAAGTTCAGCGTTGAATTGTCGAGGTTGACGGTATGCGTCTGTGCCGATGCACTGTTATTGAAATTCAATGTCGCCTGGTTGTTGACCGTCAGCACGCTTGCCGCCGGGCCAAGTGCGCCGGTGATATTGGCGTTGACGTTCACGTCAGCGGTGCCATTTTTACCGGTGATGGTGGTGGCGCCTTGATAAGTATTGGCGTTATTGAGCTCCAGATTACTGGCATCGGTTCCCGCTGATGAGTCCAGCACGGTCAGCCCGCCATCACCGCCAATCAGCGTTGGGGTAAAGGTGTGGCCGAACAGGTCGAACTGCCCGCCGCCGGTCGCACTCAGGAATATTGGCCGCGCGGTGGCGTAGTCCGCGCCGATTTGTAGCGTGGAATTGTTGTTAACCAGAATCGACGTGCCCGCAAGACCGAGGTTGTCGTCGGAGGACACGTTAAGTGTGCCCTCGTAAATCACCGTGCCACCCTCATAATCGTTACTGCCGGTCAGAATTAAGCGGCCAGGGTCGAGTTTAATCAGCTTGAGCGTGTCCAACAGGCTGGTCTGATGCAGGGTGGTATTAATGGTGGTGGTCACGTCTGCACCATCACCGCCAGCCCCGACTCGGATAGCAAAGAAGGCATCCGCCGGTGTTTCACCCTGAGATGCATAGAGCGTCGTCGGGACCTGGCTGATGCTGCGGGCGATATCCAGCGTGCCGCCCGTCAGCAAATAGCCATCGGTATCAAATTGCATACCCGATGTCACCACCGGGCCATTGGCATTGCTGACCACAACCGTACCTGCATCACCCTGGAAAATAGCAAATGCCTGCTGCTGCCACGGTGCGTTACCGACACCATCGGAAAGCGTCCATTTATTGTCATTGACGCCTGCGCTTGAGCTCCATATCCCATTCCCACCGTTAACCACGCTATTCCCTTCAATGCCCGTCGGGCCGTGGTTTGCTGCGGCATCCCCATCCCAGAACTGGAGGTTCGTGGTATCCGGCGCAAAGCCTAAGACTAAGTTAACCTGGTTGGGTAGCGTCACCTGGACATTATAAATAGCGGAGTTGTTCGGGGGCAGCGACACAATACTCAGCCCGTTGTTGACGAGTGAGCCATCGTAGTTAAACAGGCGATAGACGCCCGGTGCGAATATCCCGCCCGCCGACGTGGTCACGTTCAGATTACCGTCAAGCGTCAGATTGCCGCCCACATTCACCAGGTCGTTTAACGTACCGCCGGGTACAAAACGCTCCCCCAGCTCAAACTGGTTGTTGGTGGTAGGGGCAAGCGTCAGGTCGCCATTTATCGTCAGCGTGCCTGCGCCGCCGTCGCCGGGTGCTAATGTCGAACCGGTAAAGATGACGTTACCGCCGATAATGCCTGTACCGCCTAATGTTCCTGCAACGGTCGTATCACCTATTGCGGCCGACTGATTGCCGTTGACCAGCAGCGTACCCGCATTTACCTGGGTCACGCCGGTGTAGCTGTTGGCACCCGTCAAACGGGTGACGCCGGTGCCATCCTGATGGAATGCGCCCGTGCCGATAATCACACCGCCAAGGTTAACGACATCAGATTGGTTAATGATCAGAATGCCGTTATCAATAATGTCAGTGGCTGGGGAAAGTGCGCCTTCGGCACCCCCCACACCCAATTGTAAGGTGCCGCCAGTGTCGATAATCGTATCGCCGGTATAGCTGTTTTCACCGGTCAGAATCGTGGTGCCGCCGGTTGCGCGATTCAACTGACCCGTTCCGCTGACAATGCCTGAGTACACTTGAGCGGCTGACGTTCCATCGAAAACAATGCGGCTTTCCAGGCCGTCAATGTTGACGTTGTAATTATTGATGGTGGCGTTATTGACCGTCACCGCATTGTCGCCGGTGCGCAATCTGGCTCCGCCCGTCACGCTAATCGATGGCGTTCCGGAAAGCACAAGGTCATTGACTACGCGTACATGACCTTGTGTACCGTTGATTGAAAGTGTGCTCCAGCCAGTGCCGATGTTGGTTGCGGTGAGCACGTTATCCGCCGCCAGCGTGCCAATTAACGTCGGGCCTGCGCCGCCGTTCCACAGATGTGTATCGGTGAGCGTGAGCTGATTATTGGTTCCACCTTCGCTCAGGATATGGCGCGTGTTGCCTAAATCGACATTGCCAATCAGCGCCTTATCGTTGCCATCGGCTCCGGTAAAATCTACCGCGCCGTTAAAGGTGCCGCTGTTCCAGGTGAAGGTATCGGTACCGCTGCCTGCGGTAATCAGGCCGAGCGTCGCGCCACCGTTAAGGGTAATCAGATCGTTACCGCTGCCGCTTAAAATGGCGGTTGCCGTGTTGCTAGCTGCACTCAGCGTCCCCTGGTTGGTGATGGTGTTATTGGCGGCTCCACTGGCGTCGATAGCCACTGAATTCTGGCTGCTATCGGTAATCGTCCCGCTGTTCAAAATAGTGCGCGCTGAAGCGGCGCCGTTCACCCGCACCAGTGCCTGGTTGTTTGCCGTGCTGGTGGAATTAATCGTGCCGGTATTGGTAAACGATGAGGCGTTGTCTGCACGCACGCTGCTGTTCACATCGCTGGTGGTTTGGATGTTCCCACCGTTAGTGACGGCGCTGGCATCAATGGCTGAGATTGCCGAGCCGCTGTTTGCCCCCATGGTGATATTGGCGCTGGACGTCACGGAGCCGTTGGTTTTTGCCAGAATACCGTTGCCGTTTGCGCCCGTTGTTCCTGGCACGTTAATCGTGTAACCGGTGCCGATGCTGAGATTGCCGGTGGTATTACTGCCATCGGCCTGTTCAAACGCAAAACCCGCGCCGCTGCCAGAAACGTTGAGAATGTTTCCTGTCCCTTCGGCGTTAAACGTCACGGCGGTGCGAATGGCTGGCCCGTCTGAGGCGTTAATCGTCACGGTATTCAGGTTAATGTTTGAGGTGGAAGCGTTGTTGTTGATGCCCGCACCCGAACCAGAAATATCAATCACCGTATTGCTGGCGGTGAGAGACGCCGCGCCCGCATCCATACGGATACCGTCCGCGCCACCGCTGGCGGTGATTTGGTTGCCTGCACCGTTGATAGTAAGCGTTGCACCGTTATCGATAAGCTGAACGGCGGCAAGTCCTCCATTGGCGGTGACATTACCCAACTGTGTCACCTGAGCGCCCGCGCCCTGGACCTTCACGCCCACATTGCCACTGCCGGGAGCGCCGCTCACCGCAATCGCTCCGGTGTTCGTCAGCGTGCCCTGGTTCTGAATATGAACGCCAATATTGTTAGCGCCTGAAACGCTGATTGGCGCGTTATTAATACCGATACCGCCGTCATGCAACCGCAGGCCGGTGCTGTTATCGCCATTCAGGTTAATGCCCGCACCGTTGAGCGTGGCCTGGCCTTTGTAAGACACGTCATAACCGGTAATGCCGCTTTGTGCGGCACTGGTGGTGATGGCGACATCTGAGCTGACCAGCGTGTTGCGCGCCTCACCCGCGTTGCTGACGTTTCCATCAATGGTGTAAACACGCCCATCAATGACGACGCCTGTCGTATTGTCGTGGCTGAGGATGATCCCGCCGTCGTTGATCGTGCCTTGCGCGCCGCCGGTCACTTTTACGCCAACCGCATTTTCACCATTCACATTGATGGTTGCCGCACCGGTATTGAGGGTTGAGAGCACATCGTCGCCCGTACCGACTTGCCCGTCAGGGCCATCGTCCAGACCATGCGCAAACACCCCAATGGAGCGATCGCCCGTCAGGGTGAGTTGATAAGCACCCGCCGACGTGCCGCTATCGCCGTCGAAAGTGGCTCCGTGGTCGATAAGAAACAGGAATGCGTGCGTCTGGCCGTTATCATCAATGACCGCATTGGCGAGGTTTATCTGAGCGGCTTGTCCGTAGGCGTAATAGCCAATCTGGTCGCTGTTATTAAAATTCAGCGCAGCATCTGCGCCAACGTTAATCGTGGCGCTGCCACGGGCATGAGCGCCAATGGCACCCGCGGCGAGGAGATTCATGGTTGAATCAATATTCGCGGTGGCCTGGATGCCTTTTAGCCCTTCGGCATAGACCGCGTAATTACGGTAGGTCAGTGGGTTGTTATCGGAGCCGCCTGCGTCTCCGGCGGCCCCCACGGTGATTATCCCGGTGTTTGTCGAAACGGCGGTGGCAGCCTGAGTGGAGGCCAGAATACTGATGGCGGCATTGTTATCACCAAACACGTTGATGAAACCGTTATTGGTGACATTTTGGGTATCAATAACGGAAAGCCCATAGTTAGGCGCAGCGGCTCCGCCCGCCAGTTGCCCAAACACATTAATGATGCCGTTGTTGGTGACCTGGCCTGTTGCGCCGTTAACCAACATCCCGACCGCATTGCGGGTTTGCGTGCCGAGCGTAATGGTGCCGTCGTTGGTGACGTCTCCCGTGCTGCTGGTCACAATACCCGCCGATTGCGCCTGTCCGCCCACCATTAAGACCGGCGTGTACACTTTGGTCGCGGTAATGGGCGTGCTGCCAATAAAAATATTCCCGGAAGCCTCATTGGTAAAGGTTGCGGCATCGCCAATATCCACGGCATAACCGGACGCTCGCCCATCGGCGTTAAAACTGTTGCCTGTTAAGGCAATGGTGCCGCTACTGGTTGCCGATGTGGTTCCACGCGCCTGAAGGCCAACAGCGCTGGCAGAACTGCCGTCGGTCAATGCGATGTTGATGAACCCCTCGTTGTTTACCGTACTGGCTCCCAGACCCTGAATACCGATGCTGCCCTGGTTATGGACATTCTGATTTGTCTCATCTTTTTCGATAAACAGGCCTGCGATTATCGTTCCGGTGTTCAACGCGGTGGCGTCAGTGACCTTCATAGCAATAGCCGTCGGGCTGGACCCGCTGCTGCTCCAGGCATTAATCGCGCCGTTGTTGGTCAGGACGGCGTTGTTATCGCCACGCATCACGGCTGACGCGCCGTCAACCCCCAGGCTGCCTTGTGCGGTCACGGTACCGGAAGCGTTGGCTCCCGTGGCGTAGATGACATTCAGATCGCCTGTGGAGAGAGTGGCGTTATTGGTATGCGCCAGTTGGTCATTCCAGACATGGTAAGACAGGTTAACGCGGTTTTGTTGCTCATCGCCCAGCAACTCTTCAATGATGCCGTTGTAAGTATTTTGAGCGATGGTGCTGGAATCAATCACGACACTGCCGAAATCAGGCGGAAGTTGTACTCCGCCGGTTAACCAAAGCTGAACCTGGCTTTGTCGACCCGCATACGCCCCCTGGCCCAGTAAAAAGTCGTTGACGGTGGCAATATCCTGGGCGGAATTAATCGTGAAGGTAATTGAGGGTTGGAGGGGATCCAAAATAACCTGCGGCCCAACCTGGATATAATTCGGCAACGTAATACTGTCGCTGTACTCCGAACTCACGGCCTGCAATCCCGAGATATCATTTGAGATAACCGCCGCGGGGGCAAAATGAATATAGTTATCAGAGATCCAGGTCGTGCTGCTGGTCGGGGTGCTTGTTGCTGATGCCTGAGCAAGAATCGAGTTTTTTGCCAGCAGCTCAATGGTATTTGTCGGTGCGGCAATAGGGCTCGTGCCGTTGGTGTCATCACCGATATTAATATTGGCTATGCCACCTACGTCGGTGACTGCCGCAATACCAAAGTTGTTATAAATGCGGAAAGAGTTGGGATCGTAAACGTTGAGTGAAAGATCGCCGACCAGCGAGGTGCCAGGCGCTGCAAAAGTCCCGGAATCATAGACTTTAATTACCGAAAAACTTCCTTCAAGGCCCGGCACCTCAACGTTGAGTTCCTGGTTTTGTTGCGGGGTAGAAGGGTTTGTGGAGTAACTGAAAGTATCAATGTTGGCCGAGGTGATTGGCGTGGTATTGCCTTGCGAATCCGTGGCGACAATCGTGGTAATGCGCCCGGCTTCCGGGCCACCGCTATCGGCAAGGGCATCACGAACCAGTACCGACGTCGCACTGCCGTTCACACCCGGAGCGATTTGTGGAATAGGGCCCAGAATATCCAGCGTGGTGCCTGCCGCATAATGGTTGGCCGTGGCGGTATCGTTATCAATGGTAAAGGCGATCCCCGTTTCCCTGACCTGATCGTAATTCACCAGCGGTGGGAATAAATAGGAAGGGTATGCCGTCGACCAATTGACTTCATCTGCGTAAACCGGAGCGGCCATTAATAGCGAAACGCTTAAGGCGACCGCATGGCGCACTTTACCCCGGCCTTTCTTACGGCTTTTGGTGGTTTCTGAAGCCACAACGAGCGCCTGTTGGCTCTCGTTCCATACGAGACGATATATACGGTTCATATCCAGAGCTCCTGACGCGAATCAATACTGTTATGATAATTTTTATTAATGCTAAGCCATTCGGTATTTATTACTCTTTGAAACACCTGAGGTTTTTATTGCAAAGATTGTTTGAGTAATATCAGGTTCTGCGGTTCGATAAGGATTAATCCCCCTCGAGGGCTTGATATATCAGCAACAAGAGTCAGAGAAGTGGCAATCATTACCGGTAATATAAAAAGATAAACCTTATTACTTTTGCGGCTATGCGAACCATAACCAATAAGAATGTTGCAAAACACGGCTATCGTAATAAGTAACACCCAGGCCGAAACGGGAAAACGTTTAATCCATGCTGCTTGAGTATAGCCCTGGGTGTTAATAACATCATTCATTCCAGAAATCGCCAGTGCGGTAACGGGTGTGGTTGAGAGGCTGGCCTCATTTTTCATGGTTTGCCACAGATCGTTTTGAATAGCGGCGGTTTTTTTGTCTACCTGCGCAAGTTCTTCACGGTCCGTTAATTGATACCAGCTGATACGTAAATCGAGATATTTTTTTAATTGTTCTCTCGCAGTAGACGTATTTGCGGCAGAAAGCAAGTCGGTGCGTAAATATTCTGTCCCTATGGCGTTGGCTTCTTCTGATTCACAATCTTTTCGCTGGTCGTAGCGATTAACCGCAACGGAAAAGCTAAAGCCAATCAATAAGGCAAGCAGAGTCAGCGTGGCGGCTTGCACAATACTGAAATCTTTCAGCGTTTCTTCATCAAGATTCCCTTTACGATTCAAGCAGTAAACACCAATGCCTGATGCCAGTGGCAAGATGACAAGCAATGCAACAAATAAATAAATCGGATGGCTGATTAAAGTGCTTAGCATTACTTCTTATTCCCTGGCTGATGAGAAAGTTGTACAGGTATCCTAAGCGTTGCACAGTTCTAAAAAAAAGGTAGCCATTTCATAGAATTTTTATGCAAATCAGGCGTTAAATCTTCAGGTTGAAAATCCTTATAAATTACCGGGTCGGTTATTTCTAATAGCATAGTATTAGTGTGGTTTTATTTTTGTTGTTTTAACTCACGGGTGTGAATGTTGTCTTCTATAGTTTGAATTGTTAGTTGATTAGTCTATATATTCCAGGCGAGGTTCTTGCATCCGGATAGTAATATGCTTGTTTTGATTATGCTTTTTAAAATGTAAAAATAACATTTTGTTTATTTTGTGGTTATCCCTGAGCGATTTAGAACTCATGCTTATTTAAACGAGGCTATCTATGCAAAAGAATTTGTCGCAGATTGTTTGTGCGATGTCGCTTTTGTGCGTAACGCAGACTTTTGCCAGCGGGCTCTATCTTTATGAAGTGGGGACTGAAGATGTGGGGCTTGCGGGTGCTGGACAGGCAGCGCGGGCACAGGATGCTGGAACGATAGTCAGTAATCCCGCAGGTTTAACCCGTTTGCAGGGGGACAATCTGACGCTCGGTGGTCAGGCTTTATATGGCGATGCGCACTACAATCTGGAGGGCGAAGGAAAAGGGCCCGGTAACGTCATCGGCTGGTTTCCCGGAGCCAGTAGTTTTCTCAGCCACAGTGTCAATGATGACATCAAAGTGGGTCTGGGAATGTACGGTAACTACGGTTTAGGGCTGCATTTTAATGACTGGGTTGGCAGCCAATTAATCAATGATACAACGTTAATTGCGCTGACTTTCCAACCGGTTATTGCGTGGAAAATTGGCGATAAGTGGTCGATAGGCGGCGGTCCTGGTATCAACTACGGGTTATTTTCCCTGAAGCGCAACACGGCAGACGGTGAGGAGAAAACGGACGACCACGACTGGGCGCTTAACGGTAAGCTTGGGCTCTTGTTTGAACTGAGTGAGGCGACGCGCTTTGGTCTGACGTATACCAGTAAAACAAAATATGACTTTGACGTTAAAACCGATATCACGTTAAACCGTTTGCCCGGCAGCCCAACCTATTCACTGCCCTTGAGTGCGGCAGTTCAGACACCGCAACAATTGATGTTCAGCGCTTTCCACAATTTGAATAGCCAGTGGGCGCTGTTGGCGGATCTGGGCTGGCAGGACTGGAGTGCTTACAGTGGCAGTGAAACGTCAGTAGCTGGCCAGTCGTTACAAAGTAAAGATCGCCTGAAAGATACCTGGCATACGGCACTTGGCGTGCAGTTTCAGGCAACGCCTGAATGGCGGCTCAATAGCGGTATTGCTTATGACAGCAGTTTTTATAAAAACCAGAATGACACATCAATCACCATGCCATCCGGTGATGCCTGGCGCTGGGGGGTGGGAGCGCAGTACCAACTCACTAAACAGAGCAGTGTCGGTGGAGCTTTTGAATATATGAAGATGGAAAGCTCTACGGTTTCGGATTCCGCATTAGGCGGTACTTACGATAATCCCAATCTTTATTTTATTACGGCGAATTACAGTTATTTGTTTTAAATGTCTTCGCGGTCATGGTCGTCATTGCCGTTAATAATCTGTCTCTTATACAGACCTCACTGTACTAGCCTCCCAACAGGGTGGGATCTGTAAGCTTCGCAGGTTTTCCGTTCACCCACGCGACTGTATATCTCTGTAACCGTCGTTAACGGTGAACGTGCCAGGAGGGTTACGCCACCCTCCTGGCGACCTCGGCGCCCGGTTTTAAATTGCCGCTTCGCGGTAAACCCCAGCTTATCCCCAACGTTCAGGGTCGTTCGCGATTCGTTCCAGACGATCGCTCACTGGCGTGGTTCCCGACCACGCCACCCTGACTTATGGGGAACACTGGAGCAATTTATACCGGGAACAAGGTCAAAACCGGTTTGGTGGCTGCATATGAAGGAATACTTTTAGTGAACGGAACCTTCACTATTTCCAACATAAACAACCCATCCAAATCTCAACGACTTTGACGTGATATCCACCGTTACCAAATTAAGAACCTTTGAGTTATGAATAGCTTATTTTTTGCATAATGCCGGATCGAACACCGTTTTCCATGCTTGCTTCATATCGACAACGGTCCAACCTTTCTCCTGCGCCACTTTTAACCCCTCAATCAGCTTCCCGCTTGCAGGGGGATGGCTGTCATAGGCGTATTCGCGCTCGGCATCGGTGTGATGAACCAGCAAACCAAAGGTTTTATAATCCGGGTTTGACGCGGTGTACTGCATCATCGCCAGGTCGCCGTCACTGTTACCAAACGCGGCCACCGGGCGCTGGCCCATAAACAGATGAATGGCGACCGGTTTGGCTGCCGCATCGTCAAGAAACGCGCCTTTCATGGTTTTACGGATTTCGGTACCGTTATCCGTCAGCGAAAACTCACCGATTGAGAACGAACCAATAACTTGCTCAGGAGGAATGCCATACATTTTCTCCGCAATCACGCGCATAAAATCGATGCCGCCACCGGAAACAATCCACGTTTTAAAACCGTTATCGCGCAGGTAGTCGAGCAACTGGCGCATTGGCTGGTAGCCCATCTGATCGTAACGGCAACCAAAACGACTGTCGCGATGGCTGTCGACCCAGTTGCCAACTCGCTGGGCGAACTCTTCGGTTGTGATGTCGCTGTGGGTCAGTTCTAAAAGCCGTATGATTCCTTTCTCACCCGCTGCGGCAATGGTTTTCACATCATCATTAAGCGCCGCGCTCACAATCGGGTCGCTTTTCCATTCTGGGTGCTGTGGCGCCAGGCGTTTCACTTCATCAATCGCGAACTGTAACTGGAAAGTCAGCGGGGCTTCAGGCCATAACGTTCCGTCGTTATCAAATACCACGTAGCGTTTTGCCGGTGGGATAAAGGTCGAGCGATCTTTGTTGGTCGCGTTTTGCACCCACTCTTCAATAGCCTGTTTCGCGGCGGTGTCATTCCACGCCGAAAGCGGGTCAGCAGCATGCGCTACGCCGACAGTGCCCAATAGTATGGCGCTGAGTAATAAGGTCTTTTTCATCGTTCACCCCTTTTGGTGGGAGTCAGTTCGGGCAGCCGGATAGGGTTCCAGAAGCGTTGCCAGATGTGGCGTAGATACTTCACACAGCGCATCAGTAAGCGCCGAGTAAACCAGATAGCCAGGAAAAAACTAGCGGTTGAGCTGAAAATCAGAATAGTGCGCCATATCCCTTCGTTGGTTGTGCCGCGCAGGGCGGATTCACCGCCCGCCGCACGAGCCTCAAGAACCTGCATTGTTGAGCCAGGCAATTGAGCGACTTGCCACTGCTGATGTGCGGTATCCCACCAACGTAATTTTACCGGCGGCAGGGTGAGGGTGCCCGCCTGCGAGGGCAGGTAGCGCAGGACTTCTTCGCGCACCGCCCCTTCGATTTCACCACGCCCAGATTTTAGCAGCGTATTCACCGGCGTCAGGCGTTGGGTGTCAGTTCCCGGAATCGCATACAACAACTGCGGGATTTGTGTCGCGACAATCCCATTGGCTTTTACCGTGACGGTGCGTTCCACCACGTCTCCGGCGTGTAACTTGTCGTCTTTGCTGGCGTGATATTGGGTGATTTTTTGGCTTATCGTTAAGTGACTCGCGGGCAGGAAACGGTCCGGCTGCTCCACGCCTTTTGGCCAGACAACCTCTTTTTTCAGCTCCGGCAGTTGTACGGTAATCGGTGACTGGTTGGCTGAAGTGAGTGTGATTTCCACGGCCGGCATCCGCAGCACCCCTTGATCCCATGCGGTGACTTGCCGCTCAAGGCGCACACCGCTCCAGCTAATGCCATTTTTCTGGCGGCTGAGGAGCTGGTTGGGTAACGGCGTGGCCATCAGCGCACCGTTTTCGATTGTAAAATCAGGCCACGCCGGTGGCGGGTTAAACCAGCTATCTGTCCAGAAGGTGACGGCAACCCGCATCGGCTGACCGGGGGCGACATGTTCTGGCGCTTCAAGCTCGCGAGTGATGTCCATTGCCGCGTGGGCTGGGAGCGCCGTCAGCAAAAACAGAGCCCAAAAAACTCTCATGGCGTCTCCTCCGTATTGGCGCGGTAGAGGTTTTCCAACAGCCCGGATGGGGAGACTTCCAGGTTTTCAAACCACTGATTCACCTGCGGGCTGCTGCTGGCAACCGGTTGAATATCCTTCTGATTCACACCCTGATCTTTCTTCAGGTCATGCTTGATTTCGTCCGGCTTATAATCCTGTTCTTTACCCTGAGCGGCCTGTCGATCGCGCTCTTTTTGCCGCAGTTCCATAATGATTCTGGCGATTGCCGCACGGTTTTTCAGCGCCATTTCCCAGTCCGGGCGCAGGCTCAACGCGCGGTCATAGCTGTTAATTGCCTGCTGCCACTGTTTTTGTTGAGCATAGCTGTTGCCCGTCCATAACAGCGTTTCAGCGGTTTGTGGTGCCTGGCGAAACGCCGAGGTTGCCGCAACAAAATCTCTCGCGCGGTAATACGCAATGCCTTGCCAAAGCGGATCTTTGAAACGCTCTGCCGCCAGTGTGTACTCACCTTTGTTGAACGCGATTTGGCCCTGCATATCCGGGCTCACCCACGCATCCTGCCAGGCGGCAGAGCTTTGTGGCATGTAGAGAAGCGGTAGCAGGACAACCAGCCAGCAAATCAACTGACGCCGCCCAAACAGCAGCAATAAAAGCATAGGGATAACCAGCAGATAGCCGCTGTTTTTCCAGTGCAAATCGCCGCGAGCGTTGTTTTGTGCGGCTACCGATTGCTGGATGTGGCTGGCGAGCACCGATAAATCGCTATCGTCGGTGGTGACCAGCGTCACCGGGATACCCCCGTCACGGATTTGGCTAAAGCGCTCGACGTTCAGACGTGTATCAATGCCGCGCTGAGCATAGCTTTCCGGTAATTCCCCTCCACGAGCGGTGCCGGGAACCCAGATTTGAATCGGCGCTTTAAGCTGTGCAAGCCAGGCGGCATCCTGCGGTGAAACCGTGTCAGCGACCAGTATGATATTGCGCGGCATATTCGGCGTTTCTGGCATGTTTTTTAGCGCTAAAACGATGGCCTGCTTCAGCCCTGAGCCTTCCCCCTCTGGCAGTAAATTCGGGCTTTGCGCGTGTAAAAACAAGGAATAAAACGTCGGGTCGGAGGTTAACGGCGTGGTCAGATACGCATGGTGGTTGTAAACCACCAGTCCGAAATGCGTGCCGGTCGAGCGGTTCATCAAGTCCATGATTTTACTTTGCATTCGCTGGTGGCGGCTGGGGGCGACATCCTGCGCGAGCATCGCCGGGTCTTGCTGCAAAACCACCATCATATTGCTTTGCTGGGTCAGTGCTGCGGGCAATTCACGCTGCCAGGTTGGGCCCGCCAGCGCGATGACGCCCAGCGCGCATAACCACGGTAATATTTGAGTCAGTTTTTTTTGCCGCCCGATAATCAACGCGTTGGCGAAAGGTTTATCCATAATCTGGTGCCAGGCGCTGCGGCTGCGGGTGGAGATAAACCATAACAACACGCAAATCAGCAGGCCGAGTAGCCGCCAGGGATAAACAAAATGGACGTCACTCATGCTGTTTTCTCCCGAATAAACCGCCCGGCCGCGAGCAAAATCAGCAACGCCAGCGCCAGTAGCAGGGGCCACTGGAACAACGGAATGTGCCACGACCAGCCGATGGATTTCACCTGTACCGGCGTAATGGCATCGATCTCTTGCCAGACACTGTCCAGCGCGATTCCTGAGTTGGCGGCGGTCCAGGATTTTCCGCCAGTAATGCGAGCAATGTCCTGCATGAGCGGCAAATCTACTTTGTCATCGCCAGTGCTATTGAGGTCGCCAAAGGCGATGGTGTGAACCTGAACGTGATGCGTCGCCGCCAGTTGTGCGGCGAGTGCTGGCGCTAACTGCGAAGCGGTATCATTCCCGTCGGTGAGCAAAATCGCCAGCTTGCTGGCATCTTTATTGGTGGTGCTGTCGAGCAGTTTCACGCCAACGCCCAGTGCATCGCCGATGGCGGTTTGCTGGCCAATCATGCCGGGAGCGAGTTGGTTAATCCGCGTTTGTAACGCCTGTTTATCCTCGCTGACCGGGGCAAACGGCCAGGCCTGGCTTGCAAAAATCACCAGCCCGATGCGGTCGGTTTTACGCGCCGCGACGAATTTACGCACTGATGCCTGGACCGCCTGCAAACGGGTTAAACCGCCCTGAATATCGTTTTTCCCCATCGAGCCGGAAACATCCAGAATCAGCACCACATCGCGCATCGGTTTTTGTATGTGTTGCGGCGGCGTCAGGTATTCCGGGCGTGAAAGTGCTGCGACAAGCAGGAGCCACACCAGCCAGAAAACCAGATTGGCGAGTTTACTGCTGCGCACCGGCTGGCTGTTCAGTTTCAGCTCATCAATCAGTTCCGGTAAAAACGGCACGCGCACATGCTCTTTCACTTCGCGGTCTTGCGGTAAAAAATAACGGCCAATCAGCGGCAGAAAAATCAGCAGCCATGCCCAGGGCCAGGCAAAATCCAGGCGGCTCAGAAACTCAGACATAAGGCAGTTTCTCCAGCCAGGTGTTCAGCTGCGATTGCAGACGTGCGTTTTGAACCGCGTCGAGTTGGTTATCCGGCTGGCAATATTTGTCGCTCAGTTGCTGGCGCAAATCGTTGTCGATTTCCACCTGCTGTAACAGTTGCTGCGGTGAAAGAGTGTGGCTGATATGGCTGCGCGCCTGGTGCATCAGAAGAATGCGTTTAATCAGTTCCAGCCAGCTATCGGCGCTGTGCGGTTGTTGCAACGCAGCCTGTGCTTCACGACGCCATAAATTGCGCCGCCAGCGGGCAAAACGGAATAACAGATAAACCAGTAACACGAGGAGTAACACGCCGCCCAGAACAAACCAGCCTGGGGGCAGGGGAAACCAGGATATTTTCTGCGGTAGCGCCGGGAGCAATAATGCCGGCACGCTAAATCCTTTCTCCAGCATTCACACTCCCTTTTGTAGCTGTTTGATAAGATCCTGCGCGACCAATATCTGATTTACGCGAATACCCAGCCGTGTCAGTCGATTCGCAAGTCTGGACAGCCGCGATGTCACGCTCTGTTGGATCTCATCTTTTAGCCCTGGTGAGAGCGAAAATGCCGCTTCATGACCCTGATAGCGGGCAGCCAGATTGCCCTGCGCAGGGAGCGTCAGATGGAGATCGTCAAGGGTGACAAATGCGCTGATTTCACAGCGTCTTCTCAGGTTCGCAAGCAAGGCTTCTGCGGGGGCATCCAGGTCGTGAAAATCACTGATTATCGCTACCCAGGAGCCGCTGGGGATCAGTTGTACGGCGTGTTGCAACACGCTTGCGAGAGTGACTGTAGCGGGCGTTTCATCAGGATAACGTTCGGGTAATTGTTGGTTGTATTGCAGCACGTCGTCGAGCACCACAGGCAGACTGGTTCGTGGAGCCCGGCATTTTTGCAGGCTGTAATTCGTGTCGCTGAATATCGCGCAGCCCAGACGATCGCCATCGTGCCAGCTTCGCCATGCCAACAGGCCTGCAATTTTGGCGGCGGCTACCGATTTGGTTTGCCCCCGAGTGGCAAAAAACATATCCAGACGCTGATCGACAATCAGAAAAACCGGGCGTTCGCGCTCTTCGTTGTACAAGCGAATCCACGGCGATCGCAGACGGGCGGTGGCTTGCCAGTCGATTAGCCGGACATCATCGCCAGGTTGATAGCGCCTGAGACTGTCAAAATTTAGCCCACGCCCTTGTTGGCGCGACACGCGTTCACCCGCGAGCGCACCCGGTGGGATTTGCCCCGGCGGGTTCGACAGCAGCCGAGCTTCGCCTGCAAGTGCCATCAGCGTTTGGCGGTCCACCTGCAATGCGCTATTCATTACGCCACCACCGCATCGAGCAATAGCTTAATCACGTCATCTGGCGAGCAGTTATCGGCATTCGCCTGGTAGCTCAGCATCAGGCGGTGGCGCAACACCGCAGGGGCGACGCGCTGAATATCTTCCGGCAGTACCGCATCACGGCCTTCAAGCCACGCCAGCGCGCGACCGCAACGGTCGAGAGCCAGCGTGCCGCGTGGGCTAACGCCAAAAGTGATGTAGCTGGCGAGTGTGTCGCTGATACCCTGCGGATGACGCGTCATATCCACCAGGTTGACGATGTAATTTTCAATGGTGGGTGCGACGTAAACCGCTGAGATTTCCTGCCAGCACGTGGCGATATCTTGCTGCGAGAGCATCAGGGTTTCGGGTGGTTTTTCTTGCGATTCTTGAGTATCAGACTGGTATTTTTGCTGCTGTTCGGATCGCACCAGTTGCATCACTTTCTGCTCATTGGCCTTTGATGGGTAATCCACCAGAACTTTCATCAGGAAGCGGTCAAGCTGGGCTTCCGGGAGCGGCCAGGTGCCTTCCTGGTCAACGGGGTTTTGCGTAGCCAGCACCATGAAAACTCCCGGCAACGGCCAGGTTTTACCGGCAACGGTGACGTGGCGTTCTTCCATCGCTTCAAGCAATGCCGACTGCACACGCGCCGAGGCGCGGTTTATCTCATCGGCAAGGATGATGTTGCCAAACACCGGGCCTGGGCGGAAACGGAACTGGTCTTCTTCACGCGTGGCGTTTTGCTGGTAAATCTCGCTGCCGGTAATGTCTGATGGCAGAAGATCCGGCGTGAACTGAATACGCCGGAAATCGCCCTCTACGTGGCGGGCGAGCTCACGTACTGCGCGAGTTTTTGCCAGCCCCGGCAAACCTTCGAGCAAAACGTGGCCGTCACACAGCAGGGCGACAATCAGCATGCGGACCAGCGATTCCTGACCCAGTACTTGTTGGTTCATGCGCAGCTCAAGTTCGAGCAGTTTCTCTCGGTTTGTCATTTACGCAATCCTGCAAAGTCACGTTTCAAAATAGTGGCAATACCGACCAGGATCGGTTCGGCATAATTGAAGAACGCTTTGATGCCGGGGCAGAGGTAATTGAGGCCGGGTTCGCCGTCTGGGGTGCGCACCAGGCGGTTTTTCGGGCATTCACCCCAGCATAACTTCAGGTACGGGCACTGTTTGCAGTACTCCGGTAGCGTATCTTTTTTACCCATGCCGAAGGCTTGCTGACGTTCGGAAAACGCCATGTGCGCCAGTTTGGTGTTTTCGATATTGCCTAGCTGATATTCCGGGTAGACGTAATGGTCACAGGAATAAATATCGCCGTTCTTTTCGACCGCCAGGCCTTTGCCGCAGAATTCAGACGCGGTACAAATCTGCGCGGGCATGCCCATGGTTTGGGCAACGGCGGTTTCAAACAGGTTGACCTGTACACGACCTAAATCGTTATTCACCCACTCTTCAAACACGGTTTTCAGGAAGGTGCCCCAGTCTTCAGGGTCCACCGACCAGTCTGTAACGATAGAGTCGAGATCGCCTGGTCGTGCGCGGCGTGAGCCGGTAATCGGGATGGTGTCATCGCGCCAGAATTGCGGGGCGGTGACTTTGAAATCAACCGGTTCTACGCACGGGTTAAACTGCACGTAGGTGGCACCCAGTTCGCGGGTGACAAAGCGGTACACTTCCAGCGGGAAGCGGGCGTTGGTGCGGTTGACCGTGACCAGCGCATTAAACGGGACTTTGTATTTTTTAAGCGCCTCGACGCCTTTCATCACTTTATCGAATGTCGGTTTTCCGCTACGCGTGACGCGATAGCGGTCGTGCAATTCTCGTGGGCCGTCTATCGACAGACCAACCAGAAAACGGTGTTCTTTGAGAAATTCAGCCCATTTGTCGTTGATCAGCACGCCGTTGGTTTGTAAGTCGTTTTCGATGCGCTGGCCGGTTTTTTGGTACTGTTTCTGGAATTTGACGACTTTTTCAAAAAACTCGAGTCCCATCAAGGTCGGTTCGCCACCTTGCCAGGAGAAAACCACTTGTTCGCCATCTTGCCCGTCAATGTACTGACGAATGAAATTTTCCAGCACCTCGTCGCTCATACCGGTGTGGCGGTCTTGATGCAGTAACTCCTCTTTGTGCAGGTAAAAACAGTAGGAGCAGTCAAGATTACAGGTTGAGCCAGTAGGCTTCGCCATGACGTGGAAGCGTCGTTTGTATTCAGGGCCTTTGCCATCATATTTTTCTGCTGACGGTAATGCTTTAACCGGCAATGTCGTGCTGTATTTCATGGCTTTCCCCTGACAGCAGGCCTTGAAAAACCGGGCAGCTTCCCGCCCGGTGTGTTGTTTTAATTATTCGCGCCTGAACCTTGCTCAATCAGCGACTGAACGTCGGTGACGGTGAACGAGCCCGGTTTCTGGCGTGGTGGGAATTCTTTGAAGCTTTGCAGCATCTCACCCACATATTTCTGCGCACCACCCAGCAGGAATAGACGGCTGTAGAACCAGCTGTTGTAGTCCATACCGGTATCACCTTTTTCAAGCGGGTCGATTTCCAGATCGAAAATCATGGGTGCACGCAGTACGGTGAACGGATAACGCCAGACATCCATGCCTGTGTGTTCCTGAATCATGAAGTGCGCTTTCCAGCGGCCATAGCGAATCGCCAGCAAGTCGCCATCATCGCTCCAGTAGAAGAACTCTTTACGCGGGTCTTCACCTTTGCCTTGCAGGAAGTCGAGCTGGTTATAGCCGTCAAGATGGACTTTGTAGGTCATGGATGTGGTTTTGTAGCCTTTGAGCAATTGCTCTTTAATGTCAGGAACGCCTGCTGCGGCAACCAGCGTCGGGAACCAGTCATTACTGCCGAAAATGTCGTTAATCAATGTGCCGGGTTTGATGTGACCCGGCCATTTGATCATGGCAGGGACGCGGAAACCACCTTCCCAGCCGGTGTTTTTCTCACCTCTGAACGGTGTCATGCCTGAGTCCGGCCAGGTGGCGAGCATCGGGCCGTTATCGGTGGTGTAAAGCACGATAGTGTTGTCTTCAATGCCGAGGTCTTTAATCTTCTGCAACACCTCACCGATCATCTTGTCATGTTCAACCATACCGTCTGCATACGTCCCCAATCCGGTGACGCCAATGCTGCCGTCTTTGAGGTGGGTTTTGTTGTGCATGCGGGTGGTGTTAAACCAGGTAAAGAACGGCTTACCGGCTTTGGTCTGGCGTTCCATAAAGTCGTTGTTGGCGGCGAGAGTTTCCTCGTCAACCGTGCCCATACGCTTGATGGTGAGCGGGCCGGTATCCTCAATTTTGCCGTCGGCGGTGCTCTTAATTACGCCGCGAGGGCCAAACTGTTTACGGTATTCTGGATCTTTCGGGTAATCCGGGTTTTCGGGTTCTTCTTCGGCATTCAGGTGGTACAGGTTACCGAGGAATTCATCGAAACCGTGGGCGGTTGGCAGGAATTCATCCCGGTCGCCAAGGTGGTTTTTACCAAACTGCCCGGTGGCATAACCGAGTTGTTTAAGGATGTTTGCGATGGTTGGGTCGTCTTTGCTGATGCCTTGTGGCGCACCAGGCATGCCGACTTTACTCATCCCGGTGCGGAATGGCATTTGCCCGGTAATGAATGAAGAGCGCCCGGCGGTGGAGCTTTGCTCTGCGTAATAGGATGTGAACTTGGCACCTTCATTGGCAATACTGTCAATGTTCGGCGTTTTGTAACCCATCGTTCCCTGGTTATAGGTACTGATATTCCAGTAACCAATATCGTCGCCGAAAATCACCACGATGTTAGGTTTAGTTGAATCTTGTTTAGGGGCTTCAGACGACGTTGTTGTTGTAGTTGTTGTTTCTGTAGGGGCGGCATAGACGCTGGAAACGGCAGTACATGCTAACGTCAGCATGCTGGCGACCATCGTCTTCTGGAAAGGAACGTTCTTTAGCATCAGTAAAGCTCCAGTGAGTTAGGGGCTTTTTGAGTATAGAAGCTATTTAAAAGTATACGTTTTATTCACAAGACTAAGTGTGAGGAGAGGGCATTGCGGTATCGAGGCTAGCGTAAAGCCATCATTCGGCCTTACGCCAGCCTCGATAATAGGTGTATTTTTAATTTAATGACTGTTACTGATTATCAAATGTATCGTTTGAGTAATTGTTTTCTTCTGCAACAGAGACGGTGACATCATTAAATTGCAGGCCATTAACCGCAACGATGCGCCCAAATTCTTTTGCCTCAATATTGCATTGGCTGAATCGAATGTTCTCCATCGGTTTTTCTGGGAATGCGACCAGATCAAATGCCCTTGCCGGTAAAGCATAATCAGAATCTAAGGTGGCATTAACATTAGAGATACTAATATTCCTGACCTTAGTCATTTGCATGTCTTCGGGTATTTGCAAAGCAACGGCTTGCCACATAGTCGGTAACTGCTCAATATTTTCAAAGAGCTTTCTGTTATACGAGTTATGCCAGTCCATAATCCATGAGAATGGGAATTGAACATTCTTCATATGGAGGTTTTCTACAATGACATCCTCAATAAAACCACCGCGCTCTTTGGATGATTTCATTCTAAATCCACAATCCGAATTTTCAAATTCGATGTCATGAATATGTACGCCACGAATACCGCCGCTGACTTCACTGCCCAGCGTAATACCGTAGCCAGATTTTATTTTGCAATTATCCACTTCAATGTTTTCAGAGATTCTGCCCACACGGTGACCGTCGCCATCACGACCGGATTTGATAACGATGCAATCATCACCACATGAGGCTTCGCATTCGGTGACACGCACATTTGTGGAGGAGTCAATGTCAATGCCATCAGTGCTTGGGCCGTGGTTATCACCAATTTTTACTTTACGAACCAGGACATTATTGGCGTAGGTAATCTGCAAATTCCAGAAGCCAGCACGCTCAAATGTAAGATCAGAAATCTTGATATTTTCAGCTTCATAAATCAAGCAAGATCGCGGGCGTTTAACGAGATAGTCGGCGATCCAACGCAGGCCTTTCTTATCGTAGTCAACGCGCAAACCGCTGTTTTTGTCGGCACCACAATAGATATCCCACCAGTGTTGGCCTTGCCCATCAATCAACCCTTCACCTGAAATCTCGACATTATTTGCAGAGATAGCATTCAATATTGCTGCAGGCCATAACATTTCAACACCGGCCACGCGGGTATTAATTTCCGGATAATCAGAGATGTCGGTTGAACCTAACAGCGTTGCTCCCTTCTCAAATTTTAATTTACTTCCTTCTTTTAAGAATAGCGCACCAACCAAATAAATCCCTTTTGAAATAAAAACAGTAACACCTTGTTCTGCACCCTGGTTAATCGCTTGCTGAATAGCGAAGGTATCTTTTTCGATCCCGTCTCCGATTGCACCAAAGTCTTTAATATCGAGTTGAGTTGTCATGCTAAATCTCCCTTAATTAATTAAACGGTTAAATTCCGTTGATCTTATTCAAAGTTTTTTCCATATCAAGAGTGGTTTTCTTGTTCAATGGATAGAAGTAAATCAAAATTACGGCTGAAGCAAACAAGCAAAATGCTGGAAGAAGGTTTGCCATGGTATAAATACTTTCTTGAACTTCGAGGCTTTGTACTGATCCACCTGTAGAAGAAGATTGATAGTTAATTAACGCCAACATGAAACCACCAATTCCGCCTGCACACGCCTGTCCAATTTTTCTGGCGAAGAAGTTGACGCCGTACACGGTGCCGTCTTCACGAGTGCCAGTGACATACTGATGGTAATCGCACACATCTGTCATAAATGCCCAGATCATCAGGTTAAACAGGCCTGCACCCAATGTTGCCAGGAACAGCAGAACCAAATAGATCTTCGGATCTGTGATGTGGCAGAAATACATAAGTACATACATGCCAACTGAGAACATCAGTGCACAAACGCTGGCTTCTTTCTTGCCAAATCGCTTGGTTAAATAAGAGGCAGAAGGTGCCAGTAATACGAGAGAGCCAAAGGTAAACAAGAGTGCGACGGACATAGCCTGTTTATCATGGAAATAGTCATTGAACAGGTAAGTCATGTTGGTACCGGATAAGCCCTGGTTGATCACAATGAGCAGGTCAACCACGACCAGAACGATCAGTGCTTTATTTTTCAGCAAGCCTTTAACCAGTTGTGAAACGGGTACGCTCTCTTTCGCTTCAACACGGACACGCTCGGTTGTTAATTTGCAGGTCAATGTCAGGAAGATGAAAGCAAGACATGCGCAACCAATAGAGATCCAGAAGAAGTGCTGACCAGAAATAACCTGGCTGCCATCAACAAGGGTTTTGTACATCAGAATAGGGATAAAGAAGCCTGTTGCACCACCACCGATTGCCGAGCCAACGCTTCTGTATGTAGAGAGCGATACGCGATCGTCTGGGCTGGAACTGATCGCCGCTGACATTGCGCCATAAGGAATGTTGATGGT
Source organism: Buttiauxella selenatireducens (assembly GCF_031432975.1). Lineage (GTDB taxonomy): Bacteria > Pseudomonadota > Gammaproteobacteria > Enterobacterales > Enterobacteriaceae > Buttiauxella > Buttiauxella selenatireducens. The sequence goes on along the minus strand of NZ_CP133838.1, from coordinate 3,403,184 downwards.
CGATAACAGAGCGCCGTATAAAAAATACGAAACGCAGATATAAATTATTTTGCCTGTATAGGAGAGCTCTTGTGCAAATGGCAAAAATAACATGACAGCAATGGCACAAAACGGATACTTCATTCTCCGAATCCACGGGTTAAAACGACCTGTTGCTGTCAATTTTGACGTGTCACACATACGACCAACAGTGACATCAACAAATGCATCAAACAGTTTTGTTCCGAAGTACAGTGACCCAACGATTATTCCTGACACACCAAGGACGTTGGTGTAATAGATCATAAGGAAGCTGTTAACCAGGCCTAAAATAAAGCAAGTCCCTAAATCACCACACAAGTAGCCAATTTTATCTCTCATGCCAAAAGGCCTTATTTTTGCCTTTATCGCTTTTTCATCAATCAAAACATTGGAACCCATAGAGTTAACCCCTTTAATCTCATGTAATTAAAAATTTAAAAATACATGTGAATCTGTAGACCAGTTTGCGTTGGTGTCATACATGTAAGTGGCGGCAAGAATAATTGGTATGACATCATTGTTTATTGCTCGCTGTCACACAATTAATAACTGAAGGTGATTATTTTAATAATTGTGATTTCATTCACACGATTGATGTATATCTGTCCGGGTTTCATTTTATCTTTGCAAAATAAAGGGGTAGTGGTTCACCAATAATTTATTATTAAACGAATCTTTTATTGTTTTTCTGGAATGAATTTCTTATTGTTTTCGAAAGATAACGAATCTTAAAATTGTTATAAGTATTGGTTTTTATGATGGTTTATCTGTAAAGAGAACACTAATCACCAGGTTAATCATGCGGTTAGGTTTGGTTTTCGACGCTTAGCAATGGATGGCTGGTTAATATTTTGTGAGAAAATGAGGTTTATTTGAGAAGGATATCAGATAACTGTCAGACAGGAAGTAAAATTGGTCTAACAAGGTTGGTTGGCGCCAACGTTATTTCGCATGGAATATCCGGGGGAAGCACTTTTATTGAGGGCTATCTTCCGTTGTTGCCTGATTTTTTACGCCTGGCACCGACTTCGCTTAATGCCGCTATATTCGCTGATCTCTGAAAACTATCCATTTGCAGGGTAATAATGCGGAACTCAGTTCGAGGTCAGAAATGACCTGTAGCTCTAACAGGAAATTACACGAGTTTACACTATGAATACGATTGACATGGTGGGGTTTATAGGTGGTGCTTGCACCACTGTTTCATTTATTCCCCAGGTGGTTTTGGTTATAAAAAATAAGTCAACAAAAGACATATCTTTAACAATGTATTCCGTCTTTGTGTTTGGAATTTTCTTATGGTTAACCTATGGCATTATGTCTAATGCGTTGCCAGTCATTATTCCAAATCTCATTACCTTTATCCTGGCCGGTTCGATTCTTTTCATGAAAATAAAAAATGACATTCTCACCGGGAAAAAGGTGAGGGGATAAATAAGAAAAGAGTTATATCGGTTCGTTGACATCCTGAATGGATTAATAAGGGACAACGAACCGATAACAGCTACCGGCTCTGATGCCGGTTATTTCTGATAACGCGGTGCAGGAACGCCTGTACGTGAAGCATCGAAAATCGCCAGCCTCGCCGATTCATAAGCCTCCCAAAGCGCCAGATCGTGCAGCGGCGGCACGGTGACCTCTTCACCCTGATCTAACCCTGCCAGTGCGGTATCTACCATATTTTCTGTGGTCATGATGGACTCAGGTGCTAAATGATCCATTGATACACCCGATACTTCCCAAATTTCCGTTGCCGTCACCGCAGGCAAAACCGCCTGAATGCGAACATTGCTGCCGGTAATCTCTTGCTGCAACCCACGGGTGAAGTTCAGCACATATCCTTTTGTACCGCTGTACACGGCGCTGCCGGCGATGGCGTGAAGGGAAACAACTGAAGCGATATTAATAAGGGTGCCGCTGTTTTGTGCCTGGAAACGGGTGAGGGCGGCGAGGCTAAGGCGAGTCAGCGCCGTGATATTCAGCATAATGTCTGCCTGATGTAACTCAGCACTGCCTGCGGTGAAAGGGGCGAGGTGTGCGGTACCGGCATTATTCACCAATACACTTATCCGATCATTGCTGCGTAACGCTTTTTCTACGATTTGAATCCCTTCATCCCGAGCCAGATCCGCAGGCAACGTCTGCACTGAAATACCGTATGCCGATTCAAGCTTCGCGGCCAGGTCGCGCAGGCGCTCTTCACGGCGTGCAACCAACAACAAATCGTAGCCACGCGCGGCGAAACGCTCTGCATAAACCGCGCCAATACCAGAAGATGCGCCGGTAATTACTGCAACTGAAGGGGATGTGGTCATGGTAAAGCCTCGTCGATGAAAGATGAATTGTGGTTTCATAATGAAACTTAATTAAAAATAGATGTCATGGTTTTATAATGCAACCAAATCGCGCATCTTTTTTTATTTCTGCATTGAACGGAAGGCTTGTTGAATGGCTAACAGATTAAAAATGAAAGGAAATGGATGGATGTCGCGGCGCTCATCCATCCGAAAATCACGTTACTCCACAGGGATATCGGGGCGTTGGGCAACAACTTCGTCTGGTGTAAGCACTCGGCCATCCTGCGCTTGCAGCATCAATTTTCGCAGCGGCTGATGGCCTTCATCATCGACCAGCACACTGCATTTTTCATGGCTGGCATACAAATGATCGCCACCCCATTGCGCCAGGGCGACCAGAACGGTTTGCAGAGCGCGCCCCTTTTCAGTCAGCACATATTCATGCCACGCGCTGCCGTCCGTTGCCGGACGCACGGTCATAATCTCTTGCTCCACGAGTTGTTTAAGCCGCTGAGTGAGCATGTTTTTGGCAATACCGAGGTTTTTTTGGAACTCACCAAAACGTGTCAGGCCATTTAACGCATCGCGCACGATAAGCAACGACCACCAGTCACCGATGATATCCAGCGATCGGGCGACCGGGCAGACACTACCTTGCATACTTTTGCGTTTCATTGATCCTCCATGGGCATAGAGCCAGATAGTTTTATTATAAAACCTATTACCGGGATTGAGTAGTTTTCCTACCTTCTCTGCTTCGTTTTGCGATCGGCCCAAAAGGCGGCATTGATATTTTCTGCCAGAATGGATCCTGCACTTTTGTGCAATAACATCTTGAGGATTAAGAGATGAATAAAAAGACGATCGCAGTTTTACTGGCAATGGCTTACTTCGCTCCTGCTCTGGCGCAAGCCGAAACCGCACCGCAGGGTTATCAGCTCCAACAAGTTTTGTTAATGAGTCGGCATAATTTGCGCGCACCGCTGGCGAATAATGGCAGCGTGCTGGAACAATCCACGGCGCAATCCTGGCCGGAGTGGGATGTTCCCGGTGGTCAACTCACCACCAAAGGTGGCGTGCTGGAAGTTTACATGGGGCATTACCTGCGCGAGTGGCTGGCTGAGCAGGGGATGGTGAAAAGTGGCGAATGCCCAACACCACAAAGCGTTTATGCCTACGCCAACAGTTTGCAGCGTACGGTTGCCACAGCGCAGTTCTTTATCACGGGCGCGTTTCCTGGATGTGATATTCCTGTCCATCATCAGGAAAAAATGGGCACCATGGACCCGACCTTTAATCCGGTGATCACTAATGACTCGCCGGAATTCAAAGAAGCCGCGTTGAAGGCGATGGAAACGCAGCGCGAGCACTACAAACTCGATGATAGCTATCAGCTTCTTGAACAAATCGTTGCCTTCAAAGACTCTCCGAGCTGTAAAGAAAAACAGAAGTGCGATTTAACCGCCGAGAAAGATAAATTTAGCGCTAATGCCAGGGAAGAACCGGGTGTCAGCGGCCCGCTAAAAGTGGGGAACTCGCTGGTTGATGCCTTTACCTTGCAATATTACGAAGGTTTCCCGCTGGACAATGTTGCATGGGGGCAAATCAAAACTGACCAGCAGTGGAAGGTGTTATCGGAGCTGAAAAATGGCTATCAGGATACGTTGTTTACCTCGCCACAAGTCGCACGAAATGTGGCGGCGCCGCTGATTAAATATATTCAGAAAGCACTGGTCGGAAATGACGCTAAAGGGCCAAAAATTACCTTGCTGGTGGGGCATGACTCCAACATTGCGTCATTGCTGACGGCACTGGATTTCAAGCCTTACCAATTGCCTGGCCAATATGAGCGCACGCCAATCGGTGGGAAAATCATGTTCCAGCGCTGGCATGATGCCAACACCAACCATGATTTGATGAAAGTGGAGTACGTTTATCAAAGTAGCGACCAACTGCGCAAAGCGGATGTACTCAGTCTGCAACAGCCACCGCAGAGAGTGACGCTACAACTCAATGGTTGCCCGACTGATGCGAATGGTTTTTGTCCGTGGGATAAATTTACTGAAGTGTTAACGCAGACCGTGAATCAGGCGAAATAATAGAAGAAGTAAAACCCCCGCCATCGGCGGGGGATAGGGCTTAGACGTTTCTCCGTTCTATGGTCTGCTCGCCCCAAAACAGCGAGTCTTTATCGGTTTTTTCAAATGCTAGCGACAGCACCTCATCGCTACCATTTTCCCAAATTTTCTCCGCCATTTTTTCGTCGAATTTTGCTACTTCAAAAATAGCTTCTGCTATTTCAGGAGATGTGTTTCTCAAACTCGCCCATTCACCAACATGATGAATTTTGGATTGTTGATTCTGCATGTTCTCCTCCGTTAACCGTTTAATTTGACTGCTAAACCCGCCACGTACTCACCCTGGTAACGAGCGATAGACAGCTCTTCCTGGCTTGGCTGGCGTGAACCGTCAGCACCGGCAATCGTTGTGGCACCGTATGGCGTCCCGCCGCGAACTTGTGAAACATCAAACAATTCTTGTGCTGCGTAACCGATAGGGACAATGACCATTCCGTGATGCGCAAGCGTTATCCACGTGGATGAAATCGTGTGTTCCTGGCCGCCGCCCGTGCCGGTAGAACTAAACACGCTGGCAAGTTTGCCGTGCAGGCCGCCTGCTACCCAAAGGCCACCCGTCTGATCGAGGAAGGTGCGCATTTGTCCGGACATATTGCCAAAGCGAGTGGGGGTGCCAAAAATGATTGCGTCGTAATCGGCAAGCTCTTGCGGAGTCGCTTGTGGAGCATTTTGCGTTTTCCCTCCCGCTTTTAAGAAAGCCTCTGCTGACATGGTTTCCGGGACGCGTTTCACCGTGACTTCTACACCATCAACTTTCTGCGCACCCTCTGCCACAGCGTGTGCCATGGTTTCGATGTGTCCGTACATTGAGTAATAAAGCACCAGAACTTTAGCCATTTCGCATCACTCCTACCTTGACGCAGCGTTTTGCTGCACTGAACTAAAGATATGTGCTGTGGCCCAGAGTGCAACTTAGAGTGCCGATTCCTTGATCCTTCACAATAGAAAGGGGAGGCTAAACAAATGTCGCATTACGTCACATTTTCACTGAGTGACTATTTCATTAAAAATAAGAATGTCTTATGGATTGGGCGGCGAAAAAATCACCCGTTTCGGCGATTACATGTTGCAAGATATTACGATTAACTGGTCAATTACCCTGACTGCACTAAGCTTAGTTCCACGCGGCACATTAAATGAGGTCTATTTATGTCGCCAGGTGAAAGACGACTCTTCCACTGAATGCAATATGATGACTTAACTATTTCACTAATCTGGAGGTTAGAAATGGCAAACCATCGTGGTGGTTCAGGTAATTTCGCTGAAGACCGTGAGAGAGCATCAGAAGCAGGTCGTAAAGGTGGCCAGCATAGTGGCGGGAATTTCAAGAATGACCCGCAACGCGCCTCGGAAGCAGGCCAAAAAGGGGGCAAAAATAGTCACGGCAAAGGCAGCAGTAAGTAAGCCAGCCAAGCTTTCGCAATTCGCTAAGTTATCTGTTTTCCCTTTTTAGATAGCTGATTGCCATCCCCACCGCCGGTTTTAACCGGCGGTTTTTATTTTCACTCGCCCATTGCAGCACGGTACGCCTGAACGCAAACTAATAGCCTTCTTTGTTACGCTTGAATTTGCTCTGGTACTTCCATGTCTGCCTTTTTGCGCCGTTACTCATTTGCCGTTAAACCCCAGGAAGCCATTTTGATCCTCATCACCATGTTTTGGGGTGGGACTTTCCTTGCGGTGCAATATGCCATGACGATGAGCGGGCCGTTCTTCTTCGTTGGATTACGCTTTGCTACTGCGGCTCTGGCAGTGGCACTACTTTCGTTTAAAACGTTACGCGGCTTGACCTGGCTTGAAGTCAAAGCCGGTGTGTTTATCGGTATTTCGATTGCTATCGGTTACAGCTTGCAAACCTGGGGTTTGCAGACCATCCCGAGCAGTAAGTCGGCATTTATCACTGCGATGTATGTTCCACTGGTGCCGGTGCTGCAATGGATTTGTCTGGGCAAAATGCCGGGGATCATGTCCTGGATTGGCGTCCTGCTTGCATTTATCGGCCTTATTTTCCTTGCCGGGCCTGATGGGACAACGCTAACGCTGGGGGCCGGTGAAATCATCACGCTCATCAGCGCGTTGGCTATTGCCGCTGAAATTATTCTGATTAGTGCCTGGGCCGGTAAAGTCGATATCAAGCGAGTGACCATTGTGCAGCTTGCCACCGCCTCGATAGTGGCGTTTGCCACCATGATCCCGGCGGGTGAACGTGTCCCTGCATTGACGCCTGGTTTGTGGGGCATCGCGCTGGGTCTCGGCATTTTTAGCGCCATTATTCAGGTAACAATGAACTGGGCGCAGCGCAGCGTTTCACCTACCCGTGCGACAGTGATTTATACCGGTGAGCCGGTGTGGGCGGGGATTTTTGGCCGTTTAGCCGGAGAGCGATTACCGATGCTGGCGTTATTAGGCGGCGCATTGATTGTGTTGGGCGTTCTGGTGAGCGAGCTAAAACTTAAACGTATGAAAAAGGCACCGGTATCGGGTGATGAACTCAACGGGCAGGAGTCCTGATATGTGTGCGGCAGCTTCAAAAGAAACCGGACGGCGTGTCCGCGCAGTAGCGGCGAAAAAGCAGGCTATTCTTGCAGCAGGGCTGGAGTATTTCTCGCAATACGGCATTCACGGCACCAGTATCGAACAGGTGGCGGAACGCGCTGAAGTGTCTAAAACGAACCTTCTCTATTATTTTCCGTCGAAAGAAGCGCTCTATATCGCGGTGCTGAAACAGATCCTGGATATCTGGCTTGCGCCATTACGCGCGTTTCGTGAAGATTTACAGCCGCTGGTGGCCATCAGCGAATATATCCGCCTGAAGCTCGAAGTGTCCCGTGATTATCCGCAGGCTTCACGCTTGTTCTGCCTGGAAATGCTACAAGGTGCGCCTCTGCTTAAAGAGGAGTTGACCGGAGATTTGAAATCTCTGATTGATGATAAATCGGCAATCATTGCGGGTTGGGTCGAAAGTGGCAAACTGGCGGCGGTTGATCCGCATCATCTGATTTTTATGCTCTGGGCGACGACGCAGCACTACGCCGATTTTGCAAGCCAGGTCGAGGCGGTTGCTGGCAGCAATTTACAAGATGAAGAATTTTTCCGCCGCACCGTAGAAAACGTGCAGCGGATGATTATTGAGGGGATTCGGGTGCGTTAATTAGCGCGGTGGGAAAACGCAGCTGACATCGCCTTCTTCACAATGCAGTGTGCTTTTCAGCAGTTCTGTGCGTTCGCGGGTTTTGTCTGCCATGCACTGGGCATGAACCATCGGCGCAATGGATGCACCGTCAGCCCCGGATGTCATCAATGCGCAATCAGCGTCACGAAAAGCAATCCACGCATTTTGCGCTGCTTTTAACAGGGGTTTTTGTGTGTCGGTGGCGAGTTTCATCGCCTCCTGATAAGTCTGATTCAGTAAATCATCCTGCTTTTTGTACTCATTACCGTAGCACTCGTTGAGCCCCGCCTGCGAGGTGGCGGCGTCGCAACTGTCTGCCAGAACGTTTGCGCTTAATAGCAGACCCGAAAGAAGTAAACACACGCGTTTCATTATTATTCCTCAAAGAAAAAGGCTCCATAAAAGGAGCCTTTTTAGCGTAGTGAAATCTTAGCCGATTGTCATCAAACTGGCGTTACCGCCTGCTGCTGCGGTGTTCACGCTCAGTGAGCGCTCAACGTATAGACGTTCCAGCAACAGGTTTGTTTCACCGCGAGCAAAGCCTTGCACTGAAACAATCGCACCGGTACGTGCCGCAACTTTTTCACATAGCGCGCGCAGTTGGTCGGAATCGCCGTGGTAAATCACGGCATCAAACACCTGACCGAGCAGCGCTTCTTCTTTGGCAAAATCGATGTGCTTTTGCACCAACGCAGGAAGTGCTTTTGCCAGTTCACGATGCAGCTTGTCATCAGCCCACAGCGCACGGCTGCCAACACTGGTCACCGCCGCCAGTTGCACCAATGCATCTTGCTCGTTATCCGCAATACACAGTACGCGTTCACGTGGCATTAAGGCATAAGTATTGCGTTCGCCCGTTGGCCCCGGCAATTGGCGAAGTGTGCCGCTTTGCGCGAGTTGTGCGAAACGTTCGCACAGGGCTGGCAATTCACCTTTGTTGGCTGCCCATTGCGTCAGCGCCTGATGGGATGCCTGCAAGCTGGCTTTAAGCGTCGTATCCACCGGCAATTCAGCATCCTGGCGGTTGAACGTGGTTTGCAGTGCATTATCAGGACGGTTCGCCAACAAGCGGTACAGATACAGCGGCCCCCCGGCTTTCGGACCCGTACCCGATAAACCTTCGCCACCGAATGGCTGCACACCGACAACCGCGCCCACCATATTGCGGTTGACATACATGTTGCCGACATGCGCGGAGCCGGTCACCTGAGCGATTGTTTCATCAATACGCGTATGTACCCCAAGCGTCAGGCCATATCCCGCGGCATTGATTTGGTTAATCAGGGCTTCGAGGTTGCTGCGGTTGTAGCGCACCACGTGCAGCACTGGGCCAAATACCTCTTTTTGCATCTCGTCGAAGCTTTCCAGCTCAATCAGCGTTGGCGCAACGAAAGTCCCGTTTTGCCACTCTTTCGCATCCACGGCGTTATCACGCACGGCCTGGAATACTTTGCGGCCTTTGCTGCGCAGATTCTGGATGTGCTGTTCGATATTCTCTTTGGCTTCGGCGTCGATAACCGGGCCGATGTCCGTCGTCAGGCGGCCTGGATTACCCATACGGCATTCGCCCATCGCTCCGCGCAGCATTTGCAGCGTATGTTCGGCAACATCTTCCTGAATACACAGCACACGCAGCGCAGAACAACGCTGTCCGGCGCTATCAAACGCTGAGGCCAGCACGTCAACGACCACTTGCTCAGTGAGCGCCGAGGAATCCACGATCATTGCGTTCAGACCGCCGGTTTCAGCAATCAGCGGCGTTGGACGACCTTGTGGATCAAGACGGTCAGCAATGTTGCGTTGCAGCAGCGTCGCCACTTCGGTGGAGCCAGTAAACATCACGCCGCGAACACGGGAGTCGCCCGTCAGCTGTGCGCCAACGGTTTCACCACGGCCAGGCAGCAATTGCAACACGCCCGCAGGGACACCCGCTTCCAGTAAAATTGAGACACCCAGGGCGGCAATCAGTGGCGTTTGTTCAGCCGGTTTTGCCAGCACGCTGTTACCCGCGGCAAGGGCGGCGGCAATCTGGCCGCTAAAGATAGCCAGCGGGAAGTTCCACGGACTGATACAAACCACAGGGCCGAGTGGACGGTGGGTTTCGTTATCGAAATCATTGCGCACCTGGCCTGCGTAGTAGTGCAGGAAATCCACCGCTTCACGGACTTCAGCAATCGCGTTGCTAAAGGTTTTACCCGCTTCGCGCACCAGAATGCCAATCAATTTCTGCATCTGGCCTTCCATCATCACGGCTGCGCGTTCAAGAATCGCGGCACGCTCTTGAGGAGGGGTTGCAAACCAGATTGGCGCGTGGTTAACCGCACTTTCCAGTGCTTGCGACACTTCTTCTGGCGTGGCTTCGCGAGTAAAGCCTACGATGTCAGTCGGCTCTGCCGGGTTTTTCACCGCCACCAGGTCGCCTGCCGCAACGGCCTTTTCCAGAATCGGCAGCGCTTGCCATTTTTGCGCGGCGCTGTTGAGCAGGGCAGAGGAGAGCGATGCCAGACGATGTTCGTTCGCTAAATCCAGGCCGCTTGAGTTGGTGCGATCGGCTCCGTACAACTCTTTTGGTAGTGGGATTTTTGGATGCGGCAGACCGAGCTGGCCTTCTTTGCCTGCAATCGCTTCAATGGCGGTCACCGGGTCGGCAACCAGTTCGTCGAGCGGCAGCGTATTGTCAGCAATGCGGTTAACGAATGAGGTATTGGCCCCGTTTTCTAACAGGCGGCGCACCAGGTAGGCCAGCAGTGTTTCATGTGTACCGACTGGCGCATAAATGCGGCAAGGGCGGTTCAGTTTGCCATCAGCCACTTTGCCTACGACCTGATCGTAAAGTGGCTCACCCATACCGTGCAGGCACTGGAATTCATACTGACCCGGGTAATAGTTTTGCCCGGCCAGGTTGTAGATTGCTGCAAGCGTGTGGGCGTTGTGCGTGGCGAACTGCGGGTAAATCAGGTTTGGCACAGCCAGCAATTTCTTCGCGCAGGCCAGATAGGAAATATCGGTATAAACCTTACGCGTATAAACCGGATAACCTTCCAGGCCATCCATTTGTGCGCGTTTGATTTCGCTGTCCCAATAGGCGCCTTTCACCAGGCGAATCATCAGGCGGCGACGGCTGCGGGAAGCCAGATCAACCAGGTAATCAATGACAAACGGGCAGCGTTTTTGGTACGCCTGAATCACAAAACCAATGCCGTTCCAGCCTGCCAGTTCTGGCTCGAAGCACAGTTTTTCCAACAGATCGAGTGAGATCTCCAGGCGGTCGGCTTCTTCGGCGTCGATGTTAATGCCGACATCATACTGGCGTGCCAGCAGCGTCAGAGATTTTAAACGCGGGTACAACTCTTCCATAACGCGGTCGTACTGCGCACGGCTGTAACGTGGGTGTAAGGCAGAGAGTTTGATGGAAATCCCTGGGCCTTCATAAATGCCACGTCCGTTCGATGCTTTGCCAATGGCATGAATCGCTTGCTGGTAAGAAACCATGTATGCCTGCGCATCGGCTGCGGTCAGCGCGGCTTCACCCAGCATATCGTAGGAGTAGCGGAAACCTTTTTCTTCCAGTTTGCGAGCGTTGGCTAACGCTTCGGCGATGGTTTCACCGGTCACAAACTGCTCGCCCATCAGGCGCATCGCCATATCCACACCTTTACGGATAAGCGGTTCACCACTCTTACTGATAATGCGGTTAAGCGAATGGGACAGGCTGGCTTCGTTGTGCGTAGAGACCAGGCGGCCGGTAAACAGTAATCCCCAGGTGGCGGCGTTGACGAACAACGACGGGCTGCGGCCAATATGCGAATGCCAGTTACCGTTGCTGATTTTGTCGCGAATTAACGCATCACGCGTCGCTTTATCCGGGATACGCAATAAGGCTTCGGCCAGACACATCAGCGCCACACCCTCTTGTGAGGAAAGCGAGAATTCTTGCAGCAAACCTTGTACCATGCCCGCCCGGCCCGAGGCGCTCTTCTGATTGCGCAGTTTGTCGGCCAGCTGATAAGCCAGTTTATGGGTTTGTTCGGCGATGGTTTGCGGCAAGCGAGCCTGTTCCAGAATCATCGGTACTGCATCGGTTTCTGGACGGCGCCAGGCGGCGGTAATGGCGGCGCGAGTGACCGATTGCGGCAGAATTTGTTCAGCGAAATCGAGGAAAGGCTGGTGCGCTTCGTCAACGTGCGGCGCAGCTTCGTCACTTTCGTTTGCCGCACCTGCTAACAGAGCTGGGAGTTCTGGCAATTCATCGTTGTTTTCGAGGCGTTCCAGATAATTAAAAATCGCCTGTTTAATTAGCCAGTGAGGTGTGCGGTCAATGCGTGAAGCGGCTTCTTTAATACGCTCGCGAGTTGCGTCGTCCAGTTTTACGCCCATGGTGGTGGCCATTCCAGTAACTCCTGTTACCCGTTATGCATCGGGTAAAAATATGAAGGGTTGATAAAAGTTATCCGGCAATATCCATCATGTTGCAACTTTGTGCAACCTTGTTAAATGTGAGCCAGATAGCAAGCTGGAAAAAGAGTGAATTGTTAAATCAAAAATAAGTAAGTTGTCTGGCAGGTCATTGGTCATAGGGGTGATTTATGGACGTAGTTAACACTTTTCGCAGGTGCAACCATAAAAAACGTGAGCAAGTGCAACCTCCAGCAAAAAGCTATTTTTTGCGTGGTGAATGTTTTGTGAATAACGTGTTAAATCGTTTGTGAATGGAAAATGCTTCCTGTACGTTATGGTCGCAAACTGGAATGACTATAAATAAACCGCGCTGCGTTCCGGTGCGGTAATACCGGGTATAACCGGTAATAATCTGGAGAACTTGCATGACCATGAGTACACCAATGCTGGTGACCTTCTTCATCTATATCTTTGGCATGATATTGATTGGGTTTATCGCCTGGCGTTCAACCAAAAACTTTGATGACTACATTCTGGGCGGTCGCAGCCTGGGAAGCGTGGTCACCGCATTATCAGCAGGCGCGTCCGACATGAGCGGCTGGCTGTTGATGGGCTTGCCAGGTGCTATCTTCCTTTCCGGTATTTCGGAAAGCTGGATTGCCATCGGTTTGACGGCTGGCGCTTACATTAACTGGAAACTGGTTGCCGGTCGTTTACGTGTTCACACCGAAGTGAACAATAACGCACTGACATTGCCTGATTATTTCACCGGACGTTTTGAAGATAAAAGCCGCATCCTGCGTATTATCTCGGCGTTAGTTATCCTGCTGTTCTTCACCATCTATTGCGCGTCTGGCATCGTGGCGGGAGCACGTCTGTTCGAAAGCACATTCGGCATGAGCTACGAAACCGCATTGTGGGCGGGGGCTGCGGCAACCATCATTTATACCTTCGTGGGTGGCTTCCTGGCAGTAAGCTGGACCGATACCGTGCAGGCGAGCCTGATGATTTTCGCCCTGATCCTGACACCGGTTATGGTGGTGACTGCGGTTGGCGGGTTTGACGATTCCATGGCCGTTATCAAGCAAAAAAGCATTGAAAACGTCGATATGCTGAAAGGCCTGAACTTCGTGGCAATCATCTCGCTGATGGGCTGGGGCCTGGGCTACTTCGGCCAGCCACACATTCTGGCGCGTTTCATGGCGGCAGATTCCCATCACACAATCGTTAACGCGCGTCGCATCAGTATGACGTGGATGATTCTGTGTCTGGGTGGTGCGTGTGCCGTGGGCTTCTTCGGCATTGCATACTTCTCTAATAATCCTTCTTTGGCGGGAGCGGTTAACCAAAACGGCGAACGCGTGTTCATCGAGTTGGCACAACTGCTGTTTAACCCATGGATTGCGGGCATCTTGTTATCTGCCATTTTGGCGGCGGTAATGTCCACGCTGAGCTGCCAGTTGCTGGTGTGCTCCAGTGCAATTACCGAAGACTTGTATAAAGCCTTCTTCCGTAAAAATGCCGGGCAGAAAGAGTTGGTGTGGGTAGGTCGCTTTATGGTGCTGTTGGTTGCCCTCATCGCCATTGCGCTGGCGGCAAACCCTGAAAACCGTGTTCTTGGCCTGGTCAGTTACGCATGGGCAGGTTTCGGTGCGGCGTTTGGCCCGGTAGTGCTGTTCTCGGTCATGTGGTCACGTATGACACGTAATGGCGCGTTAGCCGGGATGATCATCGGTGCGCTGACGGTTATCGTCTGGAAACAATTCGGCTGGTTAGGCCTGTATGAAATCATCCCAGGCTTTGTTTTCGGTAGCATCGGTATTGTGGTGGTTAGCCTGCTGGGCAAAGCGCCAAGTACCTCAATGCAGAAGCGCTTTGCTGATGCTGATGAGATTTATCACACCGCGCCACCGAGCAAATTGCAGGTTGAGTAACAGGGTATCGCTTAACTGAGTTATCTCTCCAGGGCCGCAAAATGCGGCCCTTTTTACATCTGCTTATAAATATCTTAACAATCCGCTTGTGTTTATTTTTGTGGTAATGATAATCACAATCGTTCTGGTTTTACTTTTCTTTACGTCTTTTGACCTGAGTTCACAGTTGGAGTGTCAGGAATGTTTGTTCCGTTTCTCATTATGTTGCGTGAAGGCCTGGAAGCCGCGCTGATTGTTAGTTTGATAGCCAGCTATCTGAAACGCACACAACGCGGCCAATGGATTGGCGTTATGTGGATTGGGGTTGTTGCAGCGGCAGCACTTTGCCTGGGTTTGGGCATCTTCATTAACGAAACTACCGGTGAATTCCCGCAAAAAGAGCAGGAGTTGTTTGAAGGTATCGTCGCGGTTATCGCGGTCTTCATCCTGACCTGGATGGTGTTCTGGATGCGCAAAGTATCGCGCAACGTCAAAGTCCAGTTAGAGCAAGCGGTAGACAACGCATTACACAGCAAAGGTAGCCACGGCTGGGCGCTGATTCTGATGGTGTTCTTTGCCGTCGCGCGTGAAGGGCTGGAGTCGGTCTTCTTTCTACTGGCGGCATTCCAGCAGGACGTCGGCATCATGCCACCGCTCGGGGCTATGCTGGGTCTGGGCACCGCGATTGTGCTCGGTTTCCTGCTGTATTGGGGCGGTATCCGCCTGAATCTCGCTGTCTTCTTTAAATGGACCAGTTTGTTTATTTTGCTGGTGGCGGCAGGCCTTGCTGCGGGTGCGGTGCGCGCATTCCACGAAGCGGGGTTGTGGAACCATTTCCAGGACATCGCTTTTGACCTGAGTAATGTCCTTTCAACGCATTCCCTGACTGGCACGCTGCTTGAAGGCATTTTTGGTTATCAGGAAGCGCCGAGCGTCAGCGAAGTGGCGATGTACTTTATTTACCTGATCCCTGCGCTGGTGCTGTTCTTTATCCCCCCGCGCATGGGCAACCAGGCGACAAATCAGGCTCGTTAATCATCTTGCGGCGAGTATGTCGCCGCTTAGTTACAACATACTGAATTTTTAAAGGGATTGGCCATGACTACACATTT
Source organism: Buttiauxella selenatireducens (assembly GCF_031432975.1). Taxonomy (GTDB): domain Bacteria; phylum Pseudomonadota; class Gammaproteobacteria; order Enterobacterales; family Enterobacteriaceae; genus Buttiauxella; species Buttiauxella selenatireducens. The sequence continues at coordinate 3,388,133 of NZ_CP133838.1, read as the reverse complement.
TCGTCGTAAAGCCCTGCATGTAGCGCTGTTTGCGCTGGTTTCTTCAGCCTTCGCCGCGCAGGCTGCGGATGTTCCTCAGGTAAAAGTCACCGTTACCGATAAACAGTGCGAACCGATGAACATCACGGTTAACGCGGGCAAAACTCAGTTCATCATTCAGAACAACAGCCAGAAAGCGCTGGAGTGGGAAATCCTCAAAGGGGTGATGGTCGTTGAAGAGCGCGAAAACATCGCGCCGGGCTTCTCGCAGAAAATGACGGCGAACCTGCAAGCGGGTGAATACGACATGACGTGCGGCCTGCTCAGCAACCCGAAAGGCAAGCTTATCGTTAAAGCGGTAGGCGACCAGGCTGCGCCGAAGAACGATCTGCTGGCGTTGACCGCTCCAATTACCGAATACAAAGCGTATGTGACCGCGCAAATGGTCGAACTGGTTAAAGGCACCAAAGCCTTTACTGATGCGGTAAAAGCGGGCGATATCGAAAAAGCAAAATCCCTGTATGCGCCAACGCGTCAGTATTACGAGCGTATTGAACCGATTGCTGAACTGTTCTCCGATCTCGACGGCAGCATCGATGCCCGTGAAGACGATTACGAGCAGAAAGCGAACGATCCGAAATTCACCGGCTTCCACCGTCTGGAAAAAGCGCTGTTTGGTGATAACTCTACCAAAGGCATGGAAAAATATGCTGATCAGCTGAATACCGACGTGCTGGAGTTGCAAAAGCGTATCTCTGAACTGGCCTTCCCACCAAGCAAAGTTGTCGGCGGCGCTGCGGGTCTGATTGAAGAAGTCGCTGCCAGCAAGATCAGTGGTGAAGAAGATCGCTACAGCCACACCGACCTGTGGGACTTCCAGGCAAACGTTGATGGTGCACAGAAAATCGTGAACTTGCTGCGTCCTGTATTGGCGAAAGACAACGCACCGTTGCTGGCTAAAGTGGATGCCAACTTCAAGAAAGTCGACACTATCCTTGCGAAATATCGCACCAAAGAGGGTTTTGAGACTTATGACAAATTGACTGACGCTGACCGTAATGCGCTGAAAGGGCCGGTAACGGCATTGGCTGAAGATTTGTCGCAACTGCGTGGCGTTCTGGGTCTGGACTAAGTTTGATGGAAGAAAATAGCAAAAGCGGCGTGCATCAACCGGCACGCCGTCGGTTACTGAAAGGGTTGGGCGCACTCGGTGGCGCCCTTGCCGTTACCGGTGGTTGCCCAGTTGCGCACGCGGCAAAACAAGAGACTTCTCCGGGTACGTTGCCGCCTGACGCTCGGATGGAAAAACAACCGTTCTACGGAGTGCATCAGGCCGGCGTGCTCACACCTCAGCAAGCAGCAATGATGCTGGTGGCTTTCGATGTGCTGGCAAGTGACAAAGCTGACCTCGAGCGCTTGTTCAAATTGCTGACTGCGCGTTTCGATTTCCTGACCACGGGCGGCCCGGCACCGGATACACCGAATCCACGGATGCCACCGATGGACTCCGGTATCCTCGGCGCTGAAATCTACCCTGATAACCTGACTATCACGCTGTCGGCGGGAACGTCGCTGTTTGATGAACGCTTTGGTCTGAAAGGGCAGAAGCCGACAAAACTGCAAAAAATGGAACGTTTTTCCAACGATTCCCTGGACGCCAGCTTGTGTCATGGTGATTTGCTTATCCAGATATGCGCGAATACGGCGGACACGGTTATCCACGCGTTGCGCGACATTATCAAACACACGCCAGATTTACTCAGTGTGCGCTGGAAGCGGGAGGGGTTTATCTCCAACCATGCGGCGCGCTCACGTGGCAAAGAAACCCCGATCAACTTGCTCGGTTTTAAAGACGGAACCGCCAATCCAGACAGCAGCAACCAGACGCTGATGGATGAAGTGGTTTGGGTGACCGGCAACCAGCAGGAACCAGCCTGGGCGGTGGGTGGCAGTTACAAAGCGGTGCGCATTATTCAGTTCCACGTTGAGTCATGGGACAGAACGCCACTGAAAGAACAGCAAACCATTTTTGGCCGCGACAAACACAGTGGTGCGCCGTTGGGAATGAAGAATGAGCATGATGAACCTGATTATGCTGCCGACCCCGATGGTAATGTGATTGCGCTGGATGCACATATTCGTCTGGCCAATCCGCGAACCAAAGAGACTCAGTCAAACCTAATGATGCGCCGGGGTTATAGCTATTCGTTGGGCGTTTCCAAATCTGGCCAGCTGGATATGGGATTATTGTTTGTCTGCTTCCAGCATGACCTTGAGAAAGGTTTTCTGGAGGTGCAGCAACGGCTTAACGGTGAGGCGCTGGAAGAGTATGTGAAGCCGATTGGCGGCGGATATTTCTTTGTCCTGCCTGGCGTTAAAGATAATCAGCATTATTTAGGGCAGGGGCTTTTAGAGGCTTGATGCGGTAATTTTTGAAACCACCCTCATCCTAACCTTCTCCCTGAGGGAGAAGGGATCGGGCCGAAGTCGCCAGTGAGAGCAGAGGCTATTATTCTCCCTCTCCTGGGGGAGAGGGTGCACGGATTTCCCCGTCCTGAAGGGGCTCTGATTTCTCCCTCTCCTGGGGGAGAGGGCTGGGGTGAGGGCGTCCCGCACTCCCATAAAACCCCAACTCCTTCTCCTGCTAATTTTTCATTTGCTAACAATTTGCCTGTCTATTATTCATCCAACTTTTAAATAACTATACCTTTGATATAAAAGTGTAATATTTTTATGTCATAAATCTGATTAACGCGTGACGAAACGCGAATGTTGAATTAAAGTAAAATAAGTGTTGCAATTAAGATAAAATTTGATGTATTTAAAGCAAGAGCGGTAGTTCCCGGCTGTGAATTTAAATCACAATGGAGACAGCGCATGGTAGGGTCCTGTACTGGACGATTAAACAAACATCTTACCCGCACCATCCTGTGCGGAGGTCTCTCCTCCGGCTTCGCTATCTTCACCGCTAAAACCTCAAACCCTTCAAAAACTCAGAGTGTCAACGATGCGCTAAGCGGCGTATTTCGTCTAACTGGTGCATCCTCTCAACCGGCAGTTTATGGCTTAAAAGGAAGCCAAACCTCATCCGTTAGTAAGCATAATCGCGTATCTGAAAGTGACGCGGGAAATGAAACCAACTGTAAGGTGCCATCCATGGGAAGACAGAAAGCAGTGATCAAAGCTCGTCGCGAAGCAAAACGTGTGCTGAGACGGGATTCACGTAGCCACAAACAACGTGAAGAGGAATCGGTCACATCGCTTGTGCAGATGAGCGGCGTTGAATCTATCGGCATGGCCAGGGATTGCCGTGATAATTCACCTATAGCAGCGCGAAACGAGGCTCAGCAGCACTATCTTAACGCCATCGAGAAAAAGCAGCTGATATTCGCCACCGGCGAAGCAGGTTGCGGCAAGACGTATATCAGTGCGGCGAAAGCCGCTGAGGCCCTGATACATAAGGATGTCGACAGGATAATTGTTACCCGCCCGGTTCTGCAAGCTGACGAAGATCTCGGCTTCTTACCTGGGGATATTTCGGAAAAATTCGCCCCTTATTTCCGCCCGGTCTATGACATCCTGGTGCGACGTTTAGGGTCGTCTTTCATGCAGTACTGCCTGCGTCCCGAAATTGGCAAAGTAGAAATCGCGCCGTTCGCCTATATGCGCGGACGTACCTTCGAAAATGCGGTGGTTATTCTTGATGAGGCGCAGAATGTCACCGCAGCGCAAATGAAAATGTTCTTAACGCGCCTTGGGGAAAACGTGACGGTGATCGTCAATGGCGATATCACGCAATGTGATTTGCCTCGGGGTGTTCAGTCCGGCCTGAGTGATGCTCTGGCACGTTTTGAAGAAGATGAGATGATCGGCATTGTCCAATTTGGCAAACAAGATTGTGTGCGCTCAGCCCTTTGCCAGCGCACGTTGAATGCCTACGACTGATTTCTGGTGTGATAGATTCGTAAAGCCCAAACTCTGTTTGGGCTTTTTTCTTTGCGCGAATTATTTGCCCAAAATGTGAAGGGTATCAAAACGGATGGTCAAGGAGAGACAATTTTAGGTTCTGCAAAATTATTCCCAGCCAGATTGTTGCCGTATACTTATTCCAACCAGAAACAATCAGAACTTATCAATGATTTGCTTTTGCAGGTGTGCTGACATTCGACATGCAGGTTATTGCAACGTGAGGAAACTATTATGACTAAAAAACGTATTTACCTATTTTGTTCTGCCGGTATGTCCACTTCATTACTTGTATCAAAAATGAAGGCGCAGGCAGAGAAGTATGAAGTCCCTGTTGTTATTGAAGCCTGGCCAGAAACTCTGGCGGCGGAAAAAGGCAAGGATGCAGATTTGGTATTACTTGGACCACAAATCGCTTACATGCTTCCAGAAATTCAAAAAGTATTACCGGGTAAGACAGTCGAAGTTATTGATTCGGCAATGTACGGCAAAATTGATGGTTTGGGCGTGCTTAAAGCAGCCGTCGCATCGATCAAGAAAGCAGCAGCTAATTAATTTTTTTTATTGTTTTATTTTTCCGTCAAAGAACGACCTTACACAACCTGGCCGCAAGTATCTTGCGGCAATAAAGGAAATTACAAATGAGTAAAGTCATTGATTCACTTGAGAAGATATTGCTTCCTTTCGCAGTGAAAATTGGGAAGCAACCGCACGTCAACGCAATTAAAAATGGTTTCATCAAATTAATGCCATTGACCCTTGCCGGGGCCATGTTTGTATTAATCAATAACGTCTTTCTGAGTTTTGGCGCCGGTTCCTTTTTCTATTCCTTAGGTATTCGCTTAGATCCCTCGACCATTGAAACTCTTAATGGGTTAAAAGCCATTGGCGGCAATGTGTATAACGGCACATTGGGTATTATGTCGCTAATGGCTCCTTTTTTCATAGGTATGGCGCTTGCCGAGGAACGTAAAGTTGACCCCCTTGCTGCCGGTTTATTATCCGTTGCAGCATTTATGACCGTAACACCTTATAGCGTTGGTGAAGCTTATGCTGTTGGTGCTAACTGGTTAGGTGGTCAGAATATTATTTCCGGTATTGTTATTGGCCTCGTCGTTGCGGAACTCTTTACGTTTGTTATCCGCCGCAATTGGGTTATTACTTTGCCAGATAGCGTGCCGACTTCGGTATCGCGTTCTTTCTCTGCTTTAATTCCAGGCTTTATTATCCTGTCTATTTTCGGGATTATTTCCTGGCTGCTGGCGAATCACGGTAGCAACTTCCACCAGATCATTATGGATTCCATCTCTACGCCGCTGGCGTCGATGGGTGCAGTAGTGGGCTGGGCGTACGTGATTTTCAACTCCCTGCTGTGGTTCTTTGGTGTGCATGGTTCACTGGCGCTTACCGCGCTGGACAACGGCATCATGACCCCATGGGCGCTGGAAAACATCGCAATTTACAACCAGTATGGTTCAGTTCAGGCAGCACTGGATGCAGGCAAACAGTTCCACTTCTGGGCTAAACCAATGCTCGACTCCTACATCCTGTTGGGTGGTTCTGGTGCGACACTGGGTCTGATTATCGCCATCTTTATCGCTTCACGCCGTGCGGATCACCGTCAGGTTGCGAAACTGGCACTGCCATCAGGCATCTTCCAGATTAACGAACCTATCCTGTTCGGTCTGCCAATCATCATGAACCCGGTTATGTTTATCCCGTTCGTGCTGGTTCAACCGATTCTGGCAGCCATCACGCTTGCGGCTTACTCGCTAGGCATCATTCCACCGGTCACCAACCTGGCACCGTGGACCATGCCAACCGGCTTAGGCGCCTTCTTTAACAGTAACGGCAGTATCGCAGCCCTGTTAGTCGCTCTGTTTAACCTGGGTGTCGCAACAATGGTTTACATGCCATTTGTTATCCTGTCGAACAAAGCGCAGGCGGTTATTGAAGAAGAAGAAAGTGAAGAAGATATTGCTAACGCACTGAAATTCTAATCTTAAATTCTGAATAGTTTTGGCTGGGGATAACCCCCTTATCCCCAGCCACTTTAAAAGTACCGGGAGAGAGTTTGATGTTTAACTTAGATAACGCTGTAGATAATGAAGTCGATACCAACGACCTTGAAGAAGTTGTAATGGGTTTAATCATCAATTCCGGCCAGGCGCGCAGCCTTGCGTATGCAGCACTGAAAATCGCTAAAGCAGGCGATTTTGAAAAAGCCTGGGAATTGATGGGGCAGTCTCGTGAAGCGCTGAATGAAGCCCACCTGGTGCAAACTAAACTGATTGAAGGTGACCAGGGCGAAGGCAAAACCAAAGTTAGTCTGGTGCTGGTTCATGCACAAGATCACCTGATGACCTCCATGCTGGCACGTGAGTTGGTCACAGAACTTATTGAGCTTCATGAAAAAATAAAATAAGTTGGAGTCCCTTATGCAGCCACCGGTAATCAGTATGGAAATCAGTACGGCACGTGAGAGTCAACTTTTTGATGGTCAACATTTCCACATGTTCATCCACAACAAAGTCGAAAGTGTCTCCGGGCTGCACCAACATGATTATTATGAGTTCACGGTGGTACTAACCGGGCGTTATTACCAGGAAATTAACGGTAAGCGCGTGCTGCTGGAAAGAGGAAGTTTTGTTTTCATTCCGCTGGGTTCTTATCATCAAAGCTTTTATGACTTTGGTGCTACCCGGATCCTGAATGTCGGTATCAGCAAGGCTTTTTTTGAACAGCATTATTTACCGTTATTTCCAGCCTATTTTATTGCTTCACAGGTTTATCAGATTAAGAACGAATTTCTGACTTATATTGAATCTGTGACGGCCTCATTAAACTTCCGTCAGGGTGAGTTTAATGAATTTCTTGAGATGGTGACGTTTTATATTGTTAATCGTCTGCGCCATCATAAAGAATCAGAATCAGGGGGGGATATTCCCGCCTGGCTGAAAAACACCGTTGAGCAGATGCATGGTAAATCAATGTTCGGTGATAAAGCATTAGTGAACATGGTTGAGTTGTCTGGAAAGTCGCAGGAGTACTTAACCCGCGCCACACAACGCCATTACGGTAAAACACCGATGCAAATTATCAATGAGATAAGAATTAATTTTGCCAAGAAACAACTGGAGATTACCAACTATTCTGTCACCGATATCGCTTTCGAGTCAGGTTACAGTAGCGCCAGTATGTTTATTAAAAACTTTAAAAAGTTAACGTCATTTACACCGCAGCATTATCGGAAGCAGTTATACAGCATTAAATAATCTGTATATGTATTAGTGAGGGTTGGGAATTAATTCTGGCATATTCATGCCATGAATAACCTTCAATAATACATCTATATCTCTGCCTTAATTAAAGTGCAATCGGAGTCCCTATGAGTAAAAAATTGAAAGTCGTCACAATTGGTGGTGGGAGCAGCTATACCCCTGAATTACTCGAAGGTTTTATTAAACGTTACGAAGAATTGCCGATCACTGAATTATGGTTGGTCGATGTTGAGGCCGGTAAAGAGAAACAAGATATTATCTTTGATCTTTGCTTGCGCATGATTGAACGCGCTGGTGTGCCGATTGCGCTATATAAAACCCTCGATCGTCGCGAAGCGCTGGTGGATGCCGACTTTGTTACCACGCAATTGCGTGTTGGCCAACTGAAAGCCCGTGAACTCGATGAGCGCATTCCGCTGGGTTACGGCTACTTAGGTCAGGAAACAAACGGGGCAGGCGGTTTGTTTAAAGGCCTGCGTACTATTCCCGTGATTTTTGACATTATTAACGACGTGAAAGAAATCTGCCCTGACGCGTGGGTGATTAACTTCACCAACCCGGCCGGCATGGTGACTGAAGCCGTGTATCGCCACACCGATTTCAAGAAATTCATTGGCGTGTGCAACATCCCAGTGGGCATGAAAATGTTCATTAAAGATGTGTTAAAACTCAAGCCAACCGATGAATTGAATATCGACTTGTTCGGTCTGAACCACATGGTGTTCATCAGAGATGTGCTGGTCAACGGAACCTCTCGCTTTGACGAACTGCTGGATGGCGTGGCCGCCGGTACACTGACCGCGGGCTCGGTGAAAAACATCTTTGATCTGCCATTCAGCGAAGGCTTGATTCGTTCCTTGCGTCTGCTGCCATGCTCTTATTTGCTCTACTACTTTAAGCAAAAAGAGATGCTGGCTATCGAAATGGGTGAATTCTACAAAGGCGGCGCGCGAGCAACTGTCGTTCAGAAAGTGGAAAAGCAACTGTTCGAGCTGTACAAAGATCCGGCGCTGAATGTTAAACCGAAAGAACTGGAGCTGCGTGGTGGGGCTTACTATTCTGACGCGGCTTGTGAAGTGATCAGCGACATCTATAACGACAAGCAAAGCGAGCATTACGTTAACGTGCCGCATCACGGCCATGTTGATAATATTCCAGCTGATTGGGCGGTCGAAATGACCTGTACTATCGGTCGCGATGGCGCAACGCCGAGTTCGCGCATCACCCATTTTGATGAAAAAGTGTTGGGCCTGATTTACACCATCAAAGGTTTTGAAGTTGCGGCAAGCGAAGCGGCTTTGAGCGGTAACTTTAACGATGTGCTACTGGCGCTGAACTTGAGCCCACTCATCCATTCCGACAAAGATGCTGAGAAAATTGCCCGCGACATGCTGCTCGCGCACGAAGCAAATCTACCAAACTTTGCGCAGGCAATCGCTGCACTTAAATAACTGGAGGCCTTCCCTTACCGGGGAAGGCAGCCTACCGAGGCGACAATGGATAAGTTATTAATTGTTAACGCGGACGATTTTGGGCTTTGCAAAGCGCAAAATTATGGAATTATCGATGCTTACATCAACGGTGTGGTGACATCGACCACCGCGATGGTTAACGCTCATGGCATCGAACATGCCGTTGCGTTAAGTGCTAAACATCCTGGACTGGCGATTGGCATGCACTTTGTGCTGACGCTAGGGCGCCCGATATCGGCTATGCCGGGGCTGACGGATGAAAAGGGCGAGTTAGGGAAATGGATTTGGCAACGTGCCGAAGAAAACACCTTACCGCTGGCAGAAATTGAACACGAGCTGGCATGCCAGTTTGCGAGATTCATCGAATTATTTGGTCGTGCGCCGACGCACATCGACAGCCATCACCATGTCCATATGATCCCGCAGATCTATTCAATTGTTGAAGCCTTCGCGAAGGCGAAAGGTCTTCCAGTACGCTTTGACTACGATGCGGCCAGAACGGGTGAGATTGAGCTGCACGGAGTTAAAACTACGCAAGGTTTTGATAGCGGCTTTTATGGTGAGCAAATAACGGAATCGCTGTTTCTCGATACGTTAGAGAGATCAATGACTCGAGGTGAGCAATCGTTAGAGGTGATGTGTCATCCTTCGTTTATCGATAACACGATTCTTGCCAGCAAGTACTGTTATCCGCGCCTGGCTGAACTGGATGTCTTAACTTCCGCTTCGCTTAAATATGCGATTGCAGAACGCGGGTATCGCCTGGGAACGTTCAAAGATCTGTAATCTTAGTCGTGGTGGAGCAGTGATTTAGCCCAACGGCGAGGTGTCATACCCGAACTTAGGTTCGGGTTTTTTTTGTCTTTTTGGGCAGGCTATAAACGAAAAAAAAGCCCGTATTTTCATACGAGCTCTTCTTTAAATGTGGCGGTGAGAGAGGGGCTGACTGGGCTACGCTTGCCCTTCGGGCGTCATGGTCGCAAGCGCCCCTGACGCCCAAATGCTAAAGCATTTGTCGAACCTCGGGTCGAGGGTTCTCACCCGTCTCTCCACGGGTTACGGGCGAAAAAAAAGTCTGAACGTTAGTTCAGACTTTCTCTTGGAATGTGGCGGTGAGAGAGGGGTTCGAACCCTCGATACGTTGCCGTATACACACTTTCCAGGCGTGCTCCTTCAGCCACTCGGACACCTCACCGTTTTGTTTCTGTTGCCAACTTCAGGGGGCAACGGGGCGCTACTATAGGGTCTCAACCCTATTCGGTCAAGTTTAATCTTCGGTTTACGAATCGTTCGGTTAAGGTGTGAACGATACTGAATTTAAGGCGAAAAAAAAGCCCGTATTTCCATACGAGCTCTTCTTTAAATATGGCGGTGAGAGAGGGGTTCGAACCCTCGATACGTTGCCGTATACACACTTTCCAGGCGTGCTCCTTCAGCCACTCGGACACCTCACCGTTTTGTTGTTCCTGACCTCCGGAACGGGCGCTAATGTAGGGAAATCTGCGGGCTGCGTCAATTCACTTTTCGAAAAATCGGCGCGTTTAGCCAAACTTCAAACAACTTGCTTCTTAAAACAGCAAAGCGTGGTGATTTTTTATTAGATTCATCTAATGTATTGTTAAACGCTGCGCGTAAGTCTAAGAATAAATGGAGAAAGCATGGACATCATTTTTCATCACCCGACATTTGATACTCAATTTTGGCTCGACGGTATGCAACAGCAACTTCCAGGTGCCACGGTTCGCCAGTGGCATCCCGGTGATAACCAACCCGCTGATTACGCGCTGGTTTGGCATCCACCTGTGGAGATGCTCAGTGGACGTCGTGAGCTCAAAGGCGTGTTCGCGTTAGGGGCGGGTGTAGATTCTATTTTGAGTAAGCTGCAAGCGCATCCTGATATGTTGCCTGATGGTGTGCCGTTATTTCGCCTCGAAGACACTGGAATGGCGCTGCAAATGCAGGAATACGCTGTCAGCCAGGTGCTGCATTGGTTCCGCCGATTTGATGACTATCAGGCCTTAAAGCAGCAGGCTAAATGGCAACCGCTGGAAGATTATCGCCGTGAAGACTTTACCATTGGGTTGCTCGGTGCCGGTGTTTTAGGCGGGAAAGTGGCTGAAAGCCTTGCTGCCTGGGGGTTCCCGGTGCGTTGCTGGAGCCGCAGTAAGAAAAACTATCCAGGTGTCACAAGTTACGCCGGCACAGAAGAGTTGAGTGCTTTCCTTAATGGCACGCGCGTGTTAATCAACCTGTTACCGAATACGCCACAAACCGTGGGCATCATCAACAGCCAACTGCTTGAGCAGCTGGCCGATGAGGCGTTTATCATGAACCTTGCTCGTGGTGTGCATCTGGTCGAAAACGATCTGCTGGCGGCACTTGAGAGCGGCAAAGTGAAAGGCGCGATGCTCGACGTGTTCGCGAAAGAACCTCTCCCTGCAAATAGCCCTTTGTGGAAACATCCTCGCATTGCCATCACACCGCACCTGGCTGCGGTGACTCGGCCGCTGGAAGCAATGGAATATATTGCGAAAACCATTCGTGAAA